>JBBAEI010000009.1:0-88345 GCA_041656055.1 Weeksellaceae bacterium
CAGACACTCCTCGAATCTGTGTTACCCCCATAGTGTCATAGAAATCACCATATCCACCATCAGAGAATCCGCTATCCATATTGCTGATATTTTCTGAACCATCTGCGGTTGAGAAATTACTAATGTAACGGTTTACGTTTGTTCCTTCAGGGATACAATATTCTATGGGTTCAACGCCACCATTAATAATATTCACTGTATAATCCTCTGTTTGTCCAAAAGAATATGGACCACATGGATTAGTCGGAGATGCATTATAATTTTTAATTATCCGCATTGTAGTTGAACCCACCAAAGCATCCGCCGGAACACTTAAGGTTCCTATTGCTTGCTTCCCGTCAGTTCCGGTAGAATTCACAATAGAACCAATCGGTGTAATCTCAGAATTGCTGAAAGCTCCATCCTGATTCCAGTCCACCCATACGGTAAAGAAATTGGTGTAGTTACCTCCTGTATAACCCTCTAAGGTTATTGTATAATCCATTCCCTGTATAACGTTTGCTTCAACCGCTGTATAGTCCTCATAATTAGGGCTGGATGAGGATGCAGAAGAAGAGTTGTCTATCAAAGTATTCGTGTCTTCATCAGTGAGTAGAACCCTGGTAATTGGTTCAACATTAGTAATATTTGGAATACATCCGGCATTGTCCACTGTAAAGGTAACTTCATTGGAATAACCGGTTTCACCGGAAGGCGCACAAGTAGCGGCATAGCGTACCGTAAAGACAGTACCATGATCCCCCGTGATTGTCAAATTCACATTAGCTGCATTAGCACCGGTACTTTGCCATTCACCTCCGTCAACGGAATATTCCCAATCATAGGTTATCCCTACATCGTTACTTTGACCTGTAACTGAAAAGGCAGCTACTGTTCCGCTTGGACCGGAGGTTGGGGTAACCGTTGCAGTCCCGCCATTCGGCGTGCCTTCACACGGAATAACTTCTTCAATCTGAATGGTGTAAGCAATACTTTGCGGTGAAGGCCAAGAAGATATTACAAAGTAATAAGTTTCCCCGGCGGTCACCATCAATCCACTAATCGTTCGAGTTCCTGCACTACTTGATGTGTGATAGCCAACTGTAGAATCAAATGCGCATCCCGTAAATGCAAAAAGTCCACTCCAAGCCGGTAGATTTGCGGATACACTTATCATACCATCAGCCGTTGGCGTATATGCATAAACTACATCATCACCCCCCATATAATAGTGATTACTAGAGACCGTACCAGTTCCTATAACATCAGGTGATAAGGGTGGGAAAGTAGTTGATGTATAGTCAATATTGTCACCATAGTCTGCTGTATTGCCTGCGTCATCAAAAGGCAATGCATTAATTATGATAGGATCATCGCAGGTCTCGCCGGCAATCATTGGTGCAAAGGTGTTCATGTTTGCAGTCTGACCAAATAATCCGGTCAGGTTATTTGGCGTCGCCAAAATGTTTTGCAAACTCAGCAAGTTCCATGAAGTTTCGACATTGTAGGTGGTAAAACCTGTATTGTCATACTTTGTTTGGAACACGGATCGCGCAAAAGAAAATTGCGCCATCAAAAGCATCGAAACGGAAAAAAATAGCATTTTTTTCCAACACTTCAGCCAGGTAGGTGGACTTCCACATGACCCGGCTTTCGGGTAAACTTTTTTCATAAAATGTTGTATTTGTGTTAATTTAAATTTAATATCCGATATCAGGCGGATAATTTTAGTCGATAAAAGTAGAAAATATCTTAATGAAAACAAAAAAATGACCTAACAAAAGTCATAACTTAACGAAACATTTAACGATTCAACACAAAAAGCCCCCCGGAAAACGGGAGGCTCTCACAAATAGTTTTTCGCAGTTTATGCGGTGTGTATCAATTATTTGCCGTTATTTTTTCACAATTTTAAAAGTCTCAACCTGACCATTTTCCAACACAGTTCTGAAAACATAAACCCCTTGTGGAAGTGAAGTTACGTCAATCTGACCATGGTTGATTTTTGTGCCATTCAAATTCATGATGCTTTGACCGGCCAAATTATATGCTGACACGGACTGAATTCCTATTTTGGAATGAATGTTCAATACATCGTTCACGGGGTTCGGGTAATAGGTGAAATCAAATGCTGATGCATAATCAATCAATCCCAATTCCTCGCAATCACCCAAAACTGACATAATGCCGTCTGAAGCATATTCAAATACAGATGTATTGGTTACCCAGATTAATTCATCCGGGTCAAAAATGTATTGTTCATTCGGTGTATCCAATTCTGCAACCGCACCCCAATAAACAATGGAAGAATCGGAGACTACTTGTATGCCTACCCAATAAACCGCGTCCTCCGTTCCTGCACCGGTCATGGTTACAGGTGTTATATCGAAGGTGTATTCATAAGCAATCAAGCTGAAGTTTCCACCGATATTTTCGATGGATGATGGTGTCAAAGTAAACTCATGCGTGATTTCTTCGCCTGGTCCTGCACCTGAATCTTGATAAAAATAAATATCCGCTGAACTGATGCTTGTACCCGGTTCAAGCCAGAATACAACTTTCACCTGATCCGCTGTAAATTCTTCGGCTGCCGGTACCACAAAGTCGTTGGCAAAAATATACTGGTCAACGGGGCCCAAAGCACTGTCAAAATTCGAGTTGGGAGTAGATTTTGAACATGTATCCACTTCAGGGCCACCGCTGCCCACATTTACCTGAATGGTATATTCTTCAGATTGTCCGTAACTGTATTGACCGCAGGCATTCACCGGGTTTTCTCCCCAGTTTTTGAGTACACGCATTCGCGTAGCACCCAGCTCGGCATCAACCGGAACCTGTATATCTGCAATCACCTGCTGCCCATCACTACCTGTTGAATTATATAATGCACCTATGTAATAAAGTTCATTTGCTTCAAATTCACCATTTTGGTTCCAGTCAATAAATGCATTTACATAATTTACAAAAGATCCGCCGGTATATCCTTCAACAGTAATCGGATAAGCCCCTCCTTGCTCCACATTTGCAATCAAGTCAAGGAAATACTCCGTTTTCGGTGCAAAAGATGCATCTGTTGATGTATTATCAATTTCTTCAAAACTTACATGCGTAATAGGTTCTACCGCACTATCAAAATTTGAAGTACAATAAACATCATTTACTTTTATAGTAAAACTGCACGCACTCATCACTTCTCCGTCTGCAGTTCTCAATTCGTGATACACAGTAGTTGTACCCAATGGGAACGCTGAACCCGATGGAAGTCCATTGACCAGAACCACTTCTAATCCATCTGGCTCCTCTTCTTCACACGAATAAGTGAGTTCATAATCCACAACCACAGAAGTTTCCCCCATTTCGGCCGTAACTTCTATATTGCTCGGACATACCAAAGTGCATTCGGATTCAATCAACAAACTGTCATCAAAATTCACTGCCCATCCCATGGCCATGAAAGCAGGCCCGTCAGTAAATCCACCAATATAATTACCGTCTCTTGAAATCTTATATGCAGTTCCGGTCAAAGAAGAGGCATCTATACCGAATTGTGTCAGAACATCAGAAAGCAATTGAACCTGCTGACCAATTATTGGATGATACAAAACCGGTTTTCTGGAAAAGCCCGGCAATTCTCCATAACCGATAACCACGCCGGTTTCAGAGATGTCTGTCAATGACACACCGAAGAAATCACTTGGATAATCGAGTATTTGCAGTTCTTCAGTCACCATATCATAAATAAAGGGTGAACCACCGATTGAACCTACTACCTGACCAACATCATTGATACCACTTGCTTCCCCTACCGTTTCCTGGATCACAATGATATCCCCATTCGGCATAAAAATCGCAGGCATTCTCAACGTTCCGGTTGGCAAATCATCTACCCAACCTACGGCAACTCCATTGTTATTAACCCCGTATGCAGCACCGTATTCGTACAAATCACTTTCAAGCAAAGTGAATTCTTCTGTTTGGGTGTTGTATAAAAAGCCCCATGCGGTATCTGTGGAAGCATCCCAGCCTGTTTGACCGGCTACCCAAATACCATTATTGGAAATTGCATAAAAAGTATCGTCCATTGTCAATGGAACGGAAGCCGGGAAAGCAGTCCAAACCCCATCTGTCCTGATGGCACCTGAATATTCTCCGGAACCGTCGCCGTCATATAATCCCAAAATTTGTTCACTGTCGTTGATTCCCGAGGTACCTCCTACACCTTCTTCTGGAAAAGACGAGGTATTGGGCTCAAAATCATAGTATCCGAACATGTGGATACCATGCCCATTGCTGTTAATACCCATAATGGCTGAACCGAATTCAGTGGATTGTTTTAATTCTACTTGTGCAGAAACCAAGCCCCCCAAAAACAGCCCTAAGCCGATCAGAAGTACTTTGGATTTCAATAAATAATTGTCATTCATCTTTTAGTTATTTTATTTTTTTTCGCAGACAATATTAAAAAGAAATTCCAAGGTTCTTTTTATACCTTATACTATTTGGTGTTTTAAAATTCATGAATTTTAAAACACCTTGTGAAGACATAAGCAATTGATTATTATGATTTTAGGCATTTAAAAAAACAAACCTGCCTCCGTTGGGTTTACTGGAGCGATCTGACATAGCAAAGGGGGCAGATTGGTGTTTTTATGAAAGAAATTTTCAATAAATGATGTGTGCAACTGCTTGAAATTTTAGTCACGATATTACCTTAAAAACGGATTTCAGATTTTAATTTTTTGTAACGTTTTTGAAATTGTATTTCCTCTCGGATTATCCAAACAAGCAAACCGATTAATATCAATGACAGGCCAAAAATCCCGATTCCGTAATATCGGGTCATGATTTTGGTTTGCTGGTTGGCTTCATCATGAGATTGTTCGAGCAATTTGTTGATGGTTTGTCTTTCATTTTGCTTGATGGCATTGCTGGCTTGAATGAATTTTTTGTTGTAATCCTGAAATTCCTTCCAGTTGTTTAAAGCCAGATTATTGTCCGCCAATCCCTGATAAATCGCCCGGTTCAAAATCAAATCCCCTACGCTTTTCGCCTCTTCTTCCGCCGTTGTCAGCACATTGATTGCTTCCGGATAATTGGATTCCAAAGTATAAACTTCTGCCAAGCCTTTGAGTGAATAGGCTCTCAGGCTATTGGCCTTGACCCGCACAGCGAAATTCTCGGATTTTTTGAAATTTACTTTGGCCGAATCCAACTGATTCAGCGTGATAAAGCAATTTCCTTTGTTGTACAAAACCACGCTCTGATTGGTGTGAACTTTGGCAGAATCCGTGCCGGATGCGTAAAAAGCGTAGGCTTTGTTCAGGTAATCAATCGCAATATCGCAGCTCAGTTGATCACGGTAAATGAAACCCCGGATTGCGTAATTACTTCCCACCCCAAAACGCAGTGAGTCCGTCATCGGCACTGGTGCTATCACCCGGTCAGCTTCTTCCAGAATTTCCAAAGCTTTGGTGTTCACGCCCAACGAATGATATTGGTTGGCGATTTTCACTAAAACCTGGTATTGCAAAATTGGGTTATCTAATTTTTGACTGATATCCTTGGCTTGTAAGATGCTTTCCAAGGATTTATCATAATCCCGGATGGACGAATAGGCATTGGTCATAATTTGTAAAACCTGAATTTGTATTTCGGGTTGAGACCGGTATTCTTCCAACAATAGATTTCCGATTTCAATTGTTTTTTCAGGTTGGTCATAGACGCTGAGCATCGCCACATGCAGCAGGCTGTCTTTGTTCTGTCCCCAAACCAATTGGCTGTTTAGCAAAACGGCAAGTGCGAAAATGCACAGATGATATGTAGGTTTTAAATAGTTCATACCATTTCTTTTTCACTTTCTTCTTTGATCAAATCGATGAAAACACTGGGGGAAACGCCAACAATGGATTTAAAGACAGTAGCAAAGGAACTGTGTGAAGAAAATCCGCATTCATCTGCCAGATAGCTGACTTTGTAGTGTAGATAAGCGGAATTTGATTTCAATTTCCAAATGATATAATTGACTCTCAGCTCATTGATGTAAGCGTTGAAGTTTTTTCCTTTGTGCCGGTTGATGACTTCGGACAGGTATTTGGTATTGGTGCTGAGGCGGGCTGCCAATTTCCCGAGGGACATATCTTTCTGTGTAAATCGTGTGGATTTCTCAAATTTACTCAACCCCGAAAGAATTTGTTCTTCGCTTTCTTTCAGCAGATTACCTGATTTGGAAGCAGCTTCTTTTTCTGAGGTTTCGGGCTCAGTTTCCGGAATTTTTGCTTCATGGTTTTTCAGATAATTCAACATTTGGGTCAGGGTTTTTTCTTTGTTTCTGTTTCGAATGCCGAAAATTATTTTCAAAACAACCCCCAAAGCTGCTAAAGCACCTAATAAAGCAAAAATCGTTGAATAAGTTTTTTCTTTTTGCTGAAATGTTTCATCAAACGATTTGGTCATCAGTATGTAAGCTTGATTTGAAGCTTTGTTTTCAATTCCGGATGATTCGTTAATTAATTGTTTGACCCATTCATTGCCCTGCTGGTATTGGGCAATGCTGTCTATAGCTAAATAACTTGCTGTAAATCTTTTGTGAATTTCAGCTCCTAAAAAAGGATTGTTCAGTTTCGATTCAATCGAATCTGCTTTCTGATAAAACGCCAATGCTTCCGAAAACGCTTTGTTTCCAAAGTATAAATCCCCTTTTAAACCATTATACATTGCCTCAAAATACCCGGGATTGTGATGGTTCAAGTGGGGTTCAGTCTGACTGAGAAAATATGAAACTGAATCCTGCCGGTTTCTTTCAGCGTAGAACTGTACCTTCATCAACAAATCTTCGGTTTGCAAGGCATCCTGCACAAGGTTTTGCGGCCAATAATCCTTTTGATAATCCGACAATTGAAGTCGATCGAAGATTCTGTGAATCAACGCAATGCTTTGCTTATTGATTTCAGCATCTTTGTTTTTTTTCAATAATTTTTTAGTTTCAAATGCCTGATTCAGGGCTTCGTCGTATTGCCCCATGATGTATGAGGCCATCGCTCCGATGTAAAAGGCTTCTGCCTTTTGTGCCGGATTCTCGGTTAATTTCAATGAATGCGCTGCAATTGCCTTGGCTTCTTTCGGATTGTAAAAAACCATTTCCGAAGCCTGCCCCAAAAGCTTGTGAATCTCCGTTTTTTGCGCTTGCAAAATTGCAGCCCAAAAAACACAAACCCCTATTAATAAGTGACTTCTCAGCATTCGATAGAATTAATGTTCCACAAAACTAATTATTTCAGCTGGTTTTGTCTTTCCTGTATTCAACAAAAACAACCGCATCAATACATAGCTTGTTGCAAATTAAACAAATATACTTTTTTGCGGTGATTTGGGGTTCTCAAGAATAAATTTAAACAGACACTTAGCAACAGAAAATTATATCCCGTTAGTTTTCTATAACTTCAAATACGGATTAGCTTTATCGCTATGATTCTCTGAATACCTCAGATTTTTAGTTCATAATGGGTACTTCTTCCACCTGAATTTGCTTTGACTAAAATTCCTTTATCAACCAAATCCATAATATCTCTCAATGCTGTATCCTGAGACGTTTTAGTCATTTTTGCCCATTTGCTTGTCGTGAGGTTTCCTTCAAAGTTGTCTATTACCTTATTAAGAACTTTTCTTTGTCGTTCGTTTTGAATTAACCCTGCATTTTTCATCCAGAATTGATGCTTTTTCACAACTTTATCTATAATGAAATTGGAAGATAATATAGCCTTCCTTAAACACTCTAAAAACCACACCATCCAAGCTGTTATATCCAAATCCCCTTTCTGGGTTTCCTCCAAAATATTATAATACGATTTTTTTTCAGCATTAATTTGAGAAGACATGCTATAAAATCTTTGATTCACTCCATCTGATTTTGACAATTGCATATCTGTTATTGCACGGGCAATTCTACCATTGCCATCATCAAAGGGGTGTATAGTCACAAACCATAGGTGAGCAACCGCAGCTTTTAAAATAGAGTCTAAAGTATTTTCTTCATTAAACCAGTTGATGAAGTTTTGCATTTCCTTTTCCAACTTATCTGCTTTCGGTGCCTCAAAATGCACTTTCTCTCTTCCCATCCCTCCGGAAACCACTTGCATATCTCCCGTACGCCATTTAGCGACTTCTATTTTATACATCCCACTCCTTCCTGTTGGAAATAATGCAGCGTGCCAACCGAAAAGCCTTTCATCACTTAAAGCTTTATTTGTATTCTGCGTAGCATCCAACATCATTTCCACTACTCCGTCTATATGTCTGTCTGAATGTTCTAACCCCGAACTTTCTAATCCTAACCGTGTTGCAATGGACGACCGCACTTGTTCAGGGTTTAAAATCTCCCCTTCTATTTCAGAAGATTGAACTACATCTTGTATTAAAGTTTCTAAATTGGCTTCATCTTTTAGTTTAAAACCAAGCAACTCCACCTTTCCCAATAGCTTTCCCTGAAGTTGCCTGACCTCAGCGAGCAAGTTAATGAGGCTTTGCTCCTCCCAATGAAATTGAGGCCATCCTTTGAGTTGATGAATATAAAGTACCATTTCTATGATTTGCGGTAAATATAGGAATTATTCTCCGCACAATTTGCGGAGAATAATGTGTTTTTTCTCCGCATTATCCCTTCTCAGAATTCATTCAGAAAGAGAATCTTGTAAAGGCTAAGAGATGAATATAAATCTTAAAATTCTAATCTGAGAACAAAATTTTTAGCCATTTGGATTTAATACAACAAAGCCCGATAATCGGGCTTTGTTGTGGTAAGGCAGGTTTCTAATTGATTATACAAAATTAATTATCTGTTAAATAAAAAACTTCAGTAATTTTATCCTCAGCGAAATATATAATTTTAGTTTTAATCGTTAATATTAGAAGCATTAGTTGGGGAATTGTTAGGTGGATACAATGAGCCTTTTAATACTGAAAGCAACGCCATTAAATTAAGGTTAAAGTGCTGATAACTAATAAAGTATATAAATGAAATACAATATAATTTTTTTATTTATCTCAATTTTTTTGATAGCGTGTAATAGTCAAAAAGTATTCAGAAAGAGCCAATATCAAAATTTATCATACAATCCAAAAATTGTTCACTTTATAAACTTTGATTCAAAAAAAATTACTTTAATCGGAGATTTAAAATTATGTAGGCGTAAAAACCTGAACAAATTATTGACAGGGGAAAATGAAAATGTCTGTAAAATTGAGTTGGCTAATTCATATAAGGAAATTATCTATAAGCTGTGCTATTCCCCAATTCAGGGATTATATATTGAATACAGTAAATTCTTAGGGGAGGGATTTATCAGTGAGACCATTTCATATTTGGCTATACAAGTTAAAATAAATTTGGAGGACAAAACCAATGAGAATGCGGTGTTCCTTATTTTTAAAAAGATGGGTGCGATAAAATCAGTTGTGAAAATTAAATCATTTTATAGTGATGGATTTCACTTAAACGAGATGGATGTGGATAATGTGGGAAATGAAATATTTAAACTGAATATTTACGATGTTTCCTTTCCAAAACAAAAAAATTTACATACGATAGCGTTCTTTAGGGTTACTTCAGAAGGTTATATTGAAGTTTTGGATGAAGTAGAAGCTGAAGGAATCCTCAAAAGTAAAAATCATCGGAAATCATAGTACATACTCAATTCCAAAGAATTATGAAATCATTATATCTATTTTCATTGCTTGTTATGATGTCTTGTAACAAACAGATTCATCAAAATAACAGAAGTGTTTCTGCTTCATATTCAGAAGAATTTCTTTTATATGAGAACAAGGATTTTTCTTTACAGCTTGCCGATTTCTCAGATTGCAACAAAGAATTGCTTTTAAGGAAACCTTCCTTAGAAAATTTTAAAACAGAATTAGAAAAAGGCAGTCTCAATATAACCTCAATAAAGTGCGAAGATTCTATAAATAAGTCTATAGGGATTGATGAGTTAGAAGTCAAAGTTGGATATGAAAGTAAAGCTACTCTAACAAATCAAAGCAATTTCATCTTTACTTTTAAAGACGGTGACTTAAAATCTTATGTAAAGAACAGTGGGGAAAAGTGCAATGGTTTTTGGTGTTTTATCGAAGAAACCAAGCAGTTTGAGAATTATTATATTTGGAAAATGTATCATTTAGCCATCGATATAGTACCACAACCAGAAAGAGAATTGATGTATTATTGTATCTATAAGATAAATTCAAACGGACAAATAGAAGTCTTGGATGAAGTTACAGCGGTGAATATTTTGACTCAAGAATGATAAATAAATTTGGGGAGTTGGAAAAGCACAGTTACAAGCTAATATACAGAGACTCAATAATTGATGAAAACATAAGAAATGTATATTATTCCGAAGATGGTTTTAAATTGCCGCAAAGCATTAAAAATAAATAGGATGAAATTTCCAATGATTTCGGTAAATATTTTGAAAATTATTCATTTTACAATAAAAAACTATAATTATGGCTTCTTTGGGTTTTAAAAACTTGGTTGTAATTTTTGGTTTTCTGTTTTTCAATTTCATAAGTTGTAATTTGGAAAACACCGAAACTATGGTTAACGTTCAAATTCTTTCACGAGATAATCAGGAACCATTATCAGGTGTTGATGTAACGATTATTACTAAAGTTAATTTTCTAAGTTTGAAGAAATCAGAAGAAATTCTGGAAACCAAGACGGATAGTTTAGGCATTATTTCGTTCAAAGGAGACAGAAATATCAATTATAATTTATGGATAAAAAATAAAAGAAGTAAGAGTCTTTTAATTGAAGAACTTATTTTAAAAAACTTCGATGATAATGATACTATTTTTTTGGATATAAATATGAGTAACTGATAATTGCAAAATATGGCTTTAGGAATTTAAAAATGAGCAGCATATTAAAAATTAAAACAATTTGCATAATCTTCATTTTTGGACTTATTAAGTCTTGTGTTTTCACCTACAAGAATGAGGATTCCTTAGTTGGAAATGTTTATTTTTCTGAGAATATTGCCACACTCACCGCCACACAAGTTAAAATGATTGCTTATTCTGCGGAAGCGGTATTTCATGGGATAAGTCAGGGTGTAATAACAGGCATAAGCGGTGGCAACTTCTGGCACGACATTGGGCATTCCGGTGATATTGATCCTACGGTTCAGGAAAAAACATCACGTTTTCTACCGATGCGAAAATTCACAAAAAATCATCATTATGCTTGTAGCAGTTGCGTTTAACTTCAAAAGCAAAATAAATTGGCTTTTTAAAGCTTGACTGTCTAATTTTGCAATGAAATGAAACCCCTTTTAGAACAAATCGATTTCCCCAAAGATTTAAGGAAATTAAACAAAACAGAGTTGCCGAAGCTTGCCTCCGAAATTCGGGAATTCATATTAGATACGCTGTCTGTCAAACCCGGACACCTCGGTGCCGGATTGGGCGTTGTGGAGTTGACGATTGCCCTGCATTATTATTACAAAACTCCTGAAGATTTATTAATTTGGGATGTCGGACACCAATGTTATCCACATAAAATCCTGACCGGCAGAAAATCACAATTCGAAACACTGCGGCAGCTGAACGGGATTTCAGGATTTCCGGTTCGGACAGAAAGTGAATTTGATGCTTTCGGTACGGGACATTCATCGACTTCCGTTTCCGCCATTACAGGCATGGCTGTTGCCGACCGCTTGAAAAACAAATCCAACCGACACATAGCCGTTATCGGCGATGCTTCCATTGTTTCGGGTATGGCGGTGGAAGGATTGAATCATTTGGGAAGTACGGATTTAGATGTGCTGATTATTTTGAATGACAATGCCATCGGCATCGATCAATCTGTCGGCGCGATGAAAGAGCATTTCATTCAACTGAAAAAGGCTGCGAATCATTCAGTATTTGAGGATTTTGGACTTCATTACAAAGGCGTTGTCGATGGTCATGACTTTGATACATTATTTTCCGCATTCGAGGAGTTAGAGAAAATCAAAGGGCCCAAACTACTGCATATCAAAACCATAAAAGGAAAGGGATATCCCGAAGCCGAACTAAATCAGGTGAAATGGCACTCGCCGGGAATCTTCAACAAAGCAACCGGAGAAATCTCTCCCAAACCCAATCCGATGATTACTTATCAGCAGGTTTTTGGGAAAACAATGGAAAAATTGATGGAAGAAAATCCGAATTTGACGGCAATCACGCCGGCCATGCTGACCGGCAGTCACTTGATCGCGGTGCATCTGAGATTTCCCAATCGTGTACTCGATATCGGTATCGCAGAACAGCATGCGGTAACGCTTTCGGCCGGATTGGCGGCGCAGGGCATCACTCCGTATTGCGTGATTTATTCTACATTTCTACAAAGAGCTTATGATCAGGTGATCCATGATGTGGCATTACAAAATCTGCCGGTGGTGTTTTGCATTGACCGCTCGGGAATAGTCGGCACAGACGGCGCAACACATCACGGATATTTTGACATTTCATTCATGCGAAGCATTCCCAACATGATAGTTTCCGCACCGATGGATGAAGTGGATTTTCAACTTTTGCTTTATACGGCACAATTCACGGAAATGCCCTTTGCAATTCGGTTTCCGAGAGGAAATACAGGTTTGAAAATTTTGCCCGAAATCAGTTTTGAAACATTGGAAATCGGAAAAGCAGTTGAATTACACGCCGGGAAAGACATCGCCGTGCTGACTTTCGGAAATATCGGACAGAAAATCCAACAGATTATTGCGCGAAATGAGAAGTTCAAGAACATAGGGCATTACAAATTTATATTTTGCAAACCATTGGATATCAAATTATTAAGCCATATTTTGCAACAATATGAAACCATTATTACTTTTGAAGACGGCATGATGAATGGTGGATTTGGAGATGCCATTCTGGAATTTGCAGCCGAAAAAAATTACAAAGGAAAAATCATCCGAAAAGGTTATCCCGATGAATTTATACCGCATGCTTCCATTGAAGAATTAGAAAAATTAATCGGTTTGGATGAAAATTCAATTGAAAAATTATTGAATTCTAATTTGAAAAATCAATTGCCATAAACATTTTCCACAGCGAAAATTCTCAAATCAGTTACATTTCCATTCTGATTTGAAGCTGTGAGTTTTTTATCCTATTTTTGTAATCCAAAAAATTATACAATGGCATTGACACAAACACAAATAGATGAATTGAACGACCGATTGGTCGAAACATTCAAAGACATATACGACCCCGAAATCCCGGTGGATATTTATGAATTGGGACTGATTTATGACGCAATCATTGATGAAAACGGAAAAGTGAAAGTAGTCATGACGCTGACCACGCCCAATTGTCCGGTCGCTGAAAGTATGCCCGTGGAAGTGGAAGAACGCGTTCGTGAAGTGGAAGGGGTGACCGATGTAGAAGTGAAACTGACCTTTGACCCGCCTTGGGACAGGGACATGATGAGCGAAGAAGCTAAATTTGAACTCGGATTTATTTAAAAAAATTAACTAAAAATTATATTATGGATTTTTCAGGATTGCTTATTTATATCGTCATCGCCTTTTTGCTTTTCGGTCTCGGTGGCATCGTTTTTATCGTAAAACAACAAACTGCGGTCATCGTGGAACGCTTTGGGCGTTTCGACAGTGTTCGCCATGCCGGGATTCAGTTCAAACTGCCCGTCATTGACCGTATTGCCGGAAAATTATCACTCAAAGTTCAACAGTTAGACGTAGTGGTAGAAACCAAAACCAAAGATGACGTATTCGTGAAACTGAAAGTTTCCGTACAGTACGTAGTCATCAAAGACAAGGTTTACGACGCTTTCTACAAACTCGATAATCCTTATGCGCAGATTACTTCTTATGTCTTTGACGTAGTTCGCGCCGAAGTTCCGAAACTTCGTTTGGATGATGTCTTTGAGAAAAAAGATGACATCGCCATCGCCGTGAAAGGTGAATTGCAGGAAGCGATGAACGATTACGGTTATGACATTATCAAAACCCTTGTTACGGACATTGACCCGGATGAACAGGTGAAACACGCCATGAACCGCATCAATGCTTCTGAACGTGAGAAAGTTGCGGCGCAATACGAAGGGGATGCCCAACGGATTCTGATTGTGGAAAAAGCGAAAGCCGAAGCAGAAAGTAAACGTTTACAAGGACAGGGAATTGCGGATCAACGAAGAGAAATCGCACGTGGATTAGAGGATTCCGTAAATGTGCTGAACAAAGTGGGAATCAATTCACAAGAAGCTTCCGCACTGATTGTGGTAACCCAGCATTATGACACTTTGCAGGCAATGGGTACACTCAATAAATCCAGTTTGATTCTGCTTCCGAACTCACCGCACGCGGCCGGAGACATGCTCAACAATATGATTGCATCCTTTGCTGCTGCCAGCCAGATTGGGGAGAAAATGAAAAGCGAAAGAGAAGATAATCAGGATTAATTCTGATGGAAATAAAACATGGAAAATGCCGGAGCCTTTCCGGCTTTTCTTTTTTGAATACTGAACAATCATATAATTTTGTAGAATGAAAGCAACATACGAAAACGGAATTTTCGGATTACACCCGGTGATTGAAGCGGTCGAAGCCGGAAAAACCATTGATAAACTAATGATTCAAAAGGGTTTACAAGGCGAAACATTCTTCAAACTCAGAAAGCTGATTCAACAGTATGAAATTCCGTTTCAATATGTTCCGGTGGAAAAACTGAACCGGTTGACGCGAAAAAACCATCAAGGCGTTTACGCATTCCTATCACCCATCGAATTTCATAAAATTGAAAACATCTTGCCGCAGATTTATGAAGCGGGAAGAAATCCCTTTTTGTTGATTTTGGACAGAATCAGCGATGTGAGAAATTTCGGCGCAATCGTGCGAACCGCTGAATGTGTGGGCGTTGATGCGGTGATAATTCCGCAGAAAGGTGCTGCCTCCTTGAATGCAGATGCTATCAAAACTTCGGCCGGTGCCTTGTTCAATCTACCGGTCTGCAAAGAAAATAATCTGAAAAAAACAGTGGAATTCCTTCAAAATTCCGGAATCAGTGTCATCAGTGCAACGGAAAAAGCCGCTGATTTTATTTATGACGCTGATTTTTCCGTTCCCGTGGCTGTACTGATGGGCAGCGAAGGCGACGGGATTTCCGATGAATTGCTGAAAGCTTCGGACAAAATTGTGAAACTGCCCATGACCGGAAAAACTTCTTCCCTGAATGTTTCCGTTGCTTGTGGCGTTTTTCTATTTGAAGCTGTTAGGCAGAGAGCAGCGTTTTCCTGAGTTGAATGATTCCTTCAAAAATCAACCATAAAGTCAATACGACCAAACCTATATTGATTTTAAGTTTGGTTAAATTCAATTTTAGATTCTCTACCCACTTGATAAATCCATAACTTCAACCCGCTCGACAATTAAGTTTCCGGAGGAAGTTTTTTTTAATTTAACTTTGCAGTTCAAAATGTGCAGATGAAGGAATTTAAACCGGTTGCTGTTTTTTTGGTGAAATTCTTTGTGGTCTTCTTTGCCTTGACCTTGATTTACAATTTATATCTGCACAATTACCATCAATTCAATCTGCCCGATCCTTACAGTGCTTTTGTGACGGATTGCACGGTTTCCACACTGAAAGCCGCCGGATTTGACGCCGTCCAACATACCGATGCCGAAAATCCCATCATCTGGATTGGCATGAACCGCGAATGGCTTACTTATGTCAACGAGGGTTGCAATGCGATTTCCATCATGATTATTTTTGTTGCGTTTATCATTGCTTTTTCAACGACATGGAAACAGACTTTGCTCTACATCTTTGGTGGCCTGGTAGTTATTCAGGTGATGAACGTGTTGCGCATTGCGTTGCTGAATTATATTTTGGCTTATCACAAGGAATATGAGAAAATCGCACATGATTATTTTTTTCCGGCGATTATTTACGGCACCATTGTCCTGCTTTGGATTATCTGGGTGAAATTTTTCGCATTGAAAATCAAAAAACCCGTCGATGAATAAATGGCTCAGGTATGGCATGGCGGGTGTCTTGATTTTCGGATTGATCTTGGTTCGGAGGTTTGAAGAAATCCTGTTTTATGACCCTTTTCTTCAGTATTTCAAAGGAGATTTTATGAGGGGCAATTTTCCGGAATATGACACCCCAAAAATTGCTTTGAATATTTTTTTCAGATATGCCTTGAATTCGGTTTTGACCTTAGGCATCATTGGGGTTTTGTTCGCAGATTGGCGCAAAGTCAGATTCACCGCCATCATTCTAACAATCATCTTTTTGGTCTTATTGCCTATATATCTTTATATGGCTCATATTCAGTTTAGTATCGGTGAAAATATAGGGTTTTATATCCGCCGGTTCTTGATTCAACCGATATTGCTGTTGCTGCTGATTCCGGCGTTTTATTATCTCGATTTTCAGAAGAAACAGACCGAAGATTGACTCTTCATTCCCCGATAATTCTTATTGTAACTGCTCAGGTTCTGTAACCTCATTTTTCGTTTTTTCCACGATTTTTTTGTTCTTTTTATATAGCCAACCCAAAAATCCGCCAACCAGAATTCCCAAACCGCCACCGTAGATAATCCCTAACCAAAACATGCGGCGGGGAAACATATCGATGAATTCGATATTGCCGATGAAGGAAGCGACAAATCCAATGGCAATCAGCATGATACCGATGATTGTAGTGTATTTCATAGGAAACAATTTTTCATTGCAAAACTAAAATCAAAATTAATCAATTAATTTAAAACAAAGAAAAGCCTCACAGTTCCTTTTGATTAAACAAGAATCTGAAAAACTGTGAGGTCTGCTGTAATCAATTCACCTAAAATTCAATATCTAATCCGATATAGAAATTAGCAGGCATAATTGGGGCGTAAACCATACCGCCGTCGAAATAATTTCCAAACGGATTTTGGACATCCAAAATCGGATTTTCCTGTTTGTAACTCAATAAGTTATCACCACCAATATAAAGTCGTATGTTTTTGTTGAAATTTCGAGAAACTTGTGCGCTCAGCAGGAAATGAGCCTTTCCGTATTCCGGCAGCTGAAATTCCTGTGGATTGGTAGAAGTATCCGGTAGCCGCTGTTTTCCGACCCATTGCAAAGTCGTGTCAAAACTCCAATCCCGACCTTCAAAGGTTTTGAGCGTAGAATAGGCGAGGTTCAGGAATCCGCGATGGCGGGCTGTAAAAGGCAGTTCTTTGGAACCGGACAGATAATCCGTTTGGGTGTCATAGAATTTGTAAGCCAGTCGTGTTTCAAACCTTCTGACCGGCTGCGCATCCCATTGAACCTGAAAACTGTTTGCATAAGATTTTCCGTCTAAATTGTAAAACAATAGGCTTTGCGGAGAATTATCCAAATCCATGACTACCTGATTTTGGAAATCTGTTCGGAAAAAGTCAGCGGTCAACGTGCTTTTTCGACCTAAAAAATTGAATTCCTGTTGCAGACTTACTCCGTAATTCCAAGCGGTTTCCGGCTTCAGTCCATAGATATCACCACCATCTTCCAAAATGGAAATCGTTCGGTTGGAGGCCATGAATGCCTGACTTTCTGCAAATACATTGGCAGTTCTAAATCCGCTTCCGATAGAACCACGCAGAATGGTTTTCGGTGAAAGCTCATATTTCAAATGCAGTCTCGGTGAAAACTGTGTCCCCGCCAAATTGTGGAAATCCGCCCGTACTCCGGCCACCGCCGTCAGCTTTGTACCCGTATAAGTGTATTCAAAAAATGCACCCGGTACGGTTTCATTGCGTTTGAAACGCATCAGATTGTACAATTCATCGTAATGGTCATAAAGGAAACTCAGTCCGGCTTTGTATTTATGGCCGGTATGTCCAAAAATACTTTCAAAAATCAGATTGGAATAAAATGTTTTCTGATTGGCGTCATAATTTCTCAAACCGAAATAACTTTCCTGCTCATGATAAGTGAACTGATTCATCCAGCCGATGCTCTGATATGGTTTGTCGGGAAATATATACCCGGTTTTATTCCAAAATTGGAACCGCTGAATATCAATCCCGATGCCATAGCGGTTGCTCGTACCCCTGTCGAATTTTTCCACAAAATCCATTTCTCCACCCAATCGGTGGTCATTCACATAATTGATACCGAAATGCGTAGCCAATCCTGAAACATTCAGATTATCATAATTCAAGAGATAACTGATGTTAATCCCGCGTCCGATGGGCTGATCCATAAAGCCGTCATCATTGTGATCCTGCCGACTTGTGGTGGCATTGGCACTCAGCAGCACCGACTGATTCCAGTTTTCATTCAGTTTGGAGACTTGCACGAAGTTGCCTTCAAAACGCGTGCTGACATCGCCATAAAAATTCAGTGAATTTTTTGGTTCGGTCGCAGATTTGTACAGTTCGGTGTTGATGTGTCCGACGATGGATTCATAGCCGTTGGTCACCGAGCCGACACCTTTCACCAATTGTATGCCTTCTATCCATTTTCCGGGAATAAACTGCAATCCGTAAGCACTTGAAATTCCGCGGATTTCGGGAAGTAATTCCTTGGTCAGCAACACGTATTTCTGATCTAATCCAAGCATTTTCAATTGTCTTGTTCCAGATACGGCGTTGGAATAAGACACATCCACGGTGGCATTGGTTTCAAAACTTTCGGAAAGGTTGCAGCAGGCGGCTTTCATCAGTTCCTTGTCCGAAATATTCAGTTGTAAACCGGCAGCTTTTCGATCCAAAGCCGCTGCCGCAGCCTGATTTTGAATGGTGATGGATTCTAATCCCACTTCCAAGTCTTCAAAATCTTCAAAGAAATCTTCTTCCACATATTGAAAATCTTCCATTCCCGCCAAATCTTCCCAAGCAGCATCGCGGTCATAATGACAACATGGTGTCAGGCCTTTGTAAACCTTATCATCCGCCAGATATAATTCATTGTCATAACCGACAGCAGCTACTTTCTGCATGATTGCATCCAAGGAGGTTTCCTTGGGAGAATAAGTAACCGTCAGTATTTTGGAATCCATGTCCCAAGTTCCTGAGGCCGACGGCATTTCATGAACAGCTTTTTCAATATTTTCTTTGCAGTGTTCACAATTTCCACGAACGCGTACCCTGTCGGTATGCGTTTGTGGTCTGGAATCCGCATATTCTATCAGACTTCGGTCATAGAGACAGCAGGAAGCAAGATTTTCATAAACTTCATCTTCGGCACGGTACAGTTCATTATCGTGTCCGGCTTTGGCTACATTTTTCAGGATGGCGTCCAACGTTATTGTTTCCGAAGAATAAGTTACTTTCAACTCTTTGGTTTCCATATCCCAAACGCCTTTGGCGGAGGGCATTTCCCTGACCGCATTTTCGATTCTTTCTTTGCACATTTCGCAATCACCGAGTACCTGAACGGTTTCGGTTACTACCTGTGCATTTAAGCTGATTCCCGTGATTAACAGGAATATATAAATTAGATTTTTAAACATTTCTTGTAATTTTTGTTAGTAATTCAATTGACGGAGATTTCCGTTACGGCAAAAATCAGGAAATGTATTTAGGAGGGTTCCAGATGTTGTTGATGAAATCTGAAATGATGGGTGAAAGATAATAATCACTTGAAGTTTTGGCGTTTTTCAGCCATAGATTTTCAGGATTTTCGGATTGGTATTCAGAAATAATTTTGATAGATAAAACCGGAGTGTGACAGCATTTCATCGGACAATGGGTGTCCGTACAGTCGTGTTGTTCATTTTGGGAATGCGAATGGTGCTCACTTTCCGCTGCCATGTCACAGTCATGGTTTTCGGTGGTACAGCAACTCATCAACTGCATTTCCTCAGTAGCAGGCAAATCGGGAACCATGGCGGTAACCGGCAAAGCCAATACTGAGCAACTCAGAAAAATCAGCAATATGTTGAGAATGCATTTCATGCTCCGCAAATCTAAGAAAAAAAATCACTGCGAAAGTGGGAATTTGTCATAAAATCAAATTCGGGATTAAGGAAGCGAATGTTAATTCAATACATTAAACGATAAAAATATAGAAATTTACAATATATCCTTAAACAAATAAAACGCGAACATGACAAAGGCGAGGGTAAGTCCGTAGGCGAGTGAGAGGAAGTATCCGATTACGGAGCCGGTAGCTGCTTTCAATGCTCTGCGATGGCTTTTTCGGTCATAAATCAGTTCACCGACCAACGCACCTAAAAATGGCATCACAATTATACTGAATAAACCAACCGGAGCAAAAATCAACCCCACGACAAATCCAATCGTCAGCCCGATCAGTCCATATCTGCTGCCACCTAATTTTTTGGATGTGGCCACCGGAATGAGATAATCCAACACCATCCCGATGACACTTAGGAGTCCGAAAACTACAATCAGCCACCAGCTAATCGATGAATAACCCAGAATCTTGGCCAAAAGAAGTGCACCAAATATCAGGGGCAAACCCGGCAACACTGGGAGCAGAACACCCAATATACCAATGACCATGATGACACCGAAAATGATTTTGACCGTTAGTTCTTCCATGAATGTAAAATTAGTGCCTTTTTACACAGATATATTCTAACTTTGTAAAAATTAACAAAGTGTTCGAAAAAAGCACCAATAGTTATACCAACCAGTTTTTTGAAAATGTAGTTGCAGCCATTCGCGACAAACTCATCGGATTATTGGGGGAATCCGCACTTACGGCTGTATTGCCGGTGTTGGAAATTCTGATTTGGACGCTGATACTGTTAGCATTTGATTTTTTACTTCAGAAACTTTCCGGTTTTTTGCTGAAACTTTTATTAAGAAATTCAAAAATAAAATGGACACGGCAGTTTTATAAACACAAAGTTTTTCGTTCACTGATTCATTTCTTCACCATCAGTCTGCTGATGGCCATCAACCCGCTTGTGTTTCAGGAATATCCCGGCATTGACAGAGTCACAGAAAAACTCATCGGGCTGATTATTATCGCAGTAATTATCTTGTTTATATTCAGGTTGATAGATGCAATTATCGAAATCAACGATGATGACGAGGAACAGACTTATTCCAAAATCGGCTTCAGGACTTTTGCACAGCTCATCAAAATCTTTGTGATTTTCTTTGGTTTGCTGACATTTATTGCAACGCTAATCGATGTCAAACTTTCACAGATTTTCACAGTACTCGGTGCGTTGACCGCCGTAGTACTGCTGATTTTCAGGGATTCCATCCTTGGATTTATTTCGGGGGTACAGATTTCAACCTCAAAAAGCATCAAAATTGGCGACTGGATTTCGGTTTCAAAATATGAATTGGAAGGAATTGTCAAAGAAATCAATCTGACGGTGACCAAAGTCGAAAAATTCGACAAAACGATTTCAACTTTTCCTACCTATGATTTGATTTCAACCGAAGTTACTAATAATTCATGGATGTCCGAAACCAATACCCGCAGGATCAAGAGAGCGATTGTTTTTAATGTGAATTCATTCAAATTTTGTGACGAAAAAATGCTGGAGAAATTTGGGAAAATCGATTTGATTCAGGACTATATTCTCCAAAAAAGAAAAGACATAGAAAAGGCCAATCAGAAAGTAAAAAATCCCGGAAACCTCATCAATGGCAAACAACTGACCAACATTGGGACTTTCAGGATTTATGCGCAAAATTATCTAGAAAACCGAGATGACATTTCCAAAAATGACACGCTGACCGTTCGCCAACTGGCGCAGACTTCCATTGGGATGCCGCTTGAAATTTATTGTTTTGCGAACAGTTCAACATTTGCGGTGTACGAAAAGATTCAGGCCGATATTTTTGACCACCTGATTACAGCCAGCCGTGAATTCGGATTAGAAGTTTCACAACCATTTATAATCAACAGAGAGAATGACTAAACTCAGTGTAAACATCAACAAAATAGCCACCCTCAGAAATGCGCGGGGTGGTGATATGCCCAATGTGAAAGAAGCCGCTATAAAATCACAAGAATTTGGTGCACAAGGAATTACTGTTCATCCCCGACCCGATGAAAGACACATCCGATACAGCGATGTACGGGCCATTAAACCCATCATCAACACCGAATTCAACATTGAAGGAAATCCGGTCGAGAAATTTATTGAATTGGTGTTGGAAGTGAAACCCGAACAGGTAACATTGGTGCCGGATGCCGAAGATGCCATCACCTCCAACGCAGGTTGGGATACGATTAAAAATCAATCTTTTCTGACCGAAATCATCAGTGAATTCAAAAACAATAACATCCGAACTTCTATTTTTTTAGACCCAGATCCACGCATGATTGAATCCGCTGCCAAAACAGGAACCGACCGCATAGAATTATATACAGAAAATTATGCGGTTGAATATGCGAAAGGAAATCCTCGGGCAATAAATGCATACAGAAAGACAGCCGATGAAGCCCTCAAAGCCGGATTGGAACTCAATGCTGGACATGACTTGAACTTGGACAATCTGGAATTTTTCATCCAACAAATTCCCGAAATTGCTGAGGTTTCCATAGGTCATGCTTTGATTTCGGATGCACTTTATCTTGGATTAGAGAATAGCATTCAGGCCTATTTAAAAAGAATTGAGCGGGCACATCGTCAGGAATGATTCATTATTATTGGTTAATTTTGCAGGAATTCAATCCATTGTCTCATGCGTCAAATTCTGCACAGCAAAATCTACGGTAATCATCCAAAACATTTACTCATCCTGCACGGACTCTTTGGTCAGGCGGATAATTTCGGGACTTTGTCCAAACGATTTTCGGAGTTTTATACCGTACACGCCATCGATTTGAGAAACCACGGACGAAGTTTTCATGACGATGACATGAGCCTGCAAGCGATGGCTGATGATTTACTGAATTATTTGGATGAAAATCAGATTGAAACATGTTTTTTATTGGGGCATTCACTTGGTGGCCGGGCAGTCATTGAATTTTCTTATTTGTATCCGCAAAGGCTTGAAAAACTGATTGTTGCCGACATGGCACCCAAGGCATATCCGCCACATCATCAAGGAATTTTCAAAGCATTGAATTCAGTGGATTTTGACCAAATCAACAAACGAGCTGAAGTGGAAGAAGTACTGAAACTATACATTCCCGAATATTCTGTTCGTCAGTTTTTGTTGAAAAATGTACATTTCACCGACAGTGGAAAATACGCTTTCCGATTCAATCTCAAAGTATTGAATCAATGGTACAACGAAATGATTGAACACGAAATGACCATCGGAACATTTGACAAACCTACGCTTTTTCTGAAAGGAGAAAAATCGGATTACATACTTCCTGAAGATTTTGATTTGATATACAAACACTTCCCAAAAGCAGAAATCAAAACCGTACCCAATGCCGGTCACTGGGTGCATGCCGAAAATCCCAATGCTTTCCATGATTTTATTACAGAATTTCTGAATGACTAAAATTTCAATTGATTTATTCTATCTTTATTGACTGAAAAATCATTTCTATGAAATCAAGCAAATTCCTTTCATCGGCTACCAATATCACCCTATTAGATTTCTCAATTCTGATTCTGCGCTTTGGCAGTGCGGGGGCGATGCTGTATGGCCATGGTCTGGGGAAATTCAAAAAACTGCTTTCGGATGAAGTTATCCAATTCGTTGATCCTTTTGGGCTTGGCGCAACGACCACTTACGGGTTGGTGATGTTTGCGGAATTCATTTGCGCGGCTTTTGTGTTTTTCGGATTATTTACAAGAATTGCGTTGATTCCGTTGATTATCAATATGTTTTATATCTTTTTCATTCATCATCAGAACCATGAATTTGGCGACAAAGAAATGCCATTTCTCTATCTCTGTGCTTTCGTGACCTTGATGTTGACCGGGCCGGGGAAACATTCATTCGACCGATTATTTCTCAGAATTAAATCAACAGTCTGATTGATAGAAAATCTGTCGACAAATATAATTGCCCTTCAGGAGTCAAGATTTGACTTTAAACATCTATTTTTCGGAAGATATAAATGACACCGAAAAAGGAGAAAACCGCAGTAAGTATTGAAAACCAAAGCGCTACGCCGGCAGAAACATCCGGATTGAATTGAAACCAATGTGCCCCGTAATAAAAAACGGCTTCTCTGACCCCAATGCCGGCAAAGGAAATCACGGAAAGTACGCTGGAGGCAAAAAACAACAAGAGATAAATGATAAAATCGCCTTCGATTTCAAAGGATTTCAGGACGAAAAGTACACACAGCAATTGGGAAAGTTGATTGAGCAAAGAATAAAAATAAACTAAATAAATTCTTTTTTTGTCCACCGTCATATAGCGGATAATCAGTTGCAAAATAACAAAGGTGCCAATGACCCCCAAAACACTGGCAGCGATGTTCCAGTTATATGAAATCGGAAAGCGTACGAAGAGCAACAGTGCGGAAACAATCATTCCAATCGCTACCACGCCGATGAATCTTTCCAAAAAAATGATGCCGCCGATTTTCTTTAAGGATTTTTTATAAGCTTTATTCAGCAGATAGACTTTGTATGCATCGCCGCCTACACCGCCCGGAATGAAAAAATTATAAAACAATCCCACCATATAAAGCTGAAAATTGGTTTTAAAACTAAGACGGATACCCAATTTCCGGATGAATAGATTGAATCTCAAAATAGAAATTGGAATGGACAACAGGAAAAAGAAAATGGCACACAAGAACCAAAAAAGATGGATTTTCCGAAACATCAGGAAAATCTGACTCCAGTCTAAACGACTAAATACCAATGCAATCAGGCTTATGCTAACGGTAATTTTACCGAAGGTTGACAGGTTCTTTTTCAGTTTCGGAGTCACCAATGAAGATTTTTCTGATTTTGTAAGGCCGTTTTTTTTGTGCTTCAAAATACGTTCGCATTTGCAAATCTATGACAATCCCCGATGTAAAAAATTGAATACCCATTAAAAAAAACAGAACGCCGAGAATCAACAAGGGTCGGTTGCCGATGTCTTCTCCTAATCCGAATTTCACATACAGCAAATACAGCAAAATCAATCCGCCGGAGAAGGAGAACAGCAGCCCGATGTTTCCAAAAAGATGTATGGGTTTTTGAAGATATTTTCTGTGGAACAGCAAAATCGCCAAATCGTTGATGACCTTCGTGGTACGTCCGAGACCGTATTTGGATTTCCCGAATTTTCGCGGATGGTGCTTCACTTCGGTTTCTAAAATCCGCGCACCATTTAGGTATGCCAACAAATTGATATAGCGATGAACTTCCCCGTACAAATTCAATTCTTTCGCAGTTTCCCGGGTGAAAACTTTCAAGGCGCAGCCATGATCTTTGATGTTCAAGCCCGTGGTTTTCCTGATCATTCGGTTTGCGATTTTCGATGGAAAAGTCCGAAGAAAATTATCCTGCCGGTTCGTGCGGATGCCGGTAACAATGTCCCAATCTCCGGCTTGCGCCTTTTCAAGCATCATCGGAATATCCGCCGGGTCATTTTGCAAATCTCCATCCAAAGTGATAATGTAATCTCCTGAAGCATAATCAAATCCGGCAGCCAAAGCCAAGCTTTGTCCATAATTTTTTTTCAGCTCAATCAGCTTGATTTTCGGATTGTTCAACTTTTTAATTTCTGCGCGAGAATTGTCTGTGGAGCCGTCATCCACCAAAATAATCTCATAATCTCTGCCCTTCAAAGCGTCTTCAATCCGCATGGTCAACGGCGCAATGTTTTGTTCCTCGTTGTACAGTGGAACAACAATCGACAACTTTTCAGAAACAGATTTCTCAATCATTATTAATTCCTATTTTTAGCAAATGATTTTTTGCAACGCTAAGCGAAGATAAAACAAAATCAATGACCACAGATTCCAAAAACAAATATTTGCCCTATTTTCTGATTCTTCTTACGGCTTGTTTGTTGTGTTTCATTAACCTTGGCGGTTATCCGGTTTATATTCTGGATGAAGCGAAAAATTCGGAAGCAGCCCGTGAAATGCTCGTCAACAACAACTGGATTGTGCCGACTTTCAATGGAGAATTACGGGTTGACAAACCGCCGTTGCATTACTGGTTCATGATGCTGGCCTTCAAAATTTTTGGGGTAGGTACCTTTGCTGCAAGATTTTTCTCTGCGTTTTTCGGTGTCCTGACCATCATGGCAACTTTTCATTTTACCCAAAGATTTACGAACCGAAGAACTGCCGCGCTGACCACTTTGGTGTTGTGTTCCGCTTTTTTCTTTGTACAGGAATTTCATCTGGCTGTTCCCGACCCTTATTTGATTTTCTTTGTCAGTTTCGCCTTGTTCAATTTTTATGATTTTTGGAAAACAGGGCGCAGGAGCAGCTGGCTTTATTTCTATATTTCATTGGGTTTGGGCATATTGGCAAAAGGGCCGGTGGCCTTGGCTTTGCCCGGAATTATTTTGTTGGTTTTTCTGATTTGGAAAAAAGAATTCAACCTGAAGTCCATCCTGAATCTTCAGCCTTTTTTAGGTGGATTTATCACTTTGGGCATTGCAGTTCCTTGGTTTGTGAAAGTCCATCTGGCAACCAACGGTGAATTTACAAATGGCTTTTTTCTCGAACATAACCTGAACCGGTTTACGGGAGAAATGGAAGGCCACGGTGGTCTACCGGTGGTGACACTTGCCTTCATTCTCTTGGGCTTGCTGCCGTTTTCATTTTTTATCATTCAGGGTTTTATACGTTCTTGGAAAGTAAGGAAAACCAATGATTTCATTTTGTTTTCCTGGATTGTGGCAATGGTTTTCATGCTGTTTTTCGCAATTTCCATGACCAAATTGCCGAATTACCCCATGCCTTCTTATCCGTTTATCGCCGTTTTAATCGCGGTTTATCTGAATGAAGTTTATGAAAAGAAAATTGCATTGAAAGGCTTCAAAATCAGTCTTTGGACGCTTTTTGCAATTAAGCTGCTGATGCCGTTCGGGGCGTACATCGTGTTGGCGTTGGTGGAAAAACAATTGTATGCAACACGGTTTTTGAGCATTTTACTCTTCATTTTGCCGGCAGGAACTGCATTGGCTTTGTTTTATTTGTACAAAGGCAAAATTCTTAAATGCCTATTGGCAATTGGTTTTTCAGCCATGTTTTTTTCTTTGGAACTTCATCAGTTCATTTATCCGAATCTCACAGCAGAAAGTCCGATGGTAATGGCCAAAAATCTGATGAATAGCGATGAAAAAACCATTGTTTACAAAAGCTTTGACCCGGCCTTGCTATTTAATTATGAAAGGAATATTCCGGTTCGACACAGCAAAGAAGGGATTCTCGATTACTTGAAAGAAAATCCGGAGACCATGATTATCACCAAGAACAAATATTTTGATGCGGATTGGAAGGATGAATCCACGGAAATTTTGCTAATGCAGAAAGCCTTGTTTGAAAATTACACCTTAATAATCTTTAAATTGAAATGATAATCAGCGCGATTTTGCTTTAATTTGAAAAATATTTACTGATTTTTACAACCGAATAAAATTGCTTTCTGAAATATGCGTCAAAAAATAATTGTCATCACCGGAAGTTCATCAGGAATCGGCGAAGCGCTGGCCAATTATTTTTTGGACAAAGGGCATCAAGTTTATGGGCTTTCACGTTCTAAAAAGGAAAACACGAAGTTTGTTCACATCCCGACGGATGTAACGGACCAGAATAATGTTTATGCATCGATTCAGAAAATTGTCGAGGAGAGCGGTCGGATTGATGTGCTGGTCAATAATGCCGGAATCGGGATGCTCGGTGCGATTGAAGATTTGAAGAAAGAAGATTTCGATAAATTAATTGACGTAAATGTTTATGGCTCAGTATATACCATGCAGGCGGTGTTGCCCTTGATGCGTCTCCAAAAATCGGGACATATCATCAATATTTCTTCTATCGCAAGTAACCACGGGCTTCCTTTTCGTGGTTGTTATTCTGCTTCAAAAGCTGCGATTGATCGGATTACTGAGTCCGTTCGTTTGGAAAATCAGGATACGGGAATAGAGATTTTCACACTAAATCTTGGAGACATTCAAACGCCCATCGCCGAAAGCCGGATATACAGTACAGTTTCCGGATTTTACAAAGCAAGTTTTCAGAAACTTCAAGCAGTCATTGATGAGGAAGTGACCCGAGGAATGCCGGCCGATAAAATTCCGCCCTTGGTTGAGAATTTCATCCACAGAAAGAACCTGAAATCCCATTATACCATCGGGAAACCCATTCAAAAATTTTCGGTGACATTGAAAAGGATTTTGGGACAAAGATATTTTGAGAAACTTTTGGCAAGTTATTCCAAGCTGAAATAAAAACTGCATTCTGAATGGCTTCAAAATGTAGTTTACATCAATGTTATAATTTGATTATTAAAATCCGGTCGTAACTCCGAATTGAATCATTTTGCGGTCGTCGAAAGTTCCGTCTTTGAAATAAGGGCTGAATTCCTGTCTGACAAAGAATTTCACGTCATAAAGGCTTAAGGTAAACTGCCCGCCGTAAGCAAAATTATTCAGGTTGTAATTGGTTTTTTTATCGCGAAAGCGCACATCATCCCCTTTGACAATATTGTTGTTCGACAGTCTGAATCCCCCGTAAACATTGAGTGTGAAGGAGATGCCTTCGCTGACGTTTCTGTATGGTTTGTCTTCACTGTCGAATTTCAATTTGGCAGTCGAAAATTCAAATCCCAAGGGAAACATCAGGTATGTTGCGCGCAATTTGCTTTTGCTGAGATGATGCTCATTTTTAATCAAATCGACCAAGCCGTTTTCATCGCGGTTAATCATATATCGATCGCTGAATCTGATGGTTCTCCATGAAAAATAGAATCCGGATTTAAAAGTGAACGGACTGGTACGACTCAATTGCCGATTATAAGTCAATCCCAAATCTATGCCGCTGTTGAAATGGTTATGATCATTCAGTTTTTGATTTTCCTTACCGCTAAAGGAAATCAGGCCGTAGGCGAGAAAACCTGAAACATGATTTACAGGACGAATTGTCCGATTTTTTTTGTATTCTTTTTCCTTTTTTAGCTCATTTACATCGGTATTCATGATGGAAAATTTCACTTGTTGTTTGATGATTTCGTCCAAATCAAAACTCAGTTTATCTATGCGCGCATTGATTTTTTCTGAAAATTGTAATGCGATGGCAGCTTTTTGATTTTCAGCATCTTCTGAAGTTATTTTCTGATTTTTCAGGTCAACGGCAAGTTTCTCAATTTCTTCGTTCATCGCCAATTTTTCTTCAATGACGATGATGCGGATTTCGCTTGCGAATTCTTCGATTCTTTCTTTCACGGCCGGACTGACTTTTTCGTCTTGCTCAGCGTTGTTCGAGAATTGGGCGGTGAAGATTTGTGCAGAAACGATGTTCCCAACCAGGCACAGCACGCCCGTAATGATTAAATTTTTCATCATTTTTTTGTTTTTTAATTGTGGTTAATTATTTATTGAAATCGACGATAACAAGCTTGGAAGGCAAATTGTCTTTCTGGTTGAGTGCTTCGTTGTTTTCAATGGAATACAACAGCATTTCCGGGTCAACATAATTTTTCTTCTTTTGCTTTTTCGGCACCGAATCCGTAATAAGCGCTAGGACAGTTTCGGGTGCTTCCGCTATCTGAATTATTGGGTTAATTTCTTCTTTTTGAAGAACTTCCATTTTGATTTCCGGTTGAAGTTTCTGTGGTTTTATTTCAGCAATGAGGGGCTTGGATTCCTTGGTTGGAACCGATTTTATGTTGGGTTCCGAAATCATTTCATTTTCCGTTTTTATTTTTTCAATTATTTTATCTTCAACAATGACCGGAACGGGATTTTGTGTAACAGTCGGTTCGGGTGTAAAATCATTCGTTGTCGTAGAGAAATAATTCGTCAGAAATAAGGAAGCGGCGATGAAAGCGAAAGCCGCGGCAACGAAAAAAAGCCATTTTTTGCCGGATTTTTTTTGGGTTTTTCCATCGTTGTCGTCCAACATCATTTCCAATCGGTTCCAAGCATCTTCCGAAGGTCTCAGGCTTCGGTTTTCGAGCTGCTTTTTGATTTGGTTTCCAAATTCATTTTTCATTTCGCCAATCTTTTTTGTTGAAGAATCAAATCCTTCAGTTTCTTTTTTGCTCTGAGCAATTGTGTTTTGGAAGCAGTCTCACTGATGTTCAGGGTTTCCGCTATTTCCCGATGGGAAAACTCTTCCAACACAAAAAGGTTAAATACCGTACGGTAACTTTCGGGAAGTTTGTCCAATAAATCCTGCGCATCAATTCCCGTCAGGTCACTTTCGATTTCCGAATTTTCAGCAGCGGATTCCATTTCTTCCAGATAAATCATACTTTTACTTTGCTTCAGAAAGTCCAGACATTCGTTGACCATGATTCTGCGAATCCAGCCTTCAAAACTTCCTTCGGATTTGTAAGTATCAATATTTTTGAAAACCTTCACAAAAGCCCTTAGCATACAATCTTCCGCATGGTGAAAGTCGGTAACATAGCCACGGCAGACCCCGAGCATTTTTCGGGACAAACCATCGTACAATGCTTTTTGGGCAATGCGATGGTTCTTTCTCAATTGCGGCAACAGTTTATCCAACTTTTGACTTTTATGTATTGAAATGATTTCCAAAATTATTCGCTTCTGACTATATAGACGACGAAAAAGATTAAAAAGTTGCAGGAAATTAAATGTTTTTTTGAAGAATTGAAATTTCCTTCCCCGAAATCATCCTTTTTATCCCGTTGATTCCAAAACGCTTTTTATATCTTTGGACACAATTAAACCTTAGATAATGATTAAAAAACTGACACTTCTGGGCGTTTTGATTTTGTCCGTATCCTTGACGGCACAATTCAAAATGGTTCAAAAAAAAGATGCAAACGGCTATAATTATGAAGCTGTAGAAAACGACCCGTCGGGCGCAAGGATTTATACTTTGGACAATGGAATGAAAGTTTATCTGGCACAAATCAAAGATGAACCAAGAATTCAAACATACATTCCGGTACGAACGGGCTCCAACAATGATCCCGAAGACAATACCGGACTGGCGCATTATTTAGAACACATGCTGTTCAAAGGAACTTCCAAAATTGGTTCTCATAACTGGGAGGAGGAAAAAGTAATTTTGAAACAAATTTCTGATTTGTTTGAAAAACATAAAGCAGAAAAAGACGAGGAAAAAAAGAAAATCATCTACAAAGAAATTGATTCTCTTTCCAATGTCGCAGCCAAATTTGCTGTGGCCAATGAATATGACAAGATGATTTCATCGTTGGGCGCCACCGGCACCAACGCCCATACCTGGTATGATGAAACGGTTTACAAAAACAATATTCCATCCAATGAACTTGAAAAATGGATGATCGTGGAATCCGAGCGATTTTCGGAACTGGTGCTGCGTTTGTTTCACACGGAATTAGAAGCGGTTTATGAGGAATTTAATCGCGGACAGGACAATGATTTCCGGTTGGTTAGTTACGCCATGATGAAAAATCTGTTTCCCGAGAGCCACTATGGAACGCAAACGACCATCGGGGAATCCGAACATTTGAAAAACCCTTCGATGGAAGCGATTCATGACTATTTCAATCAATATTACGTGCCGAACAATATGGCAGTGGTTTTGGTGGGAGATTTGGATTTTGAACCGACCATTCAGATGGTGGATAAATATTTCGGAACCTATAAAAAAGGGGCGGAACCCAATCGGCATCTTGCGAAGGAAAAACCATTATCACAAATCAAAAGTGTTGAAGTTTTCAGTCCATCGGCAGAAAGAGTACAATTCGCATTCAGAACGGGCGGAACTAAAACGCGAGACGCCAAACTCTTAGAGTTGACGGACATGATTCTGACCAACGGCAATGCAGGGCTGATAGACCTGAATATCAATCAGCGTCAAAAAGCACAGCGCGCAGGTTCGTATGCCCAAACGATGAAGGATTATTCCATGCACGTATTCAGTGGAATACCCAAACAAGGACAGTCTTTGGATGAAGTAAAAGATTTGATTTTGGAACAAATCAATAAGGTGAAAAAAGGAGAATTTGACGAATGGATGATTGAAGCTGTAATCAATGATTTTAAAAAAACGCAGCAAAGAATTTTAGAAAATGCCAATGCCATCGCAACACAGATGTATAATTCTTTCATTCAGGAGCAAAGTTGGCAGGAAGTAGTGGAGTCCATCGATGAAATGTCTGGAATCACCAAAGCGGACATCGTGAAATTTGCCAATGAAACTTATAAGGACAATTATGTAATTGTGTACAAAAGACAGGGTGAAAACAAAGATTTGTTTCGGGTGCAGAATCCGGGCATCACGCCGATTGACTTGAACCGTGAACACGAATCGCAGTTTTACAAGGATTTCCAGAATCTGAAAGAAAAATCAATTGAACCCGTGTTTGTGGACTTCGATAAATCCATCCTAAGAGAAAGCCTGCAAAACACACCACTTTCTTCAATTCGGAATACGACAAATGATATTTCAACAGTCTATTATATCACGGAAATGGGTTCTGATAACGACAAGAAATTGAGTCTGGCAATCAATTATTTGGATTATTTGGGAACAAATAAATATTCCCCCGAAGACATCAAAAAGGAATTTTATAAAATCGGAATTGATTTTGGCGTAAGTGCCGGTACTGAAAGAAGTTTTATGTATATCAACGGTTTGCAGGAAAATATGGACAAAGGAATTGAGTTATTTGAACATTTGCTGGCGGATGCCAAACCGAATCAGGAGGCATACAACAGCTATGTGGAAACAATTCTGAAAGGAAGAAATGACGCCAAAAAACAAAAAAACAGCATTCAAAATGCGTTGAATCAATATGCGATGTACGGCTCTGAAAGCCGGTTCAGAGACATCTTGAGCGAACAGGAACTGAGAAACATCAATCCGAAAGAACTAACTGATTTACTCAAAGATTTCCTGAATTATAAACATCAGATTTTCTATTATGGAAATGACTTGTCTGCCACGAAAAAAGCTTTGCAACAATACCATAACTTCGGTTCCGGGAAAGCGATTCCAAAAGCCAAAGACTATCCGCAGCCGCAGTCTGACGGGAGCGTGTATTTCACGCCATACGATATGGTGCAAGCGGAAATTTCATTGCGCTCGAGAGAAGATTTGTTTAACAAGGAATTATTGGCTCCAGCAGGAATTTTCAATGAATATTTCGGTTCCGGATTATCATCCATCGTATTTCAGGAAATTCGTGAATCCCAGTCTTTGGCGTATTCTGCTTATACCTTTTACGCAAATTCAAGCAAAAAAGACAAGTACAACTATGTTTATGCCTATGTGGGGACACAGGCCAACAAATTGCCGCAAGCTGTGAATGCGCTCAACGAACTGATGAACAATATGCCTAAAGCCGAAAATCAGTTTCAGAATTCTAAAGTGGCTGCACTGAAAAAAATTGCAACCAGCCGTTATACCAAGGCGAGTATTTTCTTTTACTGGCTTAGCCTTCAGGACAGAGGAATCGACTATGACATCAACCGTGATATCTACCATCAAACGGAAAAAATGACGATGAATGATTTGGAAAGATTCTTTAACCAGCATATCAAAGGCAAGAAATTCAATACCGGACTAATCGGTAATAAAGAAAATCTTGACTGGGAAGCCGTGAAAAAAATGGGAAATGTGAAAGAGCTTTCTTTGGAAGAATTGTTCGGCTATTAATTAGTCGCCTTTTAAATTGCAAATATTATTTCTAAATAACCCTGCCATAGTGCGTTACTAAGGCAGGGTTATTTAGATTGAAAAATATTTTTGCCTAATTCACGAGTTTTGATCTTGATTCATCATTTGCTTTGGCTGTAAAAGAATAAGCAAATTCCTTTTGGTTATGCCAATCCATCCTCCTCTCTAAATCAGAAGTTTCACCTACATAATAAGTGTCCAATTCTGTTGAATATATGATATAAACCCAATGCATATAAATAAAAAAGACAGCCGATTTAGCTGTCTTTTGCTCCTCCTCTTGGGCTCGTCCCGAAAGCTTTCGGGACAAGGACCCTCTTATATAAATCTTTTCAGTAGTTTTTCCGTAATTTCTGGATAGATTTTCAGATTTTCAATATACTTTCGGCTCTTCATATCCTTGATATACTTCTCAATTTTTCTTGCTTGCGTGATGTCTTTACATTCAATTTGATGAAACAAAACCCAATCATTTGCTTTGGCTGTAAAAGAATAAGCAAATTCCTTTTGGTTATGCCAATCCATCCTCCTCTCTAAATCAGAAGTTTCACCTACATAATAAGTGTCCAATTCTGTTGAATATATGATATAAACCCAATGCATATAAATAAAAAAGACAGCCGATTTAGCTGTCTTTTGCTCCTCCTCTTGGGCTCGAACCAAGGACCCTCTGATTAACAGTCAGATGCTCTAACCGACTGAGCTAAGGAGGATTATTCTTTTATTTTAAACTTCCTTAAACGCTTCCGATAATCCCGAATGTATGCGGTATGACCGGCTGTGTCAAGGAGAATATGTCCTTTTTAGGGTGCGCAAATATAGAACCGATATTTTATTCTTGCAAACTTTTATTTAAACTTTTTTGCTGAAAATTGAGTTATTCCAAGTATAAGCTGAAATTTAAACATCCATCCACATGCATTTAGTGGAATTTCAGAACGAAAGCAAAATAAGTCGCAAGCGTTTTTGAGATAAAATGTCAGTTTGTAATGCTTCAAAAAGGATAAATTTTGCAGGTATCCATCGGATTTCTCTATTTTTGAAGTCGAAATTTATGAGGCAGCCGATTTATTTAGTTTTAATTTTTCTTTGGGGTTGGATAACTGTTTGCGCCCAAAAAAATCAAACCCAATTTAATTTGGAAGTAAATTATTATTACGGCAGTATTATTCCTCATAATCAAGCGATTCTACACTTAATCACCGCTCATCCGGAAGGGGTTTTCATCTCGGCCAACCGGAAAACCTTTGGGGATGAAGAATGGGAATCCCGATTGAATTATCCCGATTTCGGTCTGACCTTTCATTTTCAAAACAACAAAAATGAAACCTTGGGAGATATGTACGGCCTTTTTGCTCATTATAATTTTTATTTTCTCAAAAGAAATCTGCAATTGCGGATTGGACAAGGAATTGCTTATAATACAAATCCTTACGACAAAGAAGAAAATTACCGAAATATTGCTTACGGCACACATCTGATGCCTGCAACTTTCTTTATGCTCAATTTCCAGCAAGAGAATATTTGGGAAGGATTGGGTTTCCGAACCGGTTTGTTTTTGATTCATCATTCCAATGGTGCCATAAAATCTCCCAATTTCAGCACGAATACCGTCGGTGCGAATATCGGATTGCAATACACTTTGGATTACCAAAATGAGCGAATTTATATACCAAAAGAAACATCAGATTCCGCGTATTCAGACCCGATTCGCTATAATTTCGCGCTCAGATTTGGGATTCAGGAAAGTCATATCACTGGCAGCGGACAGTATCCATATTATGCATTTTCAGCTTATGCCGACAAAAGAATTAATCGTTCGAGTGCGATTCAGGCGGGGATTGATATTTTTCTGTCGATGATGCAAAAACATGAAATTCAGATGATGGCAGTTTCTTATCCTGAATTTGAGATTCGCCCGGATACAGATTATAAACGGGTTGGCCTTTTTGTAGGCTATGAAATGCTTTTGAAAAGATTGTCTTTTGAAGCGCAATTGGGAGCTTATGTTTACGATGATTACAAGGCGAATGCCGTGATGTATCAGCGTTTGGGATTGAAATATAATTTTTATAAAAATCTTTTTTTGGGAATGGGCTTGAAAACCCATCTATCCAAAGCAGAAGTGGTAGATTTCTCATTGGGAATCAGATTATAAGCGTATGAAAAACTTAATTATTTTATGTTCAGTATTCATGTTTTTCGGCTGTAATTCGGAAAACGGTTCGGATTGCTTCAAAAAACAGGGAACGCTTGTCAGTCAGGTGATTGAAACGGATGTTTTTTCTAAGATTAATATTTCTCAAGGCATTGCACTGACGGTTTCTCAGGCGGAAGAAATTTCTGTAAAAGTGATTTATGGCGAAAACCTAATTGAGGACATCCGTTTTGAAGTGATGGATGGGGAACTGAAAATTACGAATGCCAATGGCTGTGAAATGATGAGAAATTACCATCCCGCACAAGTCATGGTTGCCCTGCCGGATTTGGAGAAAATTTATTCATCGTCGCAGTACTCGGTTCATTCAGAGGGCGTTTTAACTTTTCCGGAACTTTTGTTGGAATCAGGAATCGTGATGAATACCCCCTCATCGGCTTTTGAAATGGAAATCAATAATCAAGTCTTGAAAATCAATGACAATGCTGGTTCTGTATATAAGATTAAAGGAAAGACCAAGCTGATGGATGTCCGGTTTTGGGGGGGCGATGGCCGCTTGGATGCCGGCGATTTACAATCGGATGAAATCACTGTTTACCACCGCAGTACAAATGATATGATTGTGTTTCCACGCAATAAAATCAGTGGGAAATTAGCGAGTACCGGCAATTTAGTTTTGAAAAATGTGCCGCCGGTCATTGAGATTGAACAGCTTTTTACCGGGAAGGTAATTTATCCTTAAATTTAACCCATGAAAAAAATCTATTTTTTGCAGACTTGTGATACCTGCCGACGAATTATTGATCAGTTCGATTTCTCTGATTTTGAGAAGCAAGAGATTAAATCCCAACCTATTACATCCGGACAATTGGAAGAAATGAAAAATCTGACCGGTTCTTATGAAGCTTTATTTTCCAGACGTGCCAAAAAATACAAGGAATTGAATTTGAAAAATGAAAATCTTGATGAATCAGACTTCCGGCATTATATTTTGAATGATTATACTTTCCTGAAACGCCCGGTCATCATCCTGAATGACAGAATTTTCATCGGCAGCGAAAAGAAAAACTTAGAAGCACTCAAGGTGGTTTTCTCTAAAATCTAATTCAATTTTCAAGGATAATAGACAAAATGCTTGTTTTTTTTAGAACTGATTTCCAACTTCAAAACTTCACTTCATTCGTCACATACCAATGCAACAAAGTGTTTTCGTATTGAAATGTAAATTTGGCTTGAAGCAAAGTGGTTTGCGCACTGAGTAAGTTGTTTCTTGCGGCGAAAAATCCATAAGTATCTGCATTGCTTCCAGTGATGAATGTCGAGAGTTATTTGAAATCGGTTTGAAACCTTCAGTGTATTTTTAAAATTAGAAATGGTATAATTTATCATTCGGAAAATGTCTCTAAAAGCTTTTTTCCTTTTAGGGTTAAAAAATATTTTTGTTTACTGCTCGTGGGTTTGTTGGGAACTGTCAATTCTACATAGCCCGCTTTAATGGCAGGTTGAAGATAGTTCTTCCTGAAATATTCTCTATTCAATAATTTTAACCGCTTTTGTAATTCTGCCCGGGACTTCGCTTTTTGAGAGACCATTACTTTCAATAAGTCTTTGACTTGCGTGGTGACTTGTTCGTTGTCTTTTATAATTTTGCTCGACGGGAATGTGATTCTCAGAAAATTCTCTGTAAACCGAAAGCTTTCTTTTGGATAAACTTCTAAAATTCTTGGAATACCGGATCCCAATTGCTCTACCAAATTTCAACTCCACTTCACCCTTTTTTTAATAATAAGATTCAATCACATTATTCTCTTCATCCAGGGTTATCATTTTCATTCCGTATGAATAAATATAATTTTCTTTACCATCTTGTGAATCTTTGAATTTAAAATTACCGGTGATTCTTTTGGTTTCAGGGTTAATTAATTTTTCGCCTTTTTGGTTGTAATAGTTTTCCTGTTCCCGGCTTTCTTCTGTTTGGGGAAATGATTTGTCGGTCAGAACATAAATTCCCTCATAAACCTGATGGATTCGATTTTCGAAAGACGATGGCGAAATAATATAATTTCCCTGATAATCAATCACAAAATTATTGTTGCTTCTTTCTTTGCTTTCGACAATGATTTGACCGTACTTATTGAATTTATTGCCGATATAGGCAATCTCATCCAAAATCTTTATTGTTTCAAAATCTTCATTGATGATTTTTAAGATTTTACGGATTCTTTGCGGATAAGGTCTTCCGTAATAATCGTATTCTTGTTCGGATTTTTGAGTTTCCCAAACGATACAATGTCCTTTATAAAAATTGGTGAAAGGAGTGATTTCAGCCTCAGGGACAATCTTTTGACCTTCGAAATTGATAAAACCTCGCTCTTCTTTTCCGGGAATCCGATAGGTAAAAAGTTGACTGTCTATGGATGGATTTACAACATAGCGCCAAATTTCCGGAACCTTATAAACCTTTGAATCATAAGTTAGGAAATATTCATTTTTTTTGGTCTTAATCAAATAATTTTCCGGATTCCAATAGCTGAGCAAACTGTCCGTGGTGGCGATTACTTCCTTTCCGGTGAATTTATCCAAAACGGTAGTCACCTTCCGGTTTTTGTCAAAATAGGTGTTCAATAATGCTTTTCCGTCCTCCCAAAAAGGTTCGTTGTATTTGAAATCTGTTAAAAAATCGCCGTATTTGGTAACCAAGGCAAATTTATCACCCCGCCGAGCATAACCAAAATCGGGAATAAACCCTCTTCTCAAATAATCTCTCAAAACATATTCTTCCCCATAACCACCCGTTAAAAAGTCATCATCTGTAATCTCCAAACTCTTCATAATTTCCAAAATATGGTACAAATGTCTGCTCGAATTGGGGATTCCGACATCCTCTCCGTAAGGGTGCTCGTATCTGATAATGGAATCATTCGGATCGATGGGAAACACAATGACCGTTTCAAAAAAACCTTCTTTTTGCGGATATACAAAGTTATATTCTTTGGAAGTTTTGCCCGAATCACTCAAAAACACAAAACCCTTTTCGGTCTTTTTCAATGACATATAATCATTGATTTTCGTGATATTTTCCTGAGCCGAAACCCAAAAGGAAAATCCAAGAATCAGAATAACAGAAATATACTTTCCCATAAGGAACAAATTTGCAAAAGAATTCCTGAACCGACTGCTTAACTTTTCAAAGATCCCGTTAAAACTTCACTTCATTCGTCACATACCAATGCAACAAAGCGTTTTCGTATTGAAATGTAAATTTGGCTTGAAGCAAAGTGGTTTGCGCACTGAGTAAGTTGTTTCTTGCGGCGAAAAATCCATAAGCATCGATCATTCCTTGCCGGAATTTTTCTTCGGTTCTTTCAAAGGATTTTTGTTGGGCAATGGCATTTTTCTCGGCAGATTTCCATGTTTCATAAGCATTCAATGCTTGGGTATACACTTGGCTCAAGGCTTTGTAATAGGCTTGTTTTTGTTGTTCATTTTGTAGTTTCGCTTGTTCTGATTCGATTTTTGATTGCTGAACCGCAGTACGCGTTTGCAAACGGTTAAAAACCGGAATGTTCAATGAAACGCCCAAATAATGATTTTTGTTATTTCGGATTTGGTCGCTTAAAGAAGCCGATTCAACATCTACATAAAAGCTCGAAAGCGAATAATTTCCGTTCAAAGTAGGCAAATACCGACTTTTTTCTGCTTTGATTGCATTTTCAGAAATCAAATTTTGCAACTCAGCTGCCTTGATTTCAGGTCGAGTTTGCAATCCGGTTTCATAGAGCAAATCCAAGGATTGAAGCGGTAATTCAGTGGATAAATAATCAAATGAAACAAAATTCACCGCTTCTTTGAGGTTCAATAAATTCATTAAATTTAATTTTGAAAGACGAACCGAATTTTCTGCTGCAACGATGTTTTGGTCGTCATTGGCGAGGCTTGCTTGCATTTCGTACAAATCACTTTTGGCCTTGTTGCCCAATTCCACTTCGGTTTCTACACGCACTAAGTTTTTGAGATTATTTTCTTTGTGTTTTTCAAGTAATTTCAATTGCTCTTCATCATACATAAGTTGATAAAAGGCTTGTACAATTTGGATAATCAATTCGTTTTTTTTGATTTCCAAATCGTATTTTGCTTTTTCCTTTTGCAATTTGGTCGATTTGATTCGAACGAAATTTTCCCAATTAAAAAGCGAAATATTGGACGAGAAACTGAACGAATTGGAACGAATGTCGGAACTCACCCGTGCATTGGTTGTCGGATCGATGACCGAACCAAAGTTGTATTGATGGTCGGCGTACAGATGGGCGTTGGGCAAAAGATTTCCGTAGGCAGCCGTGATTTGTTGGTCGGCAATCTCCGAATTCAGTTTGGTTTCTTTGAGCAAAAAATCATTTTCCAAAGCATAGTTCAAACAATCGCTCAACGACCAAGTTTTTTGTTGAGCATTTAATCCGTAACCGACTATTATATAAATTATTGTAATTATTTTTTTCATTCTCTAAAATTTTCAATCTTAATTTTTATTAACTTCTTCATGGTTTTATTTTTTTAACCATTAAGGCATGAAGGGAATTAAGAGTTTTCATTAAGTTTAATTTCAATCTTTTTCAATCCATTCAATCTATCAATCTTCATGTTCCTTAACTTCTTCATGGTTTTAGTTTTTTCACCATTAAGGCATGAAGTAAATTAAGGTTTTCATTAAGTTTATTTTCAATCTTTCAATCCTATCAATCTTAATGTTCCTTAACTTCTTCATGGTTTTAAATTTTTTTTCAACATTAAGGCATTTAGAGAATTAAGAGTTTTCATTAAGTTTAATTTCAATCTTTTTCAATCCATTCAATCTTCATGTCCCTTAACTTCTTCATGGTTTTAAATTTTTTTTTCAACATTAAGGCATTTAGAGAATTAAGGTTTTCATTAAGTTTATTTTCAATCCTATCAATCTACATGTTCCTTAACTTCTTAATGGTTTTCACTCATATTTCAAGTATTTCACCGGATTTGTTTTGGTCGCATTCAGCGTGCGGATGACCACCACCAGAAGCGCCAATAAAATCAATACGACAAAACCCAATAAAAACGGCCACCACGGCATTTCGATTCGATACACAAAATTGTCCAACCATTTTTGCATCAAATAATAAGAAATTGGAATGCTGCAGAAAATCGATATTGCAGCAATCAGCAAGTATTTTTTGCTAAACATTTTGACCAAATCGCTTTGAGAAGCTCCCAAAACTTTGCGAATCGAAATTTCACGCATTCTTTGTTCGATGATAAAAGAAACCAATCCAAATAAGCCGAGCAAAGCAATTGCGACGACAACTACCGTCAGTATAAAAAATAAATTTTTCTGTTTTTTGTATTGCTCAAAAGTCCGTGCAAATTGCTGGTCCACAAAATTATATTGAAACGGATAGCCCGGTTCGACTTCGGTTTTCCATCTTTTTTCGATTTCATTTAATACGGATTCTGTTTTTTCGGGTTTGATTTTGAAAAGCACCGAATTGAAATTGAATTTCTGCCAATCCACTGTTTTCCAATGAAAGAATAGAGTGGGTTTGATTTTTCGGTCAAATCCTTCGATGAAAAAATCCTCCACAATGCCCACTATCTTAAATTTTTCTTCACTCATTCCCGACTGAATTTCGGTTTCCAATGGATTTTCCAACCCCAATTCTTTTACCAAAGTTTCATTGACCAACACATTTCGGATGGTATCCGATGAAATTTCGGGTGACAAATTTCTGCCTTCCAATATTTTGACATTCAACACATCCAAATAATTAAATTCCATGGCAGCACTTGCCGCCTGAATGGATTTGTCCAAATAATTCAAATTGGAAGTATTGCTGTTGAGACTGCCGGGGATACGCATTGCAGAAGAAATTGTTTCGATTCCGTCGATGTTCTTAAAATTCTGTTGGAGCAATTCATACCGTTGAAATCGTTTATCTCCTTTGTAATCATTCATATAGACCACAAGTGTTTGGTCGGCATTGAATCCCAAATCGCGGGTCATCATATAATTCACTTGAAGATAAATCACCAAACCGCCCATCAAAAAAAATGCAGAAATCAAAAACTGAAAACCCATCAGGGTGTCGCGTACCAAAGTTCCGGATTTGCTTCTCGAAAAATTGCCTTTCAAAACTTTCAAGGGTTGAAATTTGGACAAATAAAGGGCAGGAATCAAGCCCGAAAGTAAAACGGTAAACAAAAGGGAAACAGAGATATAAATGAATATGGAGCCGAAGTTTAGTTCCATATTTTTGTTCAGATAGGAATTGAAATAAGGCAATATAATTTCTGCCAATGCCAAAGCCAGAAGCAATGAAAACGAACAAAGTGCAAAGCTTTCCAACATGAATTGAAGTATCAGGTTTTTTCTTTGTGCTCCCAATGTTTTTCGCACGCCGACTTCTTTTGCCCTTTTGATGGAATTGGCGGTGGTAAGATTGATGAAATTCACACAGGAAAGCAGTAAAATCACGAACGCCAAACCGCTCATGATATAGAGCAGCGATAGATTTCCTTTTCTCATGGTTCCACCATCGCCTGTCGCAAAAAGCCGCATTTCGCTGAGTTTGTCAAATAGAATTTCTGTTTTTCCGTATTTGCTTTCGTATTCTTCTACGCTGATGCCTTCGCTTTTTGAATTGGGCAATGTTTGACTAACATAAACCACTTCATGGTTGATTCGTTTGACCAAATCCTGATTAAAACTTCCGTCCGGAATTTTCACATACAAAGTGTAAGAATAATTTCCCCACTGGGTTCCGCTTCTTTCCCACAGATTATTCCAGTCGATGGGGATTACGGCATCAGGCTTTTCAGATGAACTTACTTGGTTGTTATAAACGCCCTTTACAACATATTCTTTGTCCAAAATTCGAATGGTTTTTCCCAAAGCCTGACCATCACCATAAAGGGTTTTTGCCCATTTTTCGGAGATGGCAATACTTTGTAAATCGGTCAATACATTTTGAGCGGAACCCTCAATAAACTCGAAAGGAAAAAATTCAAAAAAATTGGACGAAGCCGGCATGAGTCCGTCCATATAATAACTTTTGCCTTGAGTTTGAACCAATTCACTATCCTGCCAGTCTAAGTATAAAAAGTCCTGTATTTCAGGGAAAGTTTCTTTCATTTTTGGTCCTTCCGGAATGGTGGCGGTTGACCAAATTTCATCGCCCATATCGTGAACGACCTGATAGATCTGATTTCGTTCCGGATTCCATTGGTTGAAACTCAACTCATCTTTCCAATACAAAATCGTTAGAATCACACCGACCAAGCCCAGCGTCAATCCGAAGATATTGATGAAAGCGGCCAATTTATTTTTGGAGAAATTCCTAAAAGCAGTTTTAATCCAGTTATATATCATTGTTTTATTCTTTAAATTTTGTCAATCTTCATGTTCCTTAACTTCTTCATGGTTTTAATTTCTTTTCACCATTAAGGCATTAAGAAAATTAAGAGTTTTCATTAAGTTTAATTTCAATCTTTCAATATTTACTCATATTTCAGGTATTTCACCGGACTGACTTTCATGGCGTATTTCACACAGATTCCGATGATTATCAATGTTAAAATCAATATAGAAATCACACCTATTACATAAGGAAGTGTTGGCATATCAATCCGATACACGAAATCTTCTAACCATTTTTGCATAAAATACCAAGTTAACGGGATGGTTATCAATGTTGAAATCAACCCAATAATGAGATATTCTTTACCGATTAGGCGGATTAAGTTTACAGATGAGGCACCAAGTACTTTTCTGACAGAAATTTCTCTCATTCTTTGTTCAATGACAAATGTAATCAACCCGAAAAGCCCCAATAAAGCGATGCCAATCGCCACAAAAGTCAGCGTGCTGAACATTCGCTGTTGATTTTGATATTTTTCATAAGATTTCGCAAACGCCTCGTCCACAAAATCGTATTTAAACGGATAACCATCCGTTATGATTTCTTCTTTCCATCTTTTCTCAATTTCAGCCAATGCTTCTTTGGTTTCTTCAGGATCGATTTTGAACAAAACCCTTTGCATCTGTTGTTTGGTAAACGGAATCGTGTTCCAGTGGAAGTAAACGGTGGGCATTACTTCACTTTGAAATCCGTCCACGATATAGTCTTTTATCACTCCTACAATCTTGTGGTTTTTTTCATCCGGACCATAAAAAATTTCCTCACCTATCGGGTTTTGAATCTTAAGTTGTTTGACCAAGGTTTCATTGACAAGGATATTTGAAATTGAATCTGAAGCCAATTCGGGTGAAAGATTCCGACCTTCTAATATTTTGAGATTCAATATATGCGGAAAATTATAATCCATTGCACCCATAAGCGCCAGATCAATTTTTTCCCCGGTTTTGTTGTAGGTCGCATGTCCGCCCATATAGGCATACATTCGCGGAACTTGCAAGCCACTGCTGATTTCCTTCACCCCCTTTATTTTAGTAAATTCCTGTTTAATCAATTGATATTTTGGAAATTGTTCCGGTTCATCTACATCATAAATCGGAACAGCTACCACTTGATCGCCTATGAAGCCCAAATCTTTTTTCATCATATATTTCACCTGTTTGTACATCACCATTCCGCTGATGAGAAAAAACGCCGAAATAACAAATTGCAACCCCAGAATGATATTCCGAAACCAAATTCCGGTGGAACTTCTTGAGAAATTTCCTTTCAAAACTTTTAAGGGTTTAAATTTTGACAGATAAAGAGAAGGAATCAGCCCGGAAAGTAAGACAACTGACAGAAGAATCAGGAATAAACCGACATAAATACGGCTGCCACTAAATTTTAATTCTGTTTTGAAATATTCATTGAAATAGGGAAGAATAATTTCGGCTACTGCCATTGCCAACAGCAAAGAAAAAGCACATAAAATAAAATTTTCAAAAACAAATTGAAGAATCAGCCTCGAACGCGAACTCCCCAATGCCTTTCTGATACCGACTTCTTTTGCTCTTTTCAGAGAAGAAGCAGTGGTAAGATTGATATAATTAAAGGCGGAAAGGATTAAAATCAGGACAGAAAGCCCGGTAAGGATGTAGAGAATCTGCAAATCACCTTTCACAGCTCCGGCTCCGCCATTTCCTTTGGCAAAAAGCCGCATATCCGAGAGTTTGTCCAAAGCTACTTTGTAATCTCCTTCATTTTCAATGTATTCTTTTGCTGAAATATTTCTTATTTTGGCAAATACCTCAATCGATTGTTTAAAAACGATTTGATCGGTAATTTTTTGCTCCAGATTGCGAATATTCGTTCCCGGTTTTATTTTTAAGAAGATGCTGAACATAAAAATCCCGCCATTGTCACCGTATTCTTTCATTTGCTTGTTCCAGTCCATATTCACTACAGCTTCTGGAGCGACAGAAGAAGCACCAGGAATCCGATAAACGCCTCTGATGAAGTATTCATTTCCATCAATCGTCAATTTTTTGCCAACCGGATTTTCAGTTCCATACAGCTCTTTCATCCAGTCTTCCGATATGGCAATGCTTTGAATATCTTTTATCGCATTTTCAGCGGAACCGTATAAGAATTCGAAGGGAAAGAATTGGAAGAAATTTGGTGTGGTTGGAAGTATTCCGTCTTTGAAGACAGATTTCTCTTCGGTTTTGATCAATCTTGAAATGGGAAAGGTGCGGGATGCCATAAAATCTGTTACCTCGGGAAATGTTTCCTTTACGGCGGGTCCTAAGGGAACGGTTGACATCGTCTGATAGGTTTTTCTGCCTGCCATTTCAATTTCGTGTGCCACCGAATAAACCTCTTCTTTGTTTGGGTTCCATTGGTTGTAGCTCAATTCATCGTTCCAATAAAGCGTTACCAAGATGATTCCGACCATTCCCATAGTCAAACCTAAGATATTGATAATCGTAAAAAGCAGATTCTTACGGTAAGAACGAAAGGCTATTTTTATCCAATTGGTTATCATTGTTTTATTCTTTTAAATTTTGTCATTCTTAATGTTTTTTTTCACCATTAAGGCATGAAGGGAATTAAGAGTTTTCATTAAGTTTATTTTCAATTCTATCAATCTTCATGTTTCTTAACTTCTTAATGGTTTTCTTTCTTTTCACCATTAAGGCATTAAGAGAATTAAGAGTTTTCATTAAGTTTAATTTCAATCTTTTCAATCTTCTTCAATCTTTCTCAATCCTATCAATCTTCATGGTTTTTACTCATATTTCAGATATTTGACCAAATCAATTCTCGTTGCTGCCCATGCCTTGATGCTGACGACCAAAAATGAGAGCATCAACAAAACGAAAAAACAAATTACAAACGCCAACCAAGGCATGGAAACACGAAAGGCAAAATCCTGCAACCACTCGTTTCCAAAATAAACCACCAAAGGAAAACTGAGTAAAATAGAAGAAGCTCCAATCAGTAAATAAGGCTTCGCGAATCTTCCGATAATATCTTGAGATTTGGCACCAAGTGTTTTTCTGATGGCGATTTCTTTGAGTCTTTGTTCAATAATAAAAGATGACAATGCATACAATCCCAAGAGCGCAATCAGAATGACAATTCCGGTCATAATTCCGAAAATATGCTGTTGACGGACATATTGTTCGTAGGTTTTTTCAAAGTTTTTATCCAAAAAGGAATAAGAAAAAGGCTGGTTTTTCACCACATTTTCCGGCCAATACTTTTCTAAGTTTTGAAGAATTTCGTCCAAATGTTCCGGTTGAAATTTAATGACGACATTGCCCATATTGTAAATCATGTTATTTTCAAAGGATTTCCAATGTTGCATAAAAGCGGGTTGAATCGGTGAGAAAGCATCAAAAATATGATAGTCCTTCACCATTCCGACTACGGTTATATCATTGTTTAATTTCTTATGAATCGGGTCGTCATAAATCCCTAATTCCTTTGCCATTGTTTCATTTATCACAATGTTGTTAATGGTGTCCGAAGCGTATTTTTCAGATAAAAATCTACCTTTCAGCAGTTTCATGCCCATCATTTCGGGATAACCGAAATCAATGCTGTTGTACAAGATATTTACTACTTTTTTGTCTTGATATTTGATTTCAGTCGTTGAATATCCAGTTTCAGTTCCAACCAATGGGCGCACGCTGTTCACCGCCGTTACGCCTTTTAGATTTTGTAAATAAGTTTTCACAGCCGAATAATCTTGAAAAGGCTTATCGGTACCTCTATTGAAATTGAGCACCAGAATTTGTTGTTTGTCAAATCCCAAATCCAATTTATTCAAATAAGAAATTTGAAAATAGACAATCAAGCTGCCGATAAAGAAGAAAGAAGCAATCATGAACTGAAGTCCGAGCATCGTATTTCTGAGATAAATCCCGCGTGTACTGCGTGAAAAACTGCCTTTCAAAACTTCAATGGTTTTAAATTTTGAAATATAAAATGCCGGAATGATTCCGGTCAATAAAGTCGTTCCGATAACAATCAATAAAACCTGAACCAAAAACAAAGCGTAATTGATTGTAATTTCGGTTTTCATAAATTGATTGAAATAGGGCAGGATCAATTCAATCAACACCAATGCGAGAAAACAAGAAAAAACAGTCAAAATAAAAGTTTCAAACAAGCTCTGAAAAACAATGTCTTTTTGCTCTGCGCCTACCGATTTTCTTACCCCGACTTCTTTGGCTCTTCTGATGGCTCCCGCCAATGAAAGATTGATGAAATTCACTACGGATATCATCAGAATCAAAATTGAAATTCCAAACATGATTTTCATGATGGAACGATTGCCGTAGGGTTCAAAGTGAGTAACGGAATTGATCAAATCAAATCGGCTGTTTTCGATAGGCACAAATAAGGCTTCAAAAGGATAAATTTTCAAGTACTCTTCCGGAGTCATTCCTTCTTCTTTGGCTTCTTTATTCAATTCTTCTTTCCAGACGGCATCATCGAATTTTTGTTTGATTGCCGAAGCGGTCATTGGTTGTTTGGTTTTGATGTAACCGTTGTAGGTATAATTTCCCCAATAATCATCCAATTTCTTAAACGGAATCACGATTTCGGGCATGATACTCGCTTTCTTGTCCAATCTGTAAACGCCATGAATCACATACGCATTGTCACCGATTTGAACGGTTTTGCCCATTGCATTCTCTTCGTCAAATAATTTTTGTGCAAATTGTTCGGAAACCGCAATATAATTGTCTGCATTCAAGACATTTTTGGTGTTTCCTTCTATAAAATCAAATGGATAAAATTCAAAAAAGTTTTTGGTGGCATTGATTGTTTTTACCGATTGAACATTTCGGTCTTCTACCTTGACCATCGCATCTTCATAGCCCATGGCGCTGACCAATAAGATTTCTTCGATTTCAGAAATATTGGCTTTGGCTTTTTCCATTTGTGGATTGGAAACACCCCAAACATCTTTGTCCTCATCAAAAACATGACCTACGGCGAAAATTCTGTCTTTCTCAGGAATCCATCGGTCGTAGCTGAACTGGTCATACTGATAAAGAATCGTCAGAATCAAACCGACCAAGCCAATGGTCAATCCAAATATATTGATGAAAGTCGCTAATTTGTTTTTGGCGAAATTTCTGAATGCAACCTTTATCCAGTTCTGTATCATTGTTTTAAGCTATTTTATTTTATCAATCTTCATGTCCCTTAACTTCTTCATGGTTTTAATTTTTTTTTCACCATTAAGGCATGAAGGGAATTAAGGTTTTCATTAAGTTTATTTTCAATCTTCTTCAATCTTTCTCAATCTTTCTCAATCTTTCTCAATCTTTCTCAATCCCATCATTCTTAATGGTTATAATCCTTTCACTATTAAAGACTTGCGCTTTGGATAGACCGGGATTTAACCAATTGTAACTTCTCTTTTATTGGTGTGTTCTGCGATGATTTCGCCGTCTTTGAGTTCGATGGTTCTTTGCGAAAAAGAGGCATCGTGCGCCGAATGCGTAACCATCACGATGGTCGAACCTTTGGCGTGTAAATCGGTGAGCAACTCCATGACTTCATTTCCGTTTTTGCTGTCCAAATTTCCAGTCGGTTCATCGGCGAGAATCAATTTGGGTTCGGTAACCAGGGCTCTTGCCACGGCGACCCTTTGCTGTTGTCCACCCGAAAGCTGTTGCGGAAAATGTTTGGAACGGTGCGAAATATTCATCCGGTCGAGAATTTCTTTGACTTTTTCTTTCCTTTCAGATGAGCCGATTCCGTTGTAAATCAGTGGCAATTCAATGTTTTCATAAACCGTCAGTTCATCTATCAGATTGAAATTCTGAAAGATAAAACCGATGTTTTGTTTTCTGATTTTGGATCGTCCGTTTTCTTTGAGTTTTCCCATTTCCTGTCCATCAAAAAGGTAGCTTCCGGAAGTGATATTGTCCAATAAGCCCAGAATATTGAGCAAGGTGGATTTCCCACAACCGGAAGGACCCATAATGGAAACAAATTCGCCTTTTTTGATGTGAAGGCCCACATTGTTCAATGCCCGTGTTTCTACTTCTTCGGTGCGATATACTTTCGTAAGGTTTTCTGTTTTTATCATTTTTATTGTTTTTTTGTAATCATTCTTAATGTTTCTTAACTTCTTAATGGTTTTTTACACTTCGACAAGGTCAGTATGACGATTCGATTTGAAAATACCTGCTATTCATCAATCCAAATTCAACACTTCAATATCCTTATAATCATCATAAGAAGAAGTAATCACTTGATCGCCTGCTTTCAATCCGCTGATAACTTCGTAATAAACAGGGTTTTCTCTTCCGGTTTGGATTTCTTTTCTCACTGCCTTTTTATTATTTTCCAAAACAAAAATCCATTTTCCGGCGGTTTCCTGATAGAACGAACCCTTCGGAATCAGTAAACTTTCCGAACTTTCCGAAAGAAATAATTTCACACTGAACGACATCCCCATTCTCAGGTTTTCGGGAAATTCGTTTTTGAAAACCAAATCCACCTGAAACTGACCGTCTTTGACTTCGGGCAACACTTTGGAAATCAAAACCCCATAAGTTTTTCCATTGGATTCAATTGTTCCTTCTTGGGCGGGTTCTAAACGAGAAATATAGTATTCATCGACTTTTGCTACCAACTTATATCCGTCCATAATATCGATTTTACCTACGCTTTCGCCGGCGTTGATATGCTGTCCCAAAGTCGGATTAAAGGAAGACAAACGCCCTGAAGCTGAAGCGAGTACAATGAAATTCTGTTTGTTGTTTCTCAAAATATCGAGATTTCTTTCCATTTGATTGAGTGCGTCATTGATGGAATTGATTTGCACTGCCCTCGCTTGTTTTTCCTTTTGTACACTGGTTTGGATTACATTTTTTCTTTTGGATTGATAGTCATAATTTTCCTTGGATTTTTTGTAATCTTTTTCCGGTAAAATTTCAGCAGCATAGAGTTTTTCGTCCAAATTATATTGTTGTTCGGCATCGATATAATCATGTTGTATTAAAATCAATTCTTTTTCCAACTCCAATTCCTGATTGGTCAAACTGATTTTCAGGTTTTTTAGATTGTTGATTTGTTCGACAATGGCGGTTTCTTGTTGCAAATAACTCAATTCGGAATTCGGGTTGTAAATCCGCATCAGTGGTTCACCTTTTTGCACCATGCTGCCGTCTTCTGCAAAAATTTCTTGAACAGCACCGCCTTCCACCACATTGAGCAAAATTGAATTTAAGGGTTCTATTTTGCCGTTTAGGATGATAATATCATCGAATTTACCTTCGACAACCTCACGAATACTTATGCGAGAAGCATCCACATTCAGGGTTTTCTTTCTGAAAAGCGATGAAAACAACAATCCGACTAAAATCAACGCAAAAATCGCAACCGGAATAATTATTTTGTATTTTGATTTTTTATTTTGAACTTTCGTATCCATTCATAACTAATTTTCAATTATTTACGAGTGAAAACTATGCCACTGAATTAGGAAGCTATAAAGGGCTGAATACTAACAAAAATGAAATTGAGTTAAAATTCGGAGTGTTCGTTTTCGGACAGTAAATGTACAAAATCGGACACAAAAGTTGTGTGGGAAAGTTTTTAAACCATGAAGAAGTTAAGAGACATGAAGATTGAGAAGATTGACAAGATTGATAGGATTGGAAATAAACTTAATGAAAATCCTTAATTTTCTTAATGCATTAATGGTAAAAAGAATTTAAACCATTAAGAAGTTAAGGGACATGAAGATGGATAAAAGAAATAAAAATTAGTTTTACTTCATGAAAATCCTTAATTTTCTTAATGCCTTAATGGTGAATAGAATAGAGCCATTAAGAAGTTAAGGGACATGAAGATTATTAAAATAAATGATTATGACGAAGAAAGAAGTTACTCAATTATCTTATGACATTACTGGTTGTGCCATAAAAGTTCACAAAACAATGGGTCCCGGCTTGTTGGAGAGTGTTTATGAAAAATGTCTGAAATATGAATTGCAAAAGAATGGATTTCATGTTTTGCAGCAATTGGTTGTTCCGGTTGTTTATGACGAATTGGTTTTTGACACCGATTTAAGATTGGATTTATTGGTAAATAATTGTGTGGTTGTTGAGTTGAAAGCAGTTGAGAACACGCTTCCGGTACACGAAGCACAATTGTTGACTTATATGAAGTTATTGGAAAAGCCACAAGGTTTATTGATAAATTTTTATACAGATAATATTTCTAAGTCCATGAAACCATTTGTGAATGAGTATTTCAGGGATTTGCCGGAATAATTAAAACCATTAAGAAATTAAGAGACATGAAGATGAATAAAAAATGAACAGTTAGTTTTGCTTCATGAAAAGCCTTAATTTTCTTAATGCCATAATGGTAAAAAGAATTAAAACCATTAAGAAATTAAGATGCATTAAGTTTATTAAAAGAAAGAATAATAATTTTACTTAATGAAATCCTTAATTTTCTTAATGCCTTTATGGTGAATGGAATATAACCATTAAGAAGTTGAGAGACATGAAGATGAATAAAAAAATAATTCCAATACCATTTTGGATGAATTCAAGTAATTCGCACTCATCAATGGAATGGGTTGTCTTTTTTATTTACTTTTGGGGTTTTGTCTTTCCGCCGATCCATCCTAAGTGCGTGTGATGAAAGCTGTCATTGAATTTGAGACCATAGTTAAAAATCCTGTCCATCGCAGCATGCCCAAATAGAATTATCCCCGCCAAAGTTATCAGATCCATTTTTCCGAAATATCCAACAATCATAAGCGATATACCTATGAATTTATGGTGAAAAACATTATAAAATATTGCCCCGATTTTAGTGTTAAACAAATAACCAACCATAGAAATGTCCGGCAAAAATATCAATAAGAGAAAAATCCACCATTGGTAATCCAACAAGCTGAAAAGGGCTATTGATAAAAGGAATTGCCCGATTTCTTCAAGTTTAAGTAATTTATCCATTACAGTTTGTATTCAGATTAATGCCACAAAATTCAACAATATTTGAAAAACCATTCCTGAATTAATCAAAAAATATTGATTTTCTGAAAGCAATAAAAAATTTGAGCCAATTAAATCTCGGTTTCATGGCATTCTTAATCCTTTTGATGTGAAATTCAATTTTGTTTCCTTAATTTGTAAATAAATCAAAAACCTTGGATGCAACTGTTCTTGAAATCAAAAACCTATCGCTATCCTTTGGTGACAAGGAAATCCTGAAAGATATCAGTTTCCGTGTTCCAAAAGGCAAGACCATCGGCATTGTGGGAGAATCCGGTTCCGGAAAGTCAATTACATCCTTGGCTATTATGGGATTATTGCCCAAATCAGCAAGGATTCCGAAAGAAAGTCAGATTAACTTTCATTCGGATAGTACCACAGATTTACTGAAATTAAAGAACGAACAATTGCGGCATTTTCGTGGCAATGAAATCAGTATGATTTTCCAAGAGCCAATGACTTCACTCAATCCTGGAATTCGCTGTGGAGAACAAGTTGAAGAAGCCATCCGACTGCACCTGAAACTTACTAAAACCGATGCCAAAAAAAGAGTAATTTCACTTTTTGAAGAAGTCTTGTTACCCGACCCCAATCGCATTTATCGTTCATATCCGCACCAACTTTCGGGCGGACAACGGCAACGTGTGATGATTGCCATGGCCATCAGCTGTCATCCTAAAATCCTGATTGCTGATGAACCGACTACCGCATTAGATGTCACCGTGCAAAAAACCATTTTGAACCTTATTAAAAAATTGCAGAAAGACAATGGTTTGAGCTGCATTTTCATTTCCCATGATTTGGGAGTAATCGCAGAGATCTGTGAAGAAGTGGTGGTAATGTATCAGGGAGAAATTGTGGAGCAAGGCAGTGTCAATGAGATTTTTAATTATCCGAAAGAAAATTACACCAAAGGATTAATCGCCTGCCGACCGACTTTGGATTTTCGCTATAAAAGGTTGCCGACCATAGCGGATTTTTTAGGGGATTCAGATTATCAATCTGAAATTTACAAAGACGAAGCACGCCGGAAGTTCCACGAGAAAATTTACAACGAACCTCCGCTGTTAGAAGTACGGAATCTTTCCAAGTATTTCTACTCCCGCCCTACTGTTTTCGGGAAAGAAGAGATTTCCGTCAAGGCGGTGGAAGAGGTAAGTTTCAAAGTTTATCCCGGTGAAACTTTGGGATTGGTCGGAGAATCGGGCAGCGGAAAAACGACCTTGAGCCGAGCCATCTTATTATTAGAGAAACCAACCGCCGGTGAAATTCTTTATGGAGGAAAAGACATTGTTCAAATGTCTAAAAGTGAAATCCGGAAATTGCGAAAAGAAATCCAGATTATCTTTCAGGATCCCTATTCAAGCCTGAATCCGCGGATGAATGTCGGAGAGATTATCACTACCCCCATGAAAGTGCATCAAATAGGAAACAATAAGGCTGAGCGAATGAAAAGAGCTGTTGAACTGTTGGGAAAAGTCGGCTTGTCCGAAGCTGATTTAAAAAAATATCCGCATGAATTTTCGGGTGGTCAACGGCAGCGGATTGGCATTGCAAGAGCATTGGCATTGAAACCGAAATTTGTGATTTGCGATGAAAGCGTTTCTGCGTTGGATGTTTCCGTACAGGCACAAGTACTGAATATCCTGAATGATTTGAAAGAAGAATTCGGACTGACTTACATTTTTATTTCTCATGATTTGTCGGTCGTCAAATACATGAGTGATCAATTGCTCGTCTTACAGCAAGGCGAACAAAGAGAATTGGGCGACGCTGATGAAATTTATGCCAATCCATCCACAGAATATACCCGCGAACTGATTGCTGCCATTCCGAAATTGTAATTCCTTATCGGCTTTTGTTTTTTTGTTAAATTTGTTAAACTTTGATTGACAATATTTATCCGAAATGAAGAAAAACTTCTATTGTATATTGGTTATGCTACTTACATCTGCGAATGCGCAGGTAAATGACAGCATCAGCTTGGACAGCATCCCCGTAGCTTATTCAAAATTCAGTCTGACGCCGATAAATGACAGTGTTAAGGATTTTAAGCTTGATCTACCTATGGACGGGAATCAGGGATTTTTCCAAAAGCCATTGGTAAAAAAATCCATTGCTCCTGTCATACTTTTCGCAGCTGCGGGTGCAACGTGGGGTGAACGCGAACATATCCGTGAAATCCGCAACCGCTATATCCCGACTTTCAGACATCATTATGACGATTATCTTCAATATTCTCCGGCTGTGGCTACTTTCGGTTTAAAAGCTGCCGGCATCAAAGGGCGGAACAATTTGGGGCGGACAGCAATTTCTTATGGCGCAAGTCTTTTGATCATGGGAGCAATTGTAAATTCAATAAAATACACCGCCAAGGTAGAACGGCCGGACGGTTCATCCCGCAATTCTTTTCCGTCTGGGCATACGAGCAATTCCTTTATGAACGCCACTTTCCTACACAAGGAATATGGTTTGGTAAGCCCGGCATACAGCATCGGAGGTTATTCCGTTGCCACGATTACCGGTTTGGGACGCGGTCTCAACAACCGACATTGGATTTCCGATGTATTGGCGGGTGCGGGAATTGGGATAATTTCCACGGAACTGGGATATTTCTTTGTCAATAAATTTTATAAAAATGAAGGCGACAACATCGGATTGCTTTCTAAAATTGAAAATCACAATGGACATCCTTCATTCATCGCACTCAAAGCTGGTGCCGCACTTTCGGTTACCAACTTTCTGAAAGAATCGGAATTGGACGATGACAAGGAGACCGGTTTGGAAATGGGATTGGAAGGGGCATATTTCTTTTCAAAAAACTGGGGAATCGGCGGAAGTTTCGGATTTTCAAGTTTTACCGTGAAGCCTTTGCATTTTGATTTTGATGATCCTGAATTAGGAAGCATGGACATCATAACGGAATCACTTGGGTTTTTGAATGTGGATTTAGGCCCTTATTATGCCCATCATTTTTCCGATGACTGGCTACTGATGCTGAAAGCGACCGGCGGCTATTCATTTCCCGCCCACGGAAAGGTGCTTGTCAAAGGAGATTTGATTGACCAATTAGATGAAGAAGAAGCACCCAACGGAGAATTAGTGGTGGCTGAATACCGTCCTTCCAGAGCTTTTCGTTTCAGTACCGGTGCTGCATTGACCTATAAATTCAATCCCGAACTGGGGCTATCGGCTTATGTAGATTACCACCATTCTAATGCTAAGATTTCCTATCTATATGACGAGGTCATTGAAGATGATGAAGGGATGAATACGGAAGCCAATTCGGATACGGTCAAAGAGAAAATAAGATATTTTACTGTTGGACTGAGGCTTACGGCATTTTTCTAATGTAAAATTAACCTGTTTTATTCATGAAATTATTTTGTAATGAACGCAAGTACAAATCTCGCCATTGTATTGGATACTACAAGAGATTAAATTCTGTTTTTCAAAATATCTAAATTTCAAGTATATTTGATTTATCGTTTGGATTAAAAGTATTTACATGAAATTGATTCGGAACATAACCCAAAAACAAATCATCCTGCTCCTGATACTTTTCATAGGCTCATTGCTGTTTATCAGAATGGGGAGCAATGAGGTTTCCGAAATCAATGAATTGGGATTCAGGTTAATTGGAAAATGGAATTTCAGTGACCGCCAATCCGAAAGGGAAACTTCTTTCACCTTTTTCAGAGATCAAACCGTCAGATACATCTATTGGGAACGCGGGGAAACCGAATCAACATTCAAATATGAAGACGGGAAATGGGGAATTCAGGGAAATATCCTGACCATGGTTTATCCCAAATCTGATTCCATCACTTTTGTGCAAATGGTGGAATTAATCGATAAAGATGTTGTCCGTTTCAGCCAAGTTCCCGATTCGGATTTTGACCCTTACATCGGAACTTATTACCGTGTAGTGCGATAGATTTCTCTATGAATTTGGGCAAATAAAAAGCGTTAGCAACAACAAATTCATTATTTCAAAATCCATTGATGCTTCCAATTTATCTCGTAAATGAGCCACAGGTCTTTATTATCAAGGTGGAATTTCCTTAAAAAGCCGCAGATATAAAACCAATATTTATGCTTGCAAAATTTCTTTAAGTCCCTTTTATTAAATGGAAAATGTCATTTCCAAATATCAACGCCATCAATCCCACAAGTATAACAAAACCAATGATTTGAGCAGTTTCCAAGGTTTTCTCACTCATTTTTCTACCGGTTATCATCTCAATGATGGTAAACAAGGCGTGACCGCCATCCAACGCCGGGATCGGCAGAATGTTGATAAATGCCAACCAAATGGAAAACATAGCCGTAAAATTCCAGAATCTTGTCCAATCCCATTGTGGCGCAAAAACTTTGTACAAACGCAAAGGTCCGCTGACTTGTTTGTAAGCATCCGTTTTGGGGCGGATAATCAGTTTAAACTGTTTGATTTGATAGGCCAAATTGGTGTAAGTTTTTTCCAAACCAGGTAGGATGGCACCAAAGAAACCGTATTCCTTGTGAACCATCATCTCGTTGAACAATGATTCATCCATACCTTTGTTAATAAATCCAATGGATGCAGAATCCGTCACCTGAACCGGTAGCTCTATCTGCATTCCACTTCTGAATACTGACAAATTGATGGAGTCGCCTTTGTTTAATTTCAATTGATTTTTAAAATCACTGAATCCTTTGATAGTCTGACCGTTGATGGCCGTTATCCGATCATTGGAAACCAACCCTGCTTTTTGGGCATTCCCACTTGGCAGGATGCTGTCAATAATCACGTCTTTCACTTCCGGAGAGAACAATCCCTGCCTCATGGCACCGTTCAGAATGGCTTTGATATTTCCATCATTCAGATTAATGGTTTCCTCCTTGCCACCTCTTTCAATGCGGATGGAATCTGCTAAGATGATATCAATTCCCATCCAGTCTGCCCGATCCGGTTTTTTTCCGTTTACGGACAGGATTTTATCGCCGTCCCTGAAGCCGGCCTGCTTCATCGCCTCACTGAAAACCAATCCGTTTTCCTGCATTTTATCAACAGAAACATAGTTGTCCCCGTTTACGGTCAGCAACATGGTATAAATGAACCAAGCAAGAATGACATTGACAAAAATTCCGGCCAGCATGATAATCAGCCTTTGCCAAGCCGGTTTGCTTCTGAATTCCCAGGGTTGGGGCTCTTGTTTCAATTGTTCTTTGTCCATGCTTTCATCAATCATCCCGGCGATTTTCACATATCCGCCCAAGGGAAGCCAGCCGATTCCATAAGTGGTATCTCCAACTTTCTTCTTGAACAGCGCAAACCAAGGATCAAAGAAAAGCATGAATTTTTCAACCTTGGTTTTGAAATATTTTGCAGCCAGAAAATGCCCCAACTCGTGAAGTGTCACCAAAATTGACAAACACAAAATAAGCTGAAGAACCTGAATCAATGTTTCGCTCATCATTTAAAAAGTAATTTGCAAAATTAGAGTTTTTGGGCGGATTAGGAAACAATGAGATTTTAAATTTAATTTTGTAACTATAAGACAAGTTTTTTTGCTTTTTCAGAAGTTTGGTATTGCCTCAAAACCCCTGCTTCGGGTTGTTTCTGCGGTTGTCATTTCAGCAAAGGTCATTTCGGCTCCGCTCAATGACCATTGCCGAAATGAAACAAACTCAAATTCGGCTTTAGCCACATAAAGCTTCTTGTATGAATGTGACTAAAGCCATTTGTACAATCTTTCTCGATTTTCTCTTTAGGAATAGGAAGAAATTTGAGGGAAATTTCAATTTTTTTTGTGGGGTACTTTATTACATTTCATTGGAAACTTTCAGCATCAATTCTTCCCATTCTTGCATTTTGTTTTCCAATTCTTGTTGAATCTCAGTGTATTTCATTGAATCTTCTTCCGTGTGCATGGTTTCAAATTTCTTTTCCAAAGCCGATAATTCTTCTTCCAAAACAGCAATTTCTTCTTCTAATTTTCCGATTTTATTCTTGATTTTTCGCTGTTCTTTTTCTTCTTCGCGGGAGAGTGCAACTTTCTTCTCAAGCCTTTGAGCCGGTTTGGATTGATTGGACAAATTTCCGGAAGCTTCAATTTCCCGAAATCCTCCGGCTTTTCGATCCCGAAGATATTCACTGATACCTCCCAAGAATTCTTTGACTTGCCCGTCTCTGAATTCAAAAACTTTATCCGCCAAACCATCTAAAAACTCTCGGTCATGAGAAACCAAAATCAAAGTGCCGTCAAAATTGAGCAGTGCTTGTTTCAAGATTTCTTTGGACTGAATATCCAAATGATTGGTCGGCTCGTCCATCACCAGCACATTGAAGGGTTTCAACAGTAATTTTGCCAATGCCAGCCGGTTTCGTTCTCCGCCGGAAAGCACTGAAACTTTCTTCTCCACATCTTCTCCGCCAAATAAAAACGCCCCCAATACATCTCTGACTCTTTTTCGGGTTTCTTCCGTTGAAGCATATTCAGCTTCTTCCAAAACCGTCCATTTTTCATTCAATACATCCGCTTGATTCTGTGCGAAATAACCTACTTCCACATTGTGTCCTAATTTCAGTTTTCCGGTATGCCCCAAGCCATCGACCATCACCCTGGCCAACGTCGTTTTTCCTTGTCCGTTTTGACCGACAAAAGCGATTTTTTCACCGCGGTTTACAAAAAATGAAACATGGTCAAATACCTGATTTTCACCATAAGCCTTTCCAACGTCTTCCAATTCAAAAATGATTTTTCCGGGAATTACCGCCGATTCAAATCGAACTTTCATTCGATTGACGTCATCACTTTCAATTTCAATCCGGTCAATTTTATCCAATTTTTTTATCAGGGATTGTGCCATGGAAGCCTTATTCGCTTTTGCCCGGAACTTATCAATCAACTGTTCGGTATGCTTGATGTATTGTTCCTGATTTTTTTGTGCTTGTTCTAATTTTTCCCGGCGTTCCTTCCTAAGTTCAATGTATTTGGAGTAATTGGCTTTGTAATCATGAATTTGTTTGTTGGCAATTTCCAATGTCCGGTTGGTTACATTATCCAAAAACTGCACATCATGCGACACAAGCACCACCGCACCGGGATAATCTTTCAGAAAATCCTCTAACCACAAGATGGAATCTATGTCCAAATGGTTGGTCGGCTCATCCAAAAGCAAAATATCATTGTGCTGAAGCAAGAGTTTAGCCAATTCGACACGCATCCGCCAGCCTCCCGAAAACTCCGTGGTCTGCCGGTGAAAATCTCCGGATTTGAAACCAAGTCCCATCAGGATTTTTTCCATTTCAGCATCTTTGGTGTAGCCGCCAAGCAAATGGTAGTGATCCGTCAAATGCGCAATGTCTTCAACCAATTGCGCATATTCCTCGCTTTCATAATCTGTTCTTACGGCCAATTGTCGGTTGGTGAAATCAATTTTTTCCTGAATCTGATTGAGTTTTATAAAAGCCTGTCCGGCTTCTTCCCAAACTGTTCTGCCTTTTTCAAAATCCAAATCCTGTGTCAGAAAGCCTACACTAACATCGCCTTCAAACACCACTTCTCCTTCGCTTGGTTCCCGATGTTTGGCCAAAATCCTCAACAACGTGGATTTTCCGGCACCGTTTTTTCCGGCCAATCCGACACGATTTCCTTTGTTAATCCGAAATGAAACACCTTGAAAGAGATAATTTCCCGCAAAATGAACGCCTAAATTCTGAACCGATAACATCCTGCAAAAATAAGAGGTTTTTCAAGATTGCAACAAGATGCATAAAAGCATTCTAAAATTAATTCCATATCTTATCTCCTGAAATCCCTGTAAATTTCAGTACTTTTACACTTTCATAAATTTTACTATAAAATGAAATTCAATACCAAAACCATACACGGGAATCAGCATCCTGAACCATCGACCGGCGCAGTGATGCCTCCAGTTTTTCAAACTTCTACATTTGCGCAAAACAGCCCGGGCGTACATCAGGGATATGAATATTCCAGAGCGGCCAATCCGACGCGGACGGCTTTGGAAAATGCTTTGGCCAGCATTGAAAATGGAACCCATGGCTTTGCTTTTAGTTCCGGACTTGCGGCAACTGACGGAATTTTGAAATTATTGTCGCAGGGTGATGAAGTCATCGCCATGGATGATTTGTATGGCGGGTCTTTCCGGATGTTTACAAAAATTTATCAGCGTTTTGGGCTTCAATTCCATTTTGTGGATATGACCCAACCGGAAAACATTTTGGATAAAATCAATGCCAATACCAAATTAATCTGGATTGAAACCCCGACAAATCCGCTGATGAAAATTGCGGATATACGGGCGATTTGTGATTTGGTCAAAGGAAAAGACATTTTGGTGGCTGTGGACAATACTTTTGCATCACCTTATCTTCAAAATCCATTGGATCTGGGTGCAGATATCGTGATGCATTCCGCAACTAAATATTTGGGTGGACATTCAGATGTGATCGCCGGAGCTGTCATTGTTAAGGATGAGGAGTTGGCGGAAAGAGTTCATTTTCAACTATTTGCCGGAGGTGGAATTTTAGGGCCACAGGATTCTTATCTGATTTTGCGCGGTATCAAAACCCTGCATGTCCGGATGAAACGGCATTGTGAAAATGGAAATGCCATTGCGGAATTCCTTACTAAGCACCCTAAAGTTGGACAGGTTTTTTATCCGGGACTGACATCTCATCCGAATCATGAAACAGCCAAAAAACAAATGAAGGATTTTGGTGGAATGGTATCATTTAATTTCAAATCAGGCCGAAAAGAAGATGCTGTTTCCTTTTTTGAAAAGCTGAAAATATTTACACTGGCAGAAAGTCTTGGCGGCGTGGAATCATTGGCCAATCATCCGGCTACGATGACCCATGCATCCATCCCTACTGAAATTCGTACCGAAAGAGGAATCACGGATGATTTGGTGCGTTTGAGTGTAGGAATTGAGGACATCGAGGATTTGACAGCAGATTTGGAAGCGGCTTTTGGGGCTTTGTAGAATGTAAGATTTACAAAGTAAAATAATTTTATGAATAATGAGATTGAAACAGCTTGTTTACTTTCTCAATATTTTCTCCATTGTTTTTCCTTTGGCAAGTTCATCAATTAACTTGTCCAAATAGCGGATTTGACGCATCAGCTCTTCCTCAATGTTTTCGACCCGATAACCGCAAATTACACCGGTAATTTTTTCTGAATTAGGATGAATTTGTGGTGCTTGGGTAAAGAAATTCTCAAAATCGGTTTTGTCCTCAAGGATTTTTTGCAACTCTTTTTCATTATAACCAGTCAGCCAAAAAATAATTTCATCCACTTCAGCCTTGGTTCTGCCTTTCTTTTCCGCTTTGGTGACATAATGCGGATACACGCTCGCAAAAGCCATTTTATAAATTCTGGAATTGTCTTTCACCTTAAATATATTATTTTCAGATTATTGATTTATGAAATTCGTCAAGGGTTCTTCCACTCCAAAGTTTCAATCAGGTGAACCACATCTCTTTTCACATATTGAATGGCCGGTCGCAGCGAATCATAATTGGGCAATGTGGAAAAATAAACCGAGCCCGTCAAAAGATTATTCAAACTGTCAGTCGCATGAAATTGAAGATTTACAGCAGATTCACCACCCAATTCAAACAAAGTCCCGTAAACTTTTTTATCGGGAAATTCAAATTCCTGCGGCGATATGAAAGTTGCTTTCACGGTCTGTTCCTGAATGATTCTTTCGCTGTCTTTGATTTTGGAAGCCAAATCCACACTTCCTTCAGCCGGAAAATAAGTCAGATAAATATTGGCTTTCATCTGCGGATAATGCAATGTGAACCAGCAAGGTTGCTCTTTTTTCAGTTCGTGGCTTAAATCAGAATATTCAAATGTGAAAGGGCAATCGCTTTCAAATTTTTGATAATCCGGATTGGGATATTCTAAGCGAACCTGTCCGATGGGTTTAATGTCAAATTCCTCCTTGCAGGAAAAAATTCCCAAAAAAGTTAATCCCGCAATAATTACAATTGTTTTTTTCATCCCAATCAGAATGGCAAATCATCTTCGGGCTGGCTCTCAGGTGTTTCGGAGATTTCAGGAGGCGTAGTATTTTGTACTTTTGATTCCTCTAATGAAGCTCCATCTCCTCCTGTGTAATTCTCACTTGATCTTCCCGATTGATCTTTGGGGGTTAACAATGAGAAATTCTCAACAATGATTTCTGTTGTATAGCGGTCAACGCCGTCTTCTCCTTGCCATTTTCGGGATTTGATCTTTCCTTCCACAAAAAGTTTGTCCCCTTTTTTCACATATTTTTCAAAAATTTCGGCCACTTTGTTCCTCACGACCAGATTATGCCATTCAGTCTGTTCGATTCTTTCCCCTGTTTCTTTTGCAGTATAGCTTTCACTCGTTGCCAGCGGCAATCTACCGATGATTCCACCATTATCAAATCTATGTATCTTGATGTCTGCGCCAATATTCCCGATAAGCATCACTTTATTTAAACTTCCTGCCATTTTTACTTTTTTTCAAATGTAAGAATTTATCTTCAGATTTCTTTTTCGGTCAAATATTTTTCCATCGGTTTTGGAAGTGGTAAGTGATGAATTTCTATGGGGGATTTGATTTCCGCATTCAGTTTTTGGCGGATATTTTCCAAGGATTTTTCTCCGGTTATCAATTTCCAGAAAGTAATGTGGAGCCGTTGGTGGGTCAGCAAATGGATGGTTGTAAAACATTCGGTAAAACCAGAATGAATTTCATTTAAAACTCTTTTCATGTTTTCATTTTTCTCCGTTTCTGTCATTGGAAAGGTATATAGATTTTTCCAGATGTCATTGCCTGTTCTTTGGGTCATTAACCTGTTTTCTCCATCAGTAATATCCAGAAAATTCAGATACCGAATTTTGACTTTCACTTTTTTGGATTTGACGGGCAAAGCATTGATTTTTCCTAATTTCAGGGCTTCGCAAGATTCATTCAGCGGACAGCTATCACATTTGGGATTGATTGGCAGACAAACGGTTGCCCCGAGTTCCATCACCGCCTGATTGAAATCTCCGGGTCTTTTCGGGTCAATAATTTCTTTCCCTAAATTGAAAAAATACTTTTTTGCCTTTGAGGTGCCGATGTCCATTTCCACATTAAAATACCTCGACAAAACCCGGTAAGCATTTCCATCATTGGCAGGGACGCTCTCCCCAAAAGCTATGGAAGCAATTGCAGCGGCTGTATATTCGCCGACCCCTTTTAATTTCAATAAGTCATTTAAATTATCAGGAAATTTCCCATCTAATTCATTGACAATGTATCTTGCGGTGAAATGAAGATTTCTTGCCCTTGAATAATATCCCAAACCCTGCCACAGTTTCAAAACTTCTTGTTCGGAAGCGGCGGCTAAGGAATAAACATCCGGATAATTTTCCGTGAATTGATGATAATAAGCAGTTCCCTGATTCACACGTGTCTGTTGTAGAATGATTTCCAAAATCCAGATTTTATACGGGTCTTTGTCGTTTCTCCACGGCAATTCCCGCTTGTTTTCATCAAACCAAAACAATATCAGGGAGTTAAAAGTCATAAATATGTAAAGAATTCTTTTTTTGTTATGTTACAAATATTATATTTGCAACCGTTTGATAAAAGACAAAAATAATAACAAAAATAGATTGTATTATGACTAAAGCAGAAATTGTAAGCAATATTTCAGGCAAATTAGGGCTTGAAAAGAATGAAACCCAGAAAGTAGTAGAGCTTTTCATGGAAGAAGTAAAAGGTGCCCTTGAATCAGGAGAAAATGTGTATTTGAGAGGTTTCGGCTCCTTTATCATCAAAGAAAGAGCAGAAAAAACAGGAAGAAATATCTCCAAAGGAACTTCAATTTTGATTCCGGCTCATAATGTTCCCGCTTTTAAACCTGCAAAAACGTTTGTAGAAAGCGTTAAGTCAAAAGTTAAAGTAAAATAACAAGGAACTATGCCAAGCGGAAAAAAGAGAAAAAGACATAAAGTAGCTACTCACAAACGCAAAAAGAGAAGTAGATTAAACAGACACAAAAAGAAAAAGTAAATGCTTTTTCTATCAATGATTGGTGCACTTTCTTGATATCTCAAAAAAGAAAGTGCTTTTGTTGTTTAGACTGCTTCCTCTCAATCAAAATTAATGGAAAAAGAACTGATAGTTTCTTCGGGTGAGGATTCCGTTCAAATCGCCCTGCTTGAAGATGGCAGGTTGATGGAACTCCATCAGGAAAACAAGGATTTGAATTTTGCGGTGGGGGATATGTATCTTGGAAAAGTAAAGAAACTTGCTCCCAGCCTCAACGCTGCTTTTGTAGATATAGGTTATTCTAAAGATGCCTTTCTGCATTATCACGATTTAGGCCCCAACGTCAAATCCTTGTTGGCTTATACCCAATTGGTGGCAACGGGAAAATTCAAGACTTCGAGTCTGAAAAACTTCCGAAAGGAAAAACAAATTGAAAAAAGCGGCGCGATTGACCAAATCTTCACGCCCGGCAGTCCCGTATTGGTACAAATCACCAAGGAACCTATCCATACCAAAGGCCCGAGAATCACTTCTGAAATTTCTATAGCAGGCAGGTATCTGATTCTTTCTCCGTTTACCGACAAAGTGTCCATTTCTCAAAAAATTAAATCAAAATCGGAAAGAGACAGGTTGACCGCATTGGTGGAAAGTATTAAGCCTGAGGGTTTTGGTGTAATCATCCGAACAGTCGCAGATGGAAAAAAAGTGGCTGAACTTCATGCAGATTTGAATTTTCTGATGAATAAATGGAATACCATTTTCAAAAACCTTCAGAAAAAAACCCTTCCCATGAAAGTTTTGAATGAAGTGGATTTGGCTTCAGGAATTCTCAGGGATAATTTCAACGAAGAATTTGTGAAAATCACCGTTGACGATGAGGAACTCGCCAATGATATGAGAAGTTATCTTGACATCATTGCTCCAGGGCAATCCAAAATTGTGAAAACTTCTGTCAATCCGGAAATTCCTTTGTTTGAAAGAACAGGTATCGAAAGGCAAATAAAATTTTCCTTTGGGAAAAATGTGACCATTCCCAAATCCAAAGGAGCTTATTTAGTCATTGAACATACCGAAGCATTGCACGTCATTGATGTAAATTCCGGAAATATTTCCCGCAACACCCAAAATCAGGAAGACACGGCACTGATCGTCAATAAAATTGCGGCGACGGAAATCGCAAGGCAACTAAGACTTCGTGATATGGGCGGAATCATCGTGGTGGACTTTATTGACATGACCGTCAACAATCATAAAAGAGATTTGTTTGACCACCTGAAAGCAGAAATGCTAAAAGACAAGGCCAAACATAAAATCCTGCCGCCAAGCCGGTTTGGACTGATTCAAATTACACGACAGCGTGTTCGCCCGGAAGTGATGATTTCCACACAGGAAGAAAACCCCAATGAGGAAGGCGCAGTGGAGGCCCCCATTATACTGATTGCCAGAATCGAACAAGTATTGAAGAACATAATTGATACGAGAGGAAAAGATTTCAACAACATCTCCCTGCATGTGCACCCCTTCGTTGCGGCTTATCTGACCAAAGGGCTGCCGAGCATTCGACAGAAATGGTACCTCAAACACAAAAAATGGATTAAAATCGTGCCGAGAGACTCTTATAAGTATTTGCAATTCAATTTTTTGAATAAAAACAACACCCTATTTAACGAGTCAAACTGATTTTTACTTAATTTGCCAACAGCTTTCAACATGGAACCGCAAAAAGATTTATTGAAACAGCTTTGGCCATTCTTTCTTAGCTTCTTTGCTATAACTTTCTTGGGTATAGCTGTTACACAATATTACGGAAGAGATGAACTACATTTGTTTTTTAATCTGAATTTTAATTATCCGTTTTTTGATTTATTCTTTAAACATTATACGGATATCGCAACCAATATCGTACTGATTTCCACTGTGGTTTTCATCATCTGGAAAAAAAATCTGCGACACCTGCTGTATTTGTCATGGGTTTTCCTCACTGGAAGTCTGGCGGGCAATATCATCAAGCGAACTTTTTTTGTAGATGGCGTTCGTCCGGCTTATTATTTTCAAAATCAAAACATCAATATCCATCTGGTGGAGGGTGTAGAAAGTCAAATTCCTTATACTTTTCCTTCCGGGCATACGCTGCTGGCGGTAATTCTTTGTTTTTACTTTTGCTTACAAACCAAAAACCGTGGTTTGCAGTTTTTACTGAGTTTTCTCATGATTCTCGTAGCCGTGGGCAGGGTTTATCTTTCCAAACATTTTGTGATTGACACGGTTGGTGGGACTTTTATCGGTCTGTTCTTTTCCGTTTTCGGTTATTATTTCATTTGGGAATCCAAGCATGAAATTCTGAATCGAAAAATTCTTCCTTTGAAATTCAAGAAAGGCTGAATTTTAACAATAAAAGCCGCAAAAGCGGCTCTTTATAAATTTTTAGGTTCCGCTTATTTACTGAATCGGATGGCCATTTTTCTGTCAACGGCTCTTTCATCATCAGATGCTTCAGCAGGAACGGTTGCAAATTCACTTCCATAACCTTCGGCATTGGTAATCTGCTCTCCTACACCTAAGTCAGTCAATAGATTTTTAATAAAATCCGCTCTTTCCTGAGAAATCTTTATATTGGCAGCGTCATCACCTGTCTTGTCAGTATATGCGCCAATTTTTATCTTCGCATCCGGGAATGCTTTCATGATTTTCGCGATATTCTCTAATTGTTCTTGACCGGTTTCCAATTCACTGCTGCTGCCATGAACAAATTTCACATTGTCAAAATCATACCAATTTTCCTTCAAATCCTCCTCATTCGCAGTTTCATATTTTCCAGAGTTCAGATAATCAATCATGTGATTTTCAATTCCTCCTCTGAAAGCTGTGATGGAAATATCTTTGAATGTAAATGTTTCTTTGACACGATCTGCGGCATCAGATAATACAGTTTGCACTTCTTCGGTTGTGTCGGTTACTACTTCATCAACGGTTTTGTTATTTGGCCAAAACCACCAAAGCAACAAGCCCAAAAGTATCAACGGGAACAGCCATTTCAACCAGCTTGGAGATCCACCGTCATCGCCTGAAATTTCACTTTCCACTTCACGGGCAGCATGAGAAACGCTGTCTCCGGCTTCTTTGGCCGATGAAGAAAAGCTGTCAAACACTCCACCTAAGCCTAATGAACCCAACGAAAGTCCGGCCGGCATGGCTTTGGATATCAGCCCTTTCTGGCTGCTCAAGAGATTGGTCAATCCATCTAAATTGAGATTTTTTCCAACTATTTGCTTTCCTAAAAGCCCGAAGATGGTAGAACCGGCGAGACTTAACAATGAATCTGCCGATGAGTTTTTAATTCCCGCAAAATTAGAAATCAATGAAACTATATTGCCGATTTTATCTCCAAAAATAGTGCGCAACAATGAACCAACTACCGGATTTGAAGTGGATTCTGCCGCTCCTAAATTGCTTAATATATTGCTACCACCAAGATTTTTCAATTGTTCAAAAATCTCACTATTTCCAGAGGTTTTGTTGGTTAATCCACCCATCACTACCGGAAGAAGAGCACCAATTGCTTTGGAGATGCCACCTTCGTTCTCATCCATTGCATTCGCTTGACTTGACAAAACAGAAGATGATAAAACATCCTTTGCTAAATCGAAAATGTTAATTGCCATAATTATTAGGATTAAATTGTTAATCTAACAAATATATGACTTTTGTCAGCTTTTTGGGATAATTTTAACTAAATTTTCGAATTTAAACTGTACTACCTGATTAATAGCCAGAGCAGCATCATCAGCCAGCATGAATAAAGCAGTTGATATGATTAGCAAAAAAGAATGCAGCGGTTTGAAACCATCAATCTCACTACCTTTGTATCATGATTCTCAAAGAGGAAATATTCGGAATTCGGGATGAAAGTGATTTCAAGGAAATAGCCCTGAAGGTTTTCCGCTATCAAGCTGAATACAATCCTGTTTACAAGGAGTTTCTTCACTATCTGAATTTGAATGTTTCCACAATCCGGTCGGTCGAACAAATTCCATTTTTACCCATTCGCTTTTTCAAATCATTTGATATTGTAACAGGAAATGCAGTCCCCGAAGTTGTTTTCACCAGTTCCGGAACAACCGGCGCACAGCCCAGTCGGCATGTGGTGTCAGATTTGCGTTTTTATCATGAAAGTTTAGCACGAAGTTTTCGGTATTTTTATGGAAATCTTCAGGATTATACGATTTTTGCTTTGTTGCCTTCCTATTTGGAAAGACAGGGTTCATCCTTGATTGACATGGTAGAATTCTGGCTGAAGACTTCGGGCAAAGGCGGATTTTATTTGTACAATCACGAAGAATTATGCCGGGATTTGTTGGAACATGAAAAAACAGGCAACAAAGCGATTTTGATTGGAGTTTCCTTTGCGCTGTTGGATTTTGTAGAAAATTTTAAGTTGAATCTGAAAAATACGATTGTCATGGAAACCGGTGGAATGAAAGGACGAAAAAAAGAAATCACAAGAGAAGAATTGCATCAGAAATTGAAAACAGGCTTGGGGGTAAAACGAATTCATTCCGAATATGGAATGACGGAATTGCTTTCGCAAGCTTATTCAAAAGGCGATTTGAAATTCCGAACACCCCAATGGATGAAAATTCTGATTCGCGATACGGAGGATCCGCTGACGATACTTCCTTCGGAAAAAACAGGCGGCATCAATGTCATCGACTTGGCGAATCTCAATTCTTGCAGTTTCATCGCGACTGAAGATTTGGGAAGAAAATTTGATGACGGCTCTTTTGAAATTCTTGGCCGATTTGATCATTCGGATGTACGTGGTTGCAATCTGATGGTTTCGGATGTTTAATCTTTTTTGAGCAGAATGGCCTGATTCACATCGCGGTTGGATTTTTCGAAAAATGATTTAATTTCCCGATAATTTTCTGTCATGATGGCATTTCCCAGATAAAACTCCGAATGCAACAATAATTTACCGTCCCTGATGTCTGCTTTCTGAATAAAGATTAAATCTTTGTTATTCGATTGATTCTCAGCATTAAATCCACTTGGGATTTCAATTTTATACCCCGACGGAATTTCAATGGCCACATCCGATTTGTAATAAAAGGGGAAATCAAATTCCAATGCCCGTTCGCGGTTATTTTCGGCCAACTGATATTGCGCAAGGACAAATTTCAAAGGATTCTCAATCGCAACAAAAGAAACTCCGATAATCGAATGGGTTTCAGCGTTGATTCTTTCCATGTCAAAATCTCCGTTTTCACCCGCTTTCTCCTGTCTGTTCAATTCTGTGGTCAGTAAATCTAAAGAATTTTTGAAGGGTATGGGTTTCAAGATTTTATCAGAATTCTGTTTTTCAGGGGTTTTGAAATATCCGTTTCCTCTCAAGGTTTGGGCAAACATAAATTTATTGTCACGGAAAGCATAATTCTGCATTGAATGATATTCGGAAACGGGCTGTTGTAGTTTGATGAGATTTTCATTCAAAGGATCCACAATCAGTCCGTAATAATTGAAATTGTTTAGCGGCATATATCCCAAATCAAAACGCATATCGGAAGCATCGATATAAATGGGTGGACGATTCTCTAAACGAACCACATTGATTAGCATATCAAACTGTCCGAGATAGGGATAACTCAAAATCAGTTTCCCTTTTCTTCGAGTGCTAAGCAGCACCAAATCATTTTTGAATCCCTTATTTTTTAATACGGAATGGAGCAAAAGATTTAAATCCGTTGAAGTTCCTGTTTTGTCATCGAATACTTTTCCGTTGGTTTTATTGGGGTAAATCCCGTAAACCCGATCCCAATTATAATTCTTTTTGAAATACTGATAAATATTGCGAAGGGTTTCAAAATCATCCGCACCATCGGGAATGGCCGCAATGATTTTCTTGGCGGTAGAATTACTGAGAAATGAAGAATACCGATCGCTCATTTCCCGGTTGAGGGCAGTCCAGTTTTGTCGTACCTCCTGATACATACTGCCGTCTCTCATGATACCGGTTCTCTTCTGATAACCTCTTAATTGAAACGCTATCCGCTCTGCGACATCCTCGGGATTGTACAGAAAACCAATCGTTTTGAAACTCGGTATGTCTTTTAATTCCCATTTACTCAGATATTTAGCGGGCTGATTTTTAGAGTATTGCGTGATTTTTTCACCTATCATCAAAGAAGCATAATCGAGGGTTGTTAAATTCTCAATTTCATATTTGCTTTGCAAAGTTGGATACTCATGTTGAAAACGCCAAGCGTCAATCAGACTTAAGTTTCGAGTAAAACGGTCATATTCCATTTCTATAATCGAGCCCACTCTCACATTTGGGAAAGTGAATTTCACTGTACTCCAGTATTCATTTTCCGCCGTATCAAAGAAGTCTTTTTTCTCCACTCTCGAAATGACGGTTTTCCCGTTTTCAATATTGATGGTCTGGGCTTTCAGCCCATAATATTCTTCCGTGTTTTTGTAACTGTAATACCTGAGCAGCTGGTTGGCAGCTTCAATTCCCTTTTCATTCAGGATTTTAATTCTTCTGTAAACACGGGTTTTGAACTGATCATCAATCAGCGTTTCACCGGATTCAAAAAGAATAACGGCAGCGGCTTCGGGTTCAAATGGAACGACCGAGTATTCGATTTCCTGTGGGCTCACTTCTCCCCATTTGGTTTTGGGATTGATTTGTGCATTCAGTGCAAACGCACAAAAAAACAGAATCCAATAAAATTTCATTTGTTTTGAATGATGGTTTTAAACTTCCTTTTTGCGTTTTCTCTTCTGTGCATGGAACTGATGACTCTTAGGGTGTTGCTTTGCATTAATTCAAAAAGTTGATTCGGATTGTCACCGGAACATTTCGCATATTCGTCACAAATAATTCGGGTCATATCACTTTTAGAAGCAAGCTTGGCCATGTTTTTCATCCTTAATTCAGTGTCCATGACAGCATGAAATTTCATGCGATTCAAATCTACCAAATAAAAATGATATTCGCCGGCTTTGCCATTTTCGATTAAAGTATTGCCCGGTGAATGGTCTTTGAATTCCACGCCGGCTTCATGCATTTTGAAGCAAAATCGCGCAAACTGACGAAGGATGTTTTCCCGGTCGGGATAATCTTCAATCTCTATCAGTTCGCGAAATGTCAAATCATAATTTTGATGAATACAGGCATAATAACTTTTCTTCAGTCCCAAAGCGTTGAAATTGGTTTGAAACGCGATGGGTTGTGGCGTTCCAATTCCTTTTTGCAACAAAATTTCTGCGTGGAGAAAGGATCTTTCGGCTTTGGATTTTCTGAAAAACTTATAAATGATGCTCTTAAAGAAAGACGGAATTTTAAATGATTTCACATTGATTTTTTGATCGACTAACTCAAAGGTTTTCAGTGTATTCCGTTCGCCGACAATGTAATTCATTCCTTTGTCCTCAAAATTATTGAAAATGGAAAGAATTTCATTTTCAAATAATTTAAACTCAGGATTTATTTCAAAGGCCATGAAAAAGATTTGTGCAAAAGTAAGGATTCGTTAAATGAATTGAAAGAAATCAAAATTGAGTTTTTATTAAGAATGGAATGCCGATTAAATTCTAATTTTGCAAATGGTTGAAGACCGAATAATTATTTGAATCCAATGGAAAAAATAGATAAATCACTTTTGAAAACACAGACTTTTCTTTATCCCACGGATACGACTTTTGGCTTGGGCTGCGATGCAGGGAACGTGGAATTGATTCGGAAAATTTATCAAATCAAAAACCGGTCTGATTCCAAATCTATGATTATTTTGGTGGACAGTCCGGCGCGCCTTCAGAACATTGTGGATGTTCCCGAATTGGCATGGGATATTATGGATTTGTCCGAAAAACCGGTTACCCTAATTTATGACAATCCGAAAAACCTGCCACAAGAACTCATTGCCGCAGACAATACCATTGGCATCCGGTTGACCAATGACCGGTTTTGCAAAAAACTGATTGGATGGTTGAATGCACCAATAGTTTCTACATCAGCCAATCTGTCGGGGGAACCTACACCTCAAAGTTTCTCCGAAATTTCTCCAAAAATAATAGCAGAAGTCGATTATATTTTTCCGGAATGCGAAACTTTTGTTCCGACCTATTCCGGCTCTTCCATCATCAAACTTTCTGTCGACGGAAAAGTGAAAGTAGTCCGGGAATAAACGAAGGAACTCCAAATTCTTTCGATGACCCTTTCAGACTGTCTTCGATATTCTATATTTGCAGCATGAAACTGGAAAAAGCACTTATTCATCCCATTTTTGAACTGGTTCGGGAAACTTCGGAAGAACTCGGGCGGGAATCTTATGTAGTAGGTGGCTATGTCAGGGACTTTCTATTGACCGGAGAATGGAAAACCGATATTGATTTCGTGACGGTTGGAAGCGGCGTGGAACTGGCGCAGAAGGTTCATTCGAAAGCAAAAGGAGCTTCCAAACTATCTGTTTTCAAGCGATTTGGAACTGCGATGTTCAGATGGCAAGGCGTAGAAATAGAATTTGTCGGTGCCAGAAAAGAAAGTTATTCACAAAACAGCCGCAAGCCGGTGGTAGAAAACGGAAGTTTAGAAGATGACCAGAAACGCCGGGATTTCACCATCAATGCCATGGCCATTTCCCTGAACAAAAATAATTATGGTAAATTGATTGATCCATTCAACGGATTGGAAGATTTGAAAACCAAAATCATCAGAACTCCGCTGAATCCGGATATTACTTATTCCGATGATCCTTTACGGATGATGCGCGCCATTCGTTTTGCTTCCCGGTTGGATTTTCACATTGAAAAGGAATCTTTTGATGCGATTATCCGGAATGCACAGCGCATTGAAATCGTTTCCAAAGAACGGGTGATGGATGAATTTCAAAAAATCATGATGAATGACCAACCCTCCGTCGGTTTGAAATTATTGGAAGAATCCGGTTTGATGCATTTCTTTCTTCCTGAATTACTGGCTTTGAAGGGCATAGAAGAAGTGGAAGGGCAGACACACAAAGATAATTTTTACCACACATTAGAAGTGTTGGACAATATTTCCCTGCATACGGACAATCTTTGGCTTCGTTGGGCAGCTTTGCTTCACGACATCGGGAAAGCACCGACCAAAAGATTTGACAAAAAAATTGGTTGGACTTTTCATTCTCATGAATTTGTCGGTGCTAAAATGGTGAAAACCATTTTTCAAAGGCTCAAACTGCCATTGGGTCAACCGATGAAATATGTACAAAAAATTGTGAAACTCAGTTCCCGACCCATTGCATTGGTAGATGAAAATGTGACGGATTCAGCACTCCGGCGATTGCTTTTTGAAGCAGGAGAAGATTTTGATGACCTGATTTTGCTTTGCAAAGCGGACATTACAACCAAGAATCAAAAGAAGCAAAAACGATTCAAAGAAAATTTCTCATTGGTCGAAGAAAAAATCAAGGAAGTGGAAGAGCGCGATAAAGTGCGAAATTTCCAACCGCCAGTGACCGGCGAAGATATTATGAAAGCATTTGGAATTCAACCAGGTAAAGAAATCGGTATCATCAAAAATGCTATTAAAGAAGCCATTCTCGAAGGCGAAATTGAAAATAATCATGAATCTGCTTTAAATTTTATGTTTGAATTGGGAAAAAAATTATATTTGACACCAAAATCTGAAGAAAGTGATTTACAAAATACGGGTGAAACTTAACACCAAAGAGGAGGTTTATAGGGATATTGAAATCCGGGATAAACAAACGCTTTTTACCTTATACAAAGGCATCTTGAGCGCGTTCAGCCTGCAAGGTGAAGAGCTGGCTTCATTTTATGAATCCGATGCGGAATGGAATGAAGGAAATGAAATTCCATTAGAAGACATGGATGATACCAAAGCAGATGAAACCATGGTAGATTTTCAGATCTTAGAAAAATTACCGGAAGTTGGTTCACGCATGATTTTTGTGTATGATTACATGGATATGTGGACTTTCTTTGTGGAAGTGATTGCCATTGAGGACAAAAAACCTGTACTGAATTACCCACTTACAATCAATCGCTTTGGTTCCATGCCACTGAAAGCACCCAAAAGAGATGTGGCTATTTTGGATGAAGATGAGGATGACGACATGCTGACGGAAGAGGATGAAGATGATCCGGACGCTTTCGATGATTTGGAAATCGATTCCGATTTGGACGATATATAACAATCAGAAATAGCATAAAAAAAGCAGCGTTTCGGCTGCTTTTTTTGTTACTGTGCGTAAGTCTTATAAATTTGGATAGAATCTCTTACATCCTTTTGCATGATTTTGATTAAATGAGGCTGATCGGCCAGCAGGGTACTGGCTTTGGCCTGTTGTTTTTGCATAACTTTATTCAATCGGGTGATTTCATCTAAGTATTTTTGCTTTTCTTTTACTTTCTTTTTGTTCATTTCTATCATTTGCTTGCGGATTTTTCTTGCATAAAGTTCAGAATAATCAAACCGGATTTGCATCAAATCTAAGATTTCCTGCCTCTTCATTTTCACCCAGGATTCACTTCTGTCCATATAATTGGTGATGGTCACCTGCGGAACATTTCCTTTTCCCTGTTTGAATTGGTAAGAAATCAAGGTTTTCAAATTCACAGGGCTTTTTGTTCCTTTGGGTGTTGAAGCTTTGAAATCAGCAAAAGTAATGGGCTTTTTTTCAGACCATTCCAAATAATCCGGTGCGGAAAATGAATGACAAACACCAAAGATAATTAGTAGAAACAGGCCGAAATATTTACTCATTTTTCATTTTTTAGTGTAACAAAAATAGGACTTTTAAAACAATTCCAAAAGCTCTTCTAATGCCATGCCTCTTGAGCCTTTGATCAAAAGGAATTTCTCTGATAACGGATTTTCTTTGAAAAATTGTATGGCTTCTTTTTTGGAAACGGATTTATGAATATTTTTTTCGGAAATTTCAACCCGGCTGAACCTTTCTCCGATAAGAAAAACCTGTTCGAATCCCAACTTTGCGGCGAGTTCAGCCACTTGTTGATGCTCGGTAGCAGAAGATTCTCCCAATTCAAACATATCGCCCAAGATAACCGCTTTTTCACCTTTGATGAGCGAGAAATTTCTCAATGCAGCTTCCATGCTCGAAGGGTTCGCATTGTAGGCATCTAAAATGATTTGTCGGTTTTCTTTGTGGATGATTTGCGAACGGTTATTGTCGGCCTGATAATTTTCTATGGCAAATTTGATTTTTTCAACAGGAACGCCAAATTCCAATCCTACAGCCAAGGCCGCAGCCACATTGAATGCGTTGTAACTGCCGACAAGCGGACTTTGAATCGCTGTGGATTTGTAATTAATTTCCGGGCAAAGTCCGTCATTATTTTCCTTGTATTTGAATGAAAATTTCACGTCATCGCAATTCCCAAAAAGGAGGCGTTTCATGTTTTCAGTTAGAGAAAGTTGTTTCTCATCATTGCAATTTACAAAGACGGTTTGGGAATTGTCTTTCAGATAAGTATAAAGTTCCGATTTTCCTTTGATGACTCCTTCCACGCCACCAAAACCTTCCAAATGTGCTTTTCCGAAATTGGTGATATAGCCGAAGTTGGGTTGTGCGATGCAACAGAGAAATTCAATTTCCTGCTGATGGTTGGCACCCATTTCCACAATGGCAATTTCAGCATCCGGCGGAATCGAAAGCAAAGTCAGGGGAACGCCGATATGATTGTTCAGATTGCCGCGGGTAGCCGTCACGGTATATTTCTGTTTTAGCACGACGGTCATCAGTTCCTTGGTTGTCGTTTTGCCGTTGCTTCCCGTAAGACCAATGACAGGAATATTCAATTTTTTTCGATGGAATCCGGCTAATTTCTGGAGTGTCGTCAATACATCTTTGACAAGAAAAATTCCGTTTTTTTCATCTACAAATTCACTTTCATCAACTATCGCATAGCGCGCGCCGGATGTGATGGCTTGGCGTGCAAATTGATTGCCGTTGAAATTTGCTCCTTTCAGCGCAAAGAAGATAGACCCCTTGGGAATATGCCGTGTATCGGTCGAAACTCCGCTCGATTCTCTAAAGAAAGCATAGATTTTTTCGATGTCCATGTCTGAGCCAATAAAAAAATCCCAACCATTATGGATTGGGATTTTTCTGAGTTTTTATTAGATTAATTTTTTATTCCGCTTTTGCTTCTTTTGGATTCTTGTGAGCCTTGATAATCTTGCGCTACTCTGAATCCAATCCAACTGGTGGCATCAGCTTGATGAAGGAATCTTCTTTGTCCGGGATCCAACCAGTAAATTGGGTCATTCCAAGAACCGCCTTTCACAACGCGGGTTTCATCCGAAATCTGAGAAGTTCTTTCTTCTTCATCTTTTTCAAGAATTACTCTTCCGGTTTCGTCCACATAAAATCTTCTGCTCGGTGAGTTGTACATCTCTTTGGTAGGGTCTGCTGAGTCATCAAAACTACTGCCACCTCCACTGTCTTCAGTGGTATCTTCAAATGCATCGAATTCATCATCCTCAAATTTCGGATTCAGAGAAGAGCGTCCATCTCCGTCCCGGAAATTTCTGTTGTCTTCAAGTACGTCTTTTTTCATTTTACCGGGCAGTGCCTGATAAACCAATTTTCCGTTGCTCAAAGTATCATACATCACATCATCTTCAAATTTCATAAATCCACCTTGGGAATTATCAATCACTGTTTCATATACATATCCTCTGAAATAGCTGAAATCATTGGCTTCATCATCGATGATTGGACGATAAACGTCGGCTACCCATTCAGCAACGTTTCCGTACATTCCATAAACACCAAATTCATTGGACTGGAATTTTTTCACGTCACTGGTAATTGCAGAACCGTCATTGCCGTAACCTCCGATACCGGAATAGTCACCACGTCCTACTTTGAAGTTGGCCATATACTGTCCGCGTTCTCTGCCTTTTTCTCCTCTCAATTCATTCTGAACAATGGTTTTACCTTTATATTCATTGTATTCTCTGTCGCCGGGCATGGCAAGTGCAGCGTATTCCCATTCTACTTCTGTTGGAAGTCGGAACGGAGAAACCGGAAGTGCTGAATTGGTACGGTTGGCGTTGATAATTCTGGAGTTTGTAGAATTGATTTTAACATTTTGAGCCAGTTTTGTGGTGTCCAAAATATCTTTCACATTGCTGTCATTGTGTTTATAACCTTCGGCGTCAAATGATTTACTGCCGTAGTTATATTCTTCCATGGAATAATAATCTTTGGGCAAAATTCCTCTGTCCATCAAAGTTTTTTCGTTGGCACGGTCTGTCAACCAGTCACAATAGTTTTTGGCTTGCAACCAAGAAACTCCGACCACCGGATAATAACTGTATTCTGTTGAAAATAAATAAGTTTCATTATCAAACTCATTTCTTGAAAGTTTGTTTCTGAAAACTTCAGGATCCGGAAGCGAGCCTTCGTAAATATGTCTGTATTGTGTTTCTTCCGGCGGGAAAACTACTTTCAGCCAAGTAAGGTATTCTCGGTATTCATAGTTGGTGATTTCTGATTCACCAATGAAAAAGGAACGCACCTGCATTCTGCGTGGGGTGTTGTTCCAATCCTTCATCACATCGTCTTTAACCAATCCCATGGTGAAAGTTCCGCCTTCGATATAAACCATACCCGGCCATGCTTTAACTTTTGGAGATGGTTTCCCATTGAAAAACCAACCATTTTGGGCATTGGGTTTCCAACCCGATGTACTGGTAAAGCTTTTCGTGCCTCCGCCTTTTTTTCTTCCGCCTCTTCCCGAGCAACTGACAATTGCAACGGAAAGCATTACTAAAAGAATTGCTGAAATTCTACCCTTATTCATATCTTATATAAGTATCTCTTTTTTCAATTTAATATTTGTACCCAAAAAATTGATGTGCAAAGTAAATGAATTCATTTGAATCCACAAAAAATTACTCTGCTTAGGAATAACGACTTTAATTATTTTTTATTGCCATATAGAATATATTTGTCTAAAATTCGTTTGAAATAGCATGAAAAAAGAATTCTTCCTACTTTTCTTAGTGGTACAATTTTTTTTGACCAACGCCCAAACTGTTTCCCTACAATGGGAAGGAGTCAAAGAATTCACGGATGGTGCTGAACGACAGATAAGTCTTCCGTTTTTCAGCAATGAGGGATATAACGTATTGCATGATGCGCCTTACTATATATATTCCGAAGAAACCAACGGTTTTTTTGATATTTCCATCACCAATGTGAAATCGGCCGTCCTCAATTCCAATGAAAGAGGCGGTCTGAATCCGATTCATGTTCCTGATGAATTCACCTATAACGCCAAAGTCAATCAAAGCAATGACCGTTTTTTCATCACCGTGGGCATGGCTCCGCTATTCAAAGAAAATGGGCAAATTCGAAAAATTACTTCTTTCGAAATCGTAAAAACCTTGAAAAGCCCGACCGGAATCCAGAGTGAAGGCACTTATGACCCCGCAGTGGTTAGCGTGTTGAAAAACGGAAGCTGGTATAAAATCAGACTGAAAAAATCCGGGGTTTTCAAACTTGAAAAATCATTTTTTGACCAAAACGGGATTCCGACAAATTTCGATCCACGTACCTTGAAAATTTATGGCAACGGTGGTCGCATGCTGAATGAAAACCCAGGGGATTTCAGATATGGTGCCCTTCAGCAGAATGCCATCCGGGTTGTCGGAGAAGAGGACGGAAGTTTTGACAGCGGAGATTATATTCTCTTTTACGCACAAGGCCCACATGACTGGAACCGATTGTCTAATTCAACGATAACTACGATAACACACCGGTTCAATCAATATTCCGATTATGCTTATTACTTCATCACATTTGGCGGTGAAGAAGGAAAAAGAATACAAGATGCGGTGGTTGAAGGAAGTCCGGTGCAAACTTTTCATCAATACGACGAATACCAGTTTTATGAAAAGGACTCACTAAGTGTCAATCAAGTCGGGAAACAATGGATGGGAGAGTCGTTTACAGTGAATCCTAATCAAAGTTTCACATTGACCGGTGGCGGGCCGACAACCGGTGAAGCACTGATCAAATACAGATTGGTCAGCCGGGATGCTTGGGGAGCTGGTTGGAGTCTTTCCGTCAATGGCAACAGTATCAACACCAATAATTTCGGCCCTGGTTCCTTTGCCGTTAATTCCGGTGCCAAATTAATAGAAACTTCCGGCAATACTTTCACCTTTAATATAAGTGTCAATGACATCAATAATCCGGGTGCATTTGTGTTTCTGGATTATCTGGAAGTAATTTATGAAGCAAATCTTAGTTTCAACGGCAGCCAGATGCAATTTCGTAAACTTGAAGATTTGAATGACGGCAATATTTACGGGTTCTCAATTTCAGGGCCACAGCGGGTCTGGGATATTTCCGATATCACGACGGCTAAAAATATGCCCAATTCGGGGGGTGTTTATAAATATCAATCCAATAGTCCGTATTTTAAAAATGAATTCATCGCCTTCAATGAATCAGCGGTTTACACCGAAATTGAATTTGTGGCGAAAGTAGAAAATCAGGACATTCGTTCGCTGAAAGATGTGGATTACGCCATCGTCACCCATCCTGATTTTCTGTCCGAAGCTGTTCGGCTGGCAAATTTCCGAACCCTTCATGATGGGATGAAAGTCGCAGTCGTAACGACCGAACAGGTTTACAATGATTTTTCTTCCGGTGCACAAGATGCCATCGGAATCCGGGATTTTTTCAAACATTTGCGGGATACCAACAGTCCGTTGAAATACATACTGTTGTTTGGCGCGGCTTCTTATGATTACAAAGACAGAATTCAAAATAATACGAATTTTGTGCCTACATTTATCAGTTTTAATTCGACCTCTTTGGATTTTTCTTTTACCACTGATGATTATTACACCATGCTCGATGATTCGGACATTATCATTAACAATCCCGCCATTCCAATGGAATTCACTTATACGGGAGCTTCACAAATGGATGTCGGTGTAGGAAGGTTTCCTGCTAATAATCTAACAGAAGCCAAAATCATGATTGACAAAACTTTGGCTTATTATGAAGCAATGCCCGGTCAAGGAACTTCTTTCGGTGACTGGAAAACAAAATTCCTGTTAGTGGTTGATGATGACAAGGGCAACATGGGGCCATTTCACAAAACAGTTGAAAACAGTTCGGGTGCATTTATCAATAACAATATCGAATACGCAACATTGCGAAAAGGCTATTTAGATTCTTTCCCCTTGGAACATACTTCCGCAGGGCCGAGGTATCCACAAGTCAACCAGTTAATATCCAATGCTTTTAATTTAGGCACTTCCTTGATTGTGTACTTTGGACACGGCGGAGTTCGTAGTTGGTCACAAACCCGCGTCATTACATATGAAGAGATTAATAATTTCACCAATTTCTCAGGTTTGTATTCCCGTTTGCCTATTGTCATGACCATCACTTGTGAATTTACGGTTTGGGATTTGCCGGAAGTTCCTTCAGCAGGCGTATTCATGTTCAAGGCACCTTTGGGCGGTGCGGCTGCCATGGTGACAACCAGTCGACCGGTATATGTATCATACGGAGAATTGTTCAATGAGCAAATCGTTGAACAAATCCTGAGCGTACAAGGCGAACAATACCAAGCCCTTGGTCCGGCACTGACCGCTGCAAAAGTCAATTACCCTACCAATGCCATCAATCATATCAGTGTAAATTTACTTGGAGACCCAATGCTCAGCGTTGCCCGACCCCCGCGGAAACTTAGGATTACAAAAATCAATGGTGAAGATGCAGATAGTTTTGATGGTGTACTTCGTGCATTGGATTTTGTGGAAATAGAAGGAGAAGTACTCGATGAGAGTGGAACGATGCGGGACAATTCCTTCAACGGGAAAGCCAATGCCACACTGTTTGACAAACCGGAAAACAAATCAACCCTCAATAATATGCGAAACGGCGATATGGGAGTGATGAATTATCAGGAACAAATCAATGCCATTTTCAAAGGAGGAACCAATGTGGAATACGGGAAATTCAAATTCCAATTTTATGTTCCCAAAGATATCAATTACGAAATCGGCGAAGGGAAATTGACCGTTTACGCTCACAACAATGTGATTGACGGCGTTACCACCAAAAACATAAAAGTTGGAGGTCAGAATCCGGATGGGTTAGATGATGATGTCGGCCCGGTCATCGGTTTGTACATGAACAACCTGAATTTTGTCGATGGCGGAATTACAAACAAAAATCCTTATCTGCTGGCTTGTCTGACGGATGAATCCGGTATCAACACCAGTGGAATTGCAATCGGACACGACATCACCGGTGTATTGGACAATGATGTGGAAGGGACTTATGTTTTGAATGAATATTATGAAGGTGGCGACAACAACCCTTGTACAAATCCCGATTTTCAAGACTATCAGAAAGGTCAGGTCATGTACAGGCTCAGCAATCTTGATCTCGGAGAGCATCAAATCGTATTTAAAGCTTGGGATATTAACAATAATTCTTCCGAAGGAACGTTAGATTTCGTAGTGATGGAAGAAGGTTCCGATCACATTTATATTGAAAAATTATTGAATTGGCCGAATCCATTTACCAACCAAACTTATTTTCATTTTGAACATAATTGCGATTCAGAATTGGAGGTAATGGTACAGATTCTCACTGTTTCCGGGAAATTAGTAAAAACAATCCGGCAGGTGGTAACTGCGGAACCATGGAGAGAAGGATATAGGACGGGGAGATTTGCAATTCCTTGGGACGGATTGGATGATTTTGGCGACAAAATCGGAAAAGGAGTGTATATTTACCGCCTTACAGCAAAAGGAGTGAACCCCGAGATTTGCAAAGGTTCAGCTACCGCAATTGAAAAATTAGTGATATTAAAATAATTCAGAACGTTATGACAAAGAGAATTTTAATTGGATGTTTAATGCTGTTTTCAGTATTTACAATGGCTCAGGAAGAAACGCCGAATCCGGTATTGACGGGTGCCCCGTTTCTGAGGATTTCGCCGGATGCGCGTGCAGGAGCCTTGGGGGATATGGGAGCAGCAACTTCTCCGGACGCGTTTTCACAATATTGGAACCCCGCCAAGTATAATTTCAGCAAAAGTTATTCCGGTGTCGCAGTTTCCTATACTCCATATATGAGCGGCATTACCGATGATGTTTTCCTTCTGAATGCCTCTTTTTTCACATTTTTGGGTGATGAGGAAAGAAGCACTTTAGGTGCCAGTTTGTACTATTTTAATATTGGAGAAATCAATCTTACCGAATTGGTGGGAACCGATATCGTAAGCACCGGTATCGCCAAGCCCAATGAATTCGCCATAGATTTATCTTACGGATTGAAGCTCAGTGACAATTATAGTATGGCCGTAACCGGGAGGTTCATTCGTTCAGACCTGTTTAATAACATCAATGACGGAACTGTACAGCCCGCAAATACTTTCGCTGTGGATGTTTCCGGATATTTCCAAACACCGCGACACAGTTGGAATAATTTTGACGGCCGACTGAGAGCCGGTTTCAATATCAGCAACATCGGACCGAAACTCGATTACTCCAATTCCGAAGATAACGCCGCGTATCTTCCTGCCAATTTGAGATTGGGAGTGGGATATGATTTCATTTTCGATGAATACAATACGCTTGCTTTGACACTAGAAACCAATAAACTATTGGTGCCGACTCCACAGTATGAAATTGATGCGGAAGGCAATGAAATAGCCGGAACCCGTTTTATCCCGAACAAAGGAGTGGTAGAAGGTATTTTCAGTTCGTTTGGGGATGCCCCGCGTGGATTCAAAGAAGAATTGCAAGAATACAATTGGGCTGCTTCGCTCGAATATTCTTATAATGAAGTTTTGTTTGTCCGTGGCGGATATTTCCACGAAAGTCCGATGAAAGGAGACCGACAATACCTGACCATTGGTGCCGGATTGAAATACAATTCTTTCGGTTTGGATTTCTCTTACCTGATTCCGACATCCGATACCAACAATGCGCTTGAGAATACCATGCGTTTTGCATTGACTTGGGATTTCGGCGGAGAAACCAGCAATACTTACGATTACTAAGCATCCAATAAATCTCAAATGCCTGAATAACAAATAATTATTCAGGCATACTGCTGTTGAAAATTTTACTTACCACAGAATCATTGGATTAAATAATCCTTTGATTATATTTGCAGGTGTAAAAACAGGATATGTCTATAAATAAATTTCTACAATTCCTCGTTCCAAAAGACAAGATTTTCTTTCCACTTTTTCATAAGATGACCAAACTGTTGGTGGATATGGCTGAAACCTTGCATGAGGCGGTAAATGTCAAGCAGGAGGATCGGCTTGAATATTTTGAAAAGCTTGAAAAGTTAGATGCAAAAGTAGAAGATTTAAATCGGGAAATTAACTTTGAATTGAGTAAAAATTTCCTAACACCCTTTGACCGGGAGGACATTTATTCGCTAATCAATAAAATGAATCAGGTTTCGGATTATATCGACAGTAGTGCCAAAAGGATGCGGCTCTATCAGGTTGATAAAGTGAAAAAATCCATTCGGAAAATTACGGAAGCCAATTTGGATGCCTGTTTGAATATACAGACTGCCGTTAACGCATTGGAAGGATTTAAAGATTTAAAAACAGTCATTAAATGCTGTGAAAGAATCGACAAACTCGAAAACAAAGTCGATAATATTTATGACAAAGAAATTTATGAGATTTTTGACAAAAATGAAGACGTCAAAGAAATCATTAAATACAAAGAAATTTTCTCTTCGCTTGAAAATACATCCGACAAGTGTAAATTGGTTGCCGATGTACTGGAATCAATAGCCGTCAAGCATTCCTAAAATCTCCAAACAGCTTTAAAATGGATTCGCAGCTGATTCTTTTAATTACAATCATCGTATTGGCCTTTGTTTTTGACTACATCAACGGATTTCATGATGCAGCCAATGCGATTGCCACCATAGTCGCAACCAGGGTTTTGTCTCCTTTTCAGGCTGTACTTTGGGCGGCTACATTCAATTTTGCCGCTTATTTTATATCAAAATACTGGATCGGAGAATTCAAAATCGGAAATACAATTTCAAAATCAGTCAACGTCGAATTCATCACACTTGAAGTTATACTGGCTGGAATCATCGCAGCCATCCTTTGGAATCTGATTACTTGGTGGTTTGGGATACCTTCGTCTTCCTCACACACCTTGATTGGCGGATTCATTGGCGCAGCAGTAGCCCACGCAGGTGCATTTGCACAAAGCGGTCAGGACGTGATTAATTATGTGGAAGTAATCCCTATTTTCCTATTCATATTTCTGGCACCGACCATTGGGATGTTTATCGCTTATTTTCTTTCCATTCTCATTATGCATATTTGCAAGCGTATTTCACACAGAAAAGCCGAAAATGCATTCAAAAAATTACAATTGGTTTCTTCGGCTTTATTCAGCTTGGGGCATGGTGGAAACGATGCCCAGAAAGTAATGGGGATCATCGGTGCAGCCGTAATTTTTTACCATGTACAGCGGGGTGACGCCGACTGGGTCGATTCCACGAATCAATTTGATTACTTTGTAATGGAGTATTGGTGGGTTCCGTTGTCAAGTTTCATTGTCATTGCTTTGGGTACGATGAGTGGAGGCTGGAAAATCGTTAAAACCATGGGAACTAAAATCACAAAAGTCACACCATTAGAGGGCGTTGCAGCTGAAACTGCCGGTGCGATGACGCTCTATTTGAGTGAGTTTTTCGGAATTCCCGTTTCTACGACCCACACCATTTCCGGTTCAATCATCGGAGTGGGCGTAACGAAAAGGGTTTCCGCAGTTCGTTGGGGAGTAACGATTAATCTCCTTTGGGCATGGATTCTGACCATTCCTGTATCAGCCTTGCTCGCTGCCCTGATTTACTACTTCATATTGTTGTTCTGATTGCCTTAAAAGGAATTTCAGAACATAGAATAGCATTTTTTCAAAAATAGAACTAATCCATAGATATTCTATTTGCCCCTGATTTATTGAAATGAAAGCTCAATATTTTTCAATAAAAAGCACAATAAAAATCAAAGAAAATATTATCTTTCGTGCAACTTTCAAACAATTATTAATTTAATAACTAACATTATGAGGAAAATTTATTTTTCGAAGATGAAAACGGTGTTGTTGGGTGCTGCTTTTATAGTAGGCAGTCTCCTTTCAGCTCAGGTTTATCAGATTTCCGAAGGGCTTATTAATCCTTTTGGTGTATCGAACACAGGTGTGGTTGCGCTTTCAGACAATGGAGGAAATTACATTTGGACTGCTGATGGCGGTCTTGTTGCCATCAGTACAATCAGTAACGGCTACCAGAATGCGGGGAGACCCAGTATTTCTGCCGATGGAACAAAGATTTCGGGTACCATTACAGATCCCGATAATTTATACAACGGAATAGGACTGTACGATGTACCGTCAGGGACATGGAGTTATTTAGGTGGAATTGGTGCAACCTCCGACGGTTCAACTGCTTCTGCTTGGGGAATGACTCCGGATGCGTCAATGATCGTTGGTCTCGGTTGGGTAAATGCCGGAAGTGCACATGCGGTTAAATGGACTGAAGCCGGAGGTGTGGTCGATATGGGCAGTACTGTTGAGGGCAATAGTTCAAGAGCCAATGCTGTTAATAATGACGGAACTGTAATCGTAGGCTGGCAAGATGCTACTGACGGATTCAGACAAGCAGCGGTGTGGAACAATGATGTACAAACACTAATTACAGATTCGGACAATAACCCCATCAGTGAAGCCGGGAGCGTTTCCGGAAACGGAGAATGGGTAGTCGGTGGCGGTTTTATGTTCAAAGCCTGGAGATGGAGTGAGGCTAGTGGTGTACAAGCTATTGATCACCCCAGTGCTGGTGTTTTTTATAGAGGTTCATCTACCTTGGTAAACAACGACGGCAGTATGGTATTGGGATACTATACCGGATGGCCCGGCCCGGCCTATTTTGGAGAAGCGTTTATTTGGACTGAAGAAACTGGACGAATCTCTTTAAATGATTATGTGGATGGCTTGGGAATCGACAGGAACGGACTTTCTTTTTCCTTTCCAGCCTCAATGTCTGCTGACGGTAAATACATTGCAGGTACAGCCTTGAATACAAACAATCAGATTGTTGCTTTCTTACTTCAACTTCCTGATGAGCCGGAACCGGGCGATGCCTGTTTTGAAGAAGACTTTGCTGATATTACTAACGGTAACAGCACTTCAACTAACGGTTCAGGTTCCCAGTGGAGTGGTAATGATAATTTCCCTACTGTTGAGAGAGCCTACCAGGCCGGTGGTGCTGTGAAATTGGGGACAGGATCTGCCATAGGCTTTATCGAATCCAGAGATTTGAACGAAGTTGAAGGTGATATTACTGTAAATATTATGGTAAAAGGATGGACTACTATTGAAGGAGAATTGAAAGTCAGTATTGACGGACAAGAACAAAATATAGCATACACAGCTGTAATGGCTGATGATTTTGAATTGGTAACGCTGAATTTTACAGGTATTACAGCCGGTTCAAATTTAAAAATTGAAACCACAGCAAAAAGAGCGTTTATCGATGATGTGGAAATAGTTTGTGCCGATGCTCCAGAACCCGAACCACAAGAATGCGGACAAGATTTCATGATTCCGGATGCCCCTCTTTCTGATAACGTTGCTTATCCAAACGGGAAGAGCGTTCTTGCTTCCGCAGGTTATTCCGTTGCAAATGATATTTTACTGCCTGCATACTCCATATTCACACCGGAAACCATAACAATAGGAATGGTATTATTTGGTGGAGAACCCACGAATTTGACTTTCCAAGTTTATAGTGACAACGGCAGTGGAGGAGTTGGTGCGTCCTACGGCCCATCGTTTACACTTACCCCGGCTGATTATACCGCAACCCTTGAAGGGAGCTGGAACGGATTATACCCTGCCTATAAAATAACTGTTGATGTCTCGGTAGCAAACATTGTTTTAGAAAACAATACAGATACCGACACTTATTATTGGTTAGGCATTCAAGGAGATGCATCGACCACAGGTGATAACTTATTCTGGTTGGTTTCCAATTACATCAGCGGTTCTTCGACCAATCCTACATGGTTCAATGATGGAACAGGATGGGCGGTGTCAGACGCAGGCATTTACGAAGGAGCTTATAAAGTTGAAGGCCTTTGTACCGAAATAGATTTAGAAGATTGTGCAGGAACGCCAGACGCCGGTACTCTATCAGGCCCTGATAGCATTTGCCCGAGCATATCTTTCGCGCTTCAAGCAGAAGGAGTAACCAGCGGTGTAGGCGGATTAACCAAGCAATGGCAATCATCACCGGCAGGTCAAGACGACTGGAGTGATATAGCAGGTGCAACGTCCAATACATACAACGTTATAGGTGGAATCACAGCTGCTACGGATTATCGTTTTGTAATCACATGTACCCACAGTGGAGAAAGCGATATGACCGAAGTTCACAGCGTAGCATTGAATGGTCCGGAAGACTGCTATTGTACCCCTGTATTCTCAACCGGATGTACTTCAGGCGACTATATCGATAACTTTGTCCTGAACGGTGAAAACGGAACATCTATCAACGATATAGGTACCGGCTGTTCAGCTGGTGCATACGATGACCGCACGGATGAATCAGTAGATTTATATGGCGGAATGGATTATATGGCTAACATGACAGTTGGATTCTCCGGTCAAACAGCTGTTATCTGGATTGACTTTAATGACAGCGGTACTTTCGAAGCCAGCGAGAAAGTAGGCTCGATGACAGGTATAGAGTCAAGCGGTGCTGACATCCCGATGATTATTCCGGGCGGCGTAGCTTTGGGTGAACACAGGATGCGCATAATGACTTCCTGGGCAGGAGATCCTAACACCATGGATCCATGCAACGGCGGTACTTGGGGTGAAGTGCATGACTACACCGTAAACATTGTTGTGAAACCGGATTGTGAAGGAACCCCGAATGGCGG
>JBBAEI010000010.1:0-84001 GCA_041656055.1 Weeksellaceae bacterium
TTTGAATGGTTGAAACACGCCCTGCAAAACATCAACACAATCAACCACAAAAATGTCCGCACGCTATATCCGCAGAATTATAAGAATTTAGCCAAACAAAAATAGATGTAGTTCATAGGGCGGATACTCTTCCGCTTTAATTCTTTTAATAAACTTTTCGAGCGTTATCAAATTATATACACATGGAATAATGTTGTATGCTTCCTCTAATTTGTTCTTTGCAGAAAACCAACCTTGTCCATCTGTTATCCAAACAAATTCGTAGTTTTCGTATTGATTGATTTTAGGTGCAACATCAGAATAGGCTCTTGCAGTTTCATTTAGTTTTGAGCCTCCACTGTTGTAATAATTGGTTTCAATCAAGTAGGTTTTCTTTTTGGTTTTGATGACAAAATCAAAACGCTTTACATCAGCACCTAAACTTTCAATTTCAGTAAAATCAGTACTGTTAACTTCCTTTTTATAAAAAATATCAGCTTTTTCAAAAATCAGCGAAACAGCTTTTGACATATTATTTCCACCCCTATTTTTTCTTGCGTTGGTATCTAAACCAACTTCAATTCCGAAAACATAATCTACTAAATTTGTAACATTTTTGTTCCTGAATACTTCTGCCAAACCTGTTTCTTCAATGTATTCCACAATCAGTTCGGGCGAAGTAAAATAAGTATCAAGTAGGACAATTTCACCTTTGTTGTTGAATGTCTTGGCATTTTTGTTTTTGCGAATGGCTATCAAAATATCAAGTACACTAAAAACTTTAGGATTTTCTTCGTAAAGCTCATTTACCGCCTCTTTCAAATTCTCTTTACCAATCAAATAATTCAATTGGTTAAGCTTGATAGCAATCTCATTGACATTGCCTTTTATTTTCTTGAAATCTGTAAAATAATCAAGCGTAGCATTTGTTTCAGAAAGTTGTGATAAGAATACTTTAAATTGTTCCGACATGTTTTCTTTTTTCTTCGATTGGAGTTTTTAATAATTCCGTGTCTTGTATAACAACATCCACATAGTTTAAATTCATTCTTTTTGCAGCTGCCAATCTATGCTGTCCATCCAATAAATAGTTTTCCAAATCCAATGTAATTGGTATCCAAAAGTCTATATCAAATTTATTAACTATTTGCTCTACAATTAATTCTGAAACTTCATTTTGATACGATAATTTACTTTTGTCAATCTTTATATTTTCAATCGGAAATCTATCAACAACTCTCCAATACGGTAGTTTAAAATTCTGCGTAAATAGTTCTTTATTAAAATCCATACAAGGAATATAATCTTTCGGTCTTCTATTGGTAATGAGTAATTCAGTCAGTTTTCCTCTTTTTTCAGGGTTTGCATTAATGCTTCTTTTTGCTTCGACTCTTTGTATATTAAATTCGGCATACAAGTCATCAAAGAAATTATCATTTTTATCTTTTCCTTTCACATCTGAATTACTCAAAATCCATATATGATTTAGCGAATCCAATTTTGAACAAAAATGTTTTAAACGAATTTGTTCATCGTCGTTAAAATCATCTTTCGCATACGAATTAAAACTTGATGTTTGGTTCAATGGTTTGTAGGGCGGATCGAAATAGAAAAGTGTGTTTTGTTCAGAAAAATCAAGTGTTTGCTCAAAATCCCCACACAAAATTTCTACTTTTTGCAAAGCTTCACTTACCGCTAAAATATTTTCTTTGTCGCAAATCATCGGGCGTTTATAACCACCCATCGGGACATTATATTCATTTTTACGATTCACACGATACAATCCATTAAAGCAAGTGCGGTTAAGGAAAATAAATAAAGCGGATTGTCCAACTTGCTCTTCTTGTCTGGTGTTGAACAATGCTCTTTTTTCATAGTAATAAAGTTTCTTGTTTTCTTCACTTCCCTCTAAACTATGAAATTCATTTTGCAAAACTTCAAGGATGCCAATCAGTTCTTTCGGATTGTCAGCAATAGTTTTGTAAGTGTTTATCAAATCCTCGTTGATGTCGTTTATAACAGCCTTTTTCAAGTTCGGAAAGTTATTTAACATCCAAAATAAAACCGCACCACTTCCAACAAAAGGCTCAATGTAAGTGAATTTTGAGCGAACTAATTTTTGTGGAATTGATTTTTCAATTTCATTGATCAGCTGTGTTTTTCCGCCTGCCCATTTCAAAAAAGGTTTTGCTGTTTTGTTTTGCATTAAAAGATGTTTTTTGAAGCCATTAACTCCGTCAAAGTTATCAAAATATTTCAGTTAGATTCTGTTTTTTCGTTTATTTTGCTCTGCGCAATACCGCTTCATTGGCGCACTCAAATCAGCATGAAAGTCAAAATCGTGTAGCCCGATAAAATCAGCATGACGAAAAGTGTATTGAGCCAAAACAAAAGAAAACTCTTAGTTCTCGAAATGAGTTTCCGTTCCTGATAGACCCTGCTGTGGGACCTGAAAAAGTAGAAAAACGCATAGCCGAATGTCAACAAAAAGAATGGGAATCCTATGTAATTTGTCAAATCGGTGGCCATGTAATTATCAATGACCAAGAGCATCCAGTTCAGCAAAATGTTGACTACGGTCAGAATCAGCAGGAATGAGAAATAATAAAGCGTGAAGATTCCGTGGTCGTAATACAGCCATTTCTTTTTGCTGTGGAACAACCAGAGGAGAAACGCAAAAACCGGTAAATAGAAGAACAGCACTTTCGGGAGATTGTGGATGAATGTATTTTCAAATTCTCTGCTGAGTTTGTGCTCATCGTACAAACCTCTTTCGTCTAATTCGATGAGTTTTCTCGCCATTGGCCGATAGAAACGGTTCATTTTTTTGTCGCGCGACAGGGATTCGTGGATAGAATCGAATGCCACGGTGGTTTTGATGTTTTTATAATCCTCGTTGAAGGTAAAACCTTCCTCATCGGTGCGCTTCAATTCATATTTGTTTCCACTTTTGAAAGTAATCTCGTCTTTGTCGGTTGTTGATTCGCCATTTTTTCCTCTGCTTTTGATGATGCTTCTCAGGATTTCCAATTCCAAGCTGTCTAATTTTTCATTTTCAGGGAGTATATTTTGGATGGAATCTAATTTTTCAACGCTGCTCACATTCTCGTACCCGGCTACTTCTATGCCTTGAAATTCTTTGACGACATCGTCTTTGTCAGAAAATGAAGGCAGAACATGGGGCAGGAAGAACGCCACAAAACTCATGAATATATAGAGTTTGACCGGTGGCATATAGGTTTTTCGTTTTCCGTCCAAATAATCTCTGATGATTCGTCCGGGTTTGAAAAGCAGTGTGCGCATGGTTTTCCAGAATCCACTGTCGTAATGCACCAAATCTCCTGCAAAATGAGTGAAAAGATAATGAAAAGAAGGCCGGTTGATGGCATTTTCTTGTCCGCAATTCGGGCAAAACCTTTCCTTTACGAAATGTCCGCAATTGAGACAGTTTTTTTCTTTGCGCAAAGGAAGCCGAGACATGGTTCAAAGATTTAATTCCAAAATTAAAGGAAAAATACCAAACCTTCAATATTATTTTGATGGATTACTTTGCTCAAAGGCTTTGATTTTTTTGTGAACAAACCAGGTGAAAAACGGAATGACCGCATAGAGCAAAACCAGTGCAAACTCTTTGTTGTCCCATTGATAATAGGCCCTGACGTGGAATGCGAGATAAATGTATGCCATAAAGAAAATTCCGTGCAGCATCCCAAAAGGACTGATGAGGGAATCGTCTCCGAATCCGTATTTCATGGGCATTGCGATTAAGAAAAGCAGCACGCAGCCGACGATTTCCAAGATGCAAACAATGTCAAAAATTTTATTCTGTATTTTCTGATTCATCTTCCATTAATTTCGGCCAAAGATAGACGGACTGAATTGAATGGGCAAACCTCGGATAGCATGATATTTGTTAAAGTTCACCGAATTTAGCCGGAAAACTTTAATTTGATTTCTTGTAACTTCGCTGAAGCCTTTGCCCCGGATTTTTTATACTTTTGGGGTCTGAAACAAATCAAAATGAAAAATTGGATCATCGGTTTTTGTCTTTGTTTAATTTTCGTTGGATGCGATGAAACTGAAATCATCAGCCCAACCGGTCGTATGGAAGTCACAGAAATCCAATTGCCCGCGCTTCCCGAAGGTTATTTCTATGAAGGCTGGCTGTTGTTGGACGGAAGTTATATTTCTGTCGGCAGAATTGACAATGATTCCATCGCACAGAATCAGGCGCGCTTCACCAACATTGACCAAAGTGATTTGAACAATGCGCAATCCTTTGCGATTACTGTGGAAAGAAGCACCGGCGCTCCTTCGGATTATGTTTTGCTAACCGGAAATTTTGAGGGAAATACGGCTTTACTGAATGTTTATTCTGATAATTTCAACGGCATTTTAAGTCTGGCCGATCGGATTTCCGGGAAATTCACCGTGCAAAACGCATCCGTTCCATCGGAAGATGAATATCTATACGGGGTCAACGGAATTTGGTTTTTTGCCGGCGAAGGCGATGAAAAACAGCCGACTTTGCAACTCGATTACCGCGAACTTTCTTATCAAGCTTGGGTGGTTAAAAGACATGACAACATAGATTGGAATATGAATGTCGGTGTCATTCAGTCCGATACCTTGGCTGACAATTGGAAAAGTTTCATTCCTGCACCTTATGTACCGAATATTCCCAATTTTCCGGGCGAAGATTTTTTACAACAACCCGGCTCGGGTACTTCTTATCCCGATGGATTTTTTCCGGCAAATATTCGCGGAAGCAAAGTAGTGATTACCCCTATTTTCAGTGCTTATACCAATTCCAATGAACCATTTCCCATTCGTCTGCTCGAAGGGGAAATTCCGGCGGACGCTGTGAAAAATCCCAATCAAACTTATGAACTCCATGTCAATGAGAATTATACTGTGAAAGCTGTAAAATTGGATTGAATCCAAAAAAATCAGCTGCTACACTTAATCTGTTAACAGCTGAAAATTTGTATTTTACCGAATTCTATCCGATTATTCCACAGTGGTCGCTTCCTGAAATTCTTCAATTTCCGGCAGCTTTGATTTTTGGGCTTTAGAGATACAGGTTTTACAAATCTCATTGTCATCAATTCCTCTGGCTTCCCAAGCTGCTTTGACCGTTCCTTCCGATACCTCACTGTTGCGGATATGCTGACAGTCTTCATAAATATGCAGTTTGTTGCCGGCCGGCGTCCAGTAAACCAAGTCAAGTCCGTTGGTCAAATCCTTGATTTCTGCGGTTTGTGTATTGATTTGTTCGGTGTATTTTTCGATGGAAGGCGGATTGAAATCAATCCCCGAAATCCCGGCTATCAACAAGGCGACTACAGCAATAGCCCCAGCGATGCCTTTGGTTTTGCCGTTGGCATTTTTATCGGTAAAAATAAAAATCACCAAAGGCAAAAAAGCGAGTACGGCCATGATTGCACCCAATTGATTTTGAATGAAAAACTTCGTTTTGTTCTTTTCGGATGCCGGATCCAAGCGATTGGCTTTCTTCCAAAGATAAGAACCTAAAACCGCCAGAATCAAAATTCCGACAATGGCTACAATCAGCCAGACCATGGTTTCGTCATGAATTAATTTCAAAATCGCAAAGATTTCTCCCGCGATGGCGACTAACCAGGCGAGGAAGGCGAATAATCTTAACTGTTTGGCTTTTGCTTTGGCTTCAGCACTTGCCACAAATTGTTTTTGTTCTGCCATCTTTAAAATTTTAATTGGTTTGAACAAAAGTAAGGAGAAAATTTTGATAAAGATTAAATCTCCGAATGCATTGATTGGTTCAATTTTAACTAAACATCTCTTTCAAATCCATGCCGCCATAGTTGCCCGAACTCATCATCAGAAAAACTTTTCCTTTTTTGTCAATGGCTTCAAGAAAAGTTTTTAATTCTCCGGAATCCGTAAAAACCCGGACGGCATCATCATTGAATCCGGCCTGAATTTCTTTTGGCGAAATGGGTTCCATTCTTTTGATTTTCAATGCTTCTGAATTGTAATAAACGATTTTGACATCCGCTTTCTTCAGGGCGTCTTTGTATTCGGGAAGGAATTTCGGATTCAGGCTGCTGTAGGTATGCAACTCCAAGCAAGCAACCAAAGTTTTATCAGGAAATTGTGTTTTGACGGCATTGGTCGTGGAAATCACTTTACTCGGTGCATGGGCAAAGTCTTTGTATGCCACAAAATCTGAATTGCGTGTGATTAATTCCAATCTTTTTGAAGCCCCTTTGAAACTTTGAATTGCCCGATAAAATTGCTCATCATTGATTCCCAATTGATTGCAAATCAATCTGGCACCTTCTAAATTGCTGAGATTATGGTTACCGAAAACTTCCAATGCTATTTCACACTTTTCGGTTTTCAGCATCGTAATTCCATCCCGGATTGCGTGCGATGGAATTTGATAAGGAATTTTCTGAATGGAATTCCCGGAATTTTCTACCGTCTTTTTGACATTTTCATCTTCTGCATTGTAAATCACAGTTCCTCCCGGAAGTATGCTTTCTACAAACAATTCAAATTGATGAACATAATTGTCGAAAGTCGGAAAAACATTGACATGATCCCACGCGATTCCGCTGATCAGCGCAATATTGGGATGATACAGAAGGATTTTCGGCCGGCGATCCAGCGCGGACGAAAGGTATTCATCCCCTTCCATAATCATGTATTGATTTTCTTCTGTCAGTTTGACCATTACATCAAACCCTTCCAATTGCGCACCCACCATGTAATCCGTTTTCATCCCGTACAAATGCAACACATGAAGAATCATGGAAGTTATGGTGGTTTTACCATGCGAACCGGCGATAACGACACGGGTTTTGTTTTTGGATTGCTCGTATAAATATTCGGGATAAGAATAAATTTTCAGTTGAAGCTCTTTGGCTTTCAGCATTTCGGGATTGTCTTCCCGGGCGTGCATTCCCAGAATTACGGCGTCTAAATCCGTTGAGATTTTTTCGGGAAACCAACCCTTTTCTTCGGGCAGCAAACCATGCATTCTCAGTCTGGAAGCCGAAGGTTCAAAAATTGCATCATCGGAACCCGTCACCCGATATCCTTTCAAATGAAGGGCAATCGCGAGATTGTGCATGGCACTGCCGCCGATGGCAATAAAATGTACATTTTTCATCAACTAAAAAAATCCTGTGGTTCTTGGTCGCTTAGAATATCTTCTATCGGTTTAACTTTCAGAAATTCAGGAGATTGTTCGATGGCATCCATTACTTTTTTCATGATGCTCTCAGAGGTTTCATTTTCCCAGTCGAATTCCAAAGGCTCTTTGAATTTCATAGTTGGGGTTCCTCCCATTTTCTTGATTTTCAATCCTTTCTTGTCAAAAGCTCTTCTGAATCCGTCGATGACCACCGGTACAACTACGGGTTTAATGGCTTTAATCAGATGTGCGGTTCCCCTTCTGCCCGGCGCAAATGCAGTGGTCGTTCCCTGCGGAAAAGTAACCACCCAGCCGTTTTCCAATGCTTTTTCAATATTGGTGATTTCCGACATATCAACCTGTCGCTGAATGTCTTTCCCTCCTGCTCGCCAAGTTCTTTTGACCAAAATAGCACCGGTATAAGCAAACAATTTTGTCAGAAAACTGTTTTTCATCGTTTCTTCAGCGGCAATATAATAGAAATCGATTTTCGGATTCAAAAGGTAAATCGGATTTTTGATAGTATCCACAAATCCATTGTTCACACTGCAAAATACGTGATACATCGCAAAAACATCTGCAAAATAAGTCTGGTGATTGGAAACAAACAATACGTTGGTTTTCGGAAGTTTCTGCAAATTTTTGGTTCCACTGATTTGAAGTTTGTTATAAGCACTGTACCGAAAATAAGTGGCACCGCCTAAAATAAAAATCAAACTCCTTTTCAGGAAATAAAGATATCCAAAGGCATCTCTGTAAACATTTTTCTTAACCGTTTTCTGCTTTGACATATCTGAAAAAAGTAATTTTTGGACTGCAAAATTAAAGCATTTTGAGCAATGAACCGAATTCGGAGAGTATCATTGCCGTCGCACCCCAGATATAAACATCTTCGCCCAAGCCATATCCCGGAATATCAACGGTGTATTCCGAAAAATTCCGTTCAAAGAATTGCGGTTCCGCATGGAGGAATGCTTCCAAATCCAAAGGAATGATTTCAGCGACTTCTTCTTGCTGCGGTATGAATTCGGGTGTGCCGTAATGAATTCCGACAAAAGGATACACCAGAAAATTACTTGGCGGAATGTACAATTCTGTCAATTGTTTCAGCACTTCTATTTGTTCTTCTTCCACGCCCAATTCTTCATGGGTTTCACGCATTGCCGTGTTGGAAAGTGACATATCTTGGGATTCAAAACTGCCACCGGGTAAAGAAATCTGCTGTGAATGTATGCCGTTGTAAATCTGTCTGAGAATGACGGGAAATTCTATATCGCCTTGCTCATTTTCATAAAGCATAATCAGCACAGCCGCCACACGCGGATTGTATTTTTTGATTTCTTCGATGTCGTACTTGTTTCTGTACGGCGGCGACAACAGTAATTGTGCTTCTTCTCCGGGCAAATCACCATTGAAATTTTCAAGTTGATGTTTTAAATTTTCTAAAAACAATTTTATAATTTTTGGGTGTAATAATTAAAATCTTTCATCACAGTATCAATGAATTCAATATCACTTTGATCGGATTGGATGTCCATTACTTTTTCTAATCTTTCCCGTAATCTTTTCATGGTTTTATAATCCCGCCCCTTTTTGGCCAACATGAAAGTGTCCTTGATGATGCGCGCATCATTGTCCGACAACTTCATTACTTGCTGATAACGTGGGATGTATGCTTCTTGTAATTCCTCCAATATCGTTATGTCAATGGATTGTTTTTCTTTAATTTTCAAAACCGTTGTTCCGGCCACGATATCACCCAATCTTTGTGAATTTTTAGTTCTCAATATCAAAAAGAAAGCCACAAAACCGGTTCCCATCGTCATTAATCCGGCCATGCTTAAGGCAATATTTTCTCCAAAAATGGGAATGAAAAATAATACCATGAATGAGCCCGTCCAAAAATCAATGAGCCGAAATACCCAACGCGTAAAATATTCGGAAAAACCGGCGCGGTAACCGCTTAATTTCACAACCCGGATTCCACAAATCATTTTGCCGAATGTTTGTCCGTTGAAGAGATATTCTGTCAAAAATGAATAAAAAATTGCCGGCAAAAGAAAAATCAGATAAATGACCTGTAGGAATACATCTAAGTCATATTCAGGAATATCCGTCGATGAAAATACGCCTTGATCCAGCCCGAGCCATTGAAAAAATATTTTATTAATCAGCCATAGGTAAATAAAAATAAATAACAAATCGAGCAAAAAGGCGAGCAACCTTCTGCCGACACCGGCATGCGCCATCTCCACATTTACATTCAAAGGGGTTTTTATACTGACTGTTTCCATGAAATTTCTTTGACTGAAAATTTCAATAATATCATCTGAACTTTCCTATATTTATCTTTTCATTTAACTTAATAAAAATTCTGTTTTGCGAGAAGCTGCTTTCATCAGACAAAATAAAGAAAAATGGTTGGAATTTGAAAGCTTATTGTACAGTTCCAATAAAAAGAATCCTGAAAGACTGGCTGACTTATTTGTAAAAGTGAACAATGATCTGGCTTATGCACAGACTTATTATCCAAAAAGCAATGTCATCAAATACCTGAATGCCATTGCGGTTACAGCTTATCACAAAATTTACGGCCACAAAAATGTAGGGAGGGGATTTTCCGGCTTCTGGACATTTGAAGTGCCGATGCTCATGTATCGCTACAGGAAAAATTTCTATTTGATTTTCGCTTTGTTTTTTCTGACCATTTTGATAGGTGTTTTTTCATCCATTCATGAACCGGAATTTGTTCGCTCTATTTTAGGGGATGAATATGTAAATATGACGGAAGAAAACATCCGGAATGGTGATCCGTTGGCGGTTTACAATAATTCCAGCACCTTCGGAGACTTCAACAGTTTCTTCATGATTGCGTTCAATAATCTTCGGGTCGGTTTGAATTCATTTTTATATGGAATTTTCGGGGGCGTCGGTTCGCTTTATTTTCTGTTGGTCAATGGTGTGATGGTCGGTGCTTTTCAGTACATGTTTTATGAGCATGGACATTTTGCACTTTCGCTGCGCACCATCTGGATGCACGGTTCCATGGAAATGTTCGCCATGTGTATAGAAATCGGTGCCGGCGTACTGATGGGAACGAGCTATCTTTTCCCGGGCATTCTGACGCGCAAACAAGCCTTTTTCCAAAAAGGGAAAGCCGCTCTGAAAATCATCATCAGTACCATTCCTTTTACGTTGTCGGCTGCGTTGATAGAAGGATTCATCACACAATATGCGAAAGGGATGCCCATTTTCATTGCCGGGCTGATTGTCCTGGGTTCATTGGCTTTCATTGCTTGGTATTATTTAATTTATCCGATAAAAGTTTACAATAAAAACCACAGAGATTTTTCTTATCTCCTCAAAGAAATCGGTCATGAGAAAGCTTAAATTCCTGTTTCCGGTTTTTATTTTCTTAGGGATTCAAAGTTTTGCACAAATTGAATCCATGGAAGAATCCACTGTCATATTTTCGGATGAATCCGAAGAATTTTATAAAGATTATTCAGTGACTCCGACAAAGGCGGAAAGAGCTCCCTTGTATTATGAACAACGCACACTGAATCCTGAATTTAAAGATCAATACCTTGGAAAAGAATTCGATTATGACCGGGTGGTGACACCACCGGATGTTTCTGATATTCCCTCGTTTAATATCCCCGTCGGACTGTTGCAGTTTCTGTTGTACGCCTTGGTAGTTCTGGTCATATTGGTCATTTTGTATTATATTTTTAAGAACGCTGGTGGGTTTTCATTTGGACACAACCGAAGGAAAGTGATGTTTGAGACTTCAGTAGAAGAGGTTTTTGAGGATGAAGAAAATATTGAAAACAATGATTTCCGGGCTTTGATTGAAAAAGCGAAAAACGAAAACAATTTCCGGTTAGCAACCCGATATTATTTTCTGTGGGTGCTGCAAATGCTGTCTGACCGGAAATTAATCAAATGGAACAAGGACAAAACCAATTATGATTATTACAAGGAATTGGCGCAAAAACCGATTCAAAAAGATTTTTCAAACAATATTTATTTGTATGATTACATCTGGTATGGTGAATTGAAAATTAACGCTGAGGATTTTGAGAAAGCAGAGAAAACCTTTCAGCAAACATTGAATAAAATTAAATGAGAATCAGCTATTTATATTATTTGTTGCTGCTAAGTGTTCTGGCAGGTTGCCGTGGAGATTTCCCGGTCAACTGGACGAGAACTTTTGATTCTTCTCATACCATTCCTTACGGGACTTATGTGCTGCGCAAGGAGTTGCCTGAAATTTTTCAAGGTGTAAATATCGAGGACATTAAGATTAATACAGGTCGTTATTTTGATGAATTTTATGACGATTATGATTCCTATCTCTATGTATTCATCAATGACGGGCCGCATTATTCAAGGGAAACCTGGAATAAAATTTTTGATTTCGTGCAATATGGCGGTGCTGCGCTTGTTGCTATGCATGAATTTGATTCCCTCTTTTATGAAAAACTTCAGATCAAAACCGCTGAAATAGATACGGTTAGACTATCCGAAGCGGTTTCAATTTCCATAAACAAATCCGATTATTCCGAAAAATACATTTTTGAGAAAGGTGTCGGAACCACTTATTTTTCTGAGTTCGATGCTGAATATACCGATGTATTAGGTTATGTGGAATTTAAAGGTGAGCAGCAGCCGGATTTCATCAAAGTTTATCATGGCTCCGGCTATTTTCTTTTACATTCGGAACCTATTGCGTTTACAAATTATCATTTGTTGAAGAAAAATCTTTACCACTATGTGTTGGATGTGCTTTCTTATGCGGAACCAAAGGACATCATTTGGGACAATTACCGGATACATCCACGGGAGCAGCATGATGACGGCAGCGGCGGGTTTTTCAGTGCATTGAATTTTATCATGAAAAATGAATCGCTGAAATGGGCATTTTTTTTGTTGCTTGGCTTAGGGCTAAGCTATTTGATTTTTAATTCGAAACGGCGTCAACGTGCAGTTCCCATCGTTTTGCCTTATTCCAATCATACCCTTGATTTTGCGAAAACTTTATCCGAGCTTTATCGTTACAACCCGGATCACACAGCAATTACAAAGTATAAAATCAACTATTTTCAGGAACAAATCAGAATCAATTATCAATTGACAATCAAGGATAGTGAAGAGAATTTTGCGCAATTGCTCAGTTCCAAATCCGGCGTTGACCGGAATTTCTGCCGGCGATTGATAAATAAAATGCTCTATTTCAAATCCAAATCGTATCTTGACAAAGAAGATTTTATTAAATTACAATCCTTAATTGAAACATTCAATCAAAAATCCAAAAAACATGGAAGAACAAACCCAGGAAAATAATCATTCATATTTACCGGACAACAATGCACCCAAAGAAGAATCTGCTGTAAATCAAGACATTCAGTTTGAGCAACGGTTTGATTTGTCAAAAATTAACCACGGTGTTTCTGAAATCCGCAATCAGTTAGAAAAAATAATAGTAGGTCAAAAAGATTTCATTGAATTGTTGATTGTCAGTGTTTTTGCCAACGGTCATTCTTTGATTGAAGGGGTGCCGGGCGTAGCTAAGACCATAACTGCCAAACTATTAGCAAAAACATTGGATGTTGGTTTTAACCGAATTCAGTTTACCCCGGATTTGATGCCTTCGGATGTTTTGGGTACCTCGGTTTTTGATTTGAAATCCAATGAATTTGAATTCAGAAAAGGGCCGATTTTCTCAAATATCATTCTCATTGATGAGATCAACCGCGCGCCGGCCAAAACCCAGGCTGCGCTATTTGAAGTCATGGCCGAAAGACAAATCACGATTGACGGGAAAGAGTTCAAAATGGAACCTCCGTTTTTGGTATTTGCAACACAAAACCCCATCGAACAGGAAGGAACTTACCGCTTGCCGGAAGCGCAATTGGATCGTTTTCTTTTCAAAATTGAAGTGGATTATCCAACGCTCGAAGAGGAAATCCGGATCATTGAAGGAGACAATCAACGGAAAAATGAAGATCCTGTTCAGATGATTTCACCGATTTTCAACGCAGCCCAAATATCGGAATTCCAGCAGATTGTGCGAGACATATTGATTGAACCGAAATTGATTCAATACATTGCGCAGATTGTGAATTCCACAAGAAATCATCCTTTTCTTTTTCTGGGAGCTTCACCGCGTGCGTCGCTTTCCATTTTGAATGCTTCCAAAGCTTATGCGGCCATTCGGGGAAGGGATTTTGTGATTCCCGAAGATATTAAGTTTGTGGCTGTTCCGGCATTGAAACACAGGATTATCATTTCTCCTGAAAAGGAAATAGAAGGGGTGACAACGGAGCAGATTATCGCTCAGATTATACAGGAAATTGAAATCCCACGCTGATGCAGTTTTGGACTCGGATTTTTCTGAATAAACCATTCTTCTTCGCAATACTCACTGTCATTGCGAGTTTTGTCATTGGTTTTTTCTACCCACCGATGATAATGATTTCCAAGCTATTGTTGTTAATTATACTCTTTGTCACTTTGATTGATTGGGTCCTGCTTTTTTCCAATAAAAAGGGAATTTCCGGAAATAGAGAAGTAAATGAAAAATTGTCCAATTCGGATGTAAATCAGGTGGTTTTGCGTATTAGAAATCATTATTCGTTCAGAATAAAATATACTTTGTTAGATGAAATTCCGGAACAGTTTCAGATTTTTGATTTTCAAATGAATGGTTTATTATCACCGGGAAAACAGCAGGAATTAAAGTATGAATTAATGCCCAAGGAAAGAGGGAATTGTCAGTTTGGAAAAACCAATGTATTTGTAGAAACGCCATTGCGATTGCTGCAAAGAAGAATCATTTTGGATACGGAAAAAACGGTTCGGGTTTATCCTTCATTTCTACGGTTAAACAAATACAGTTTGGGCAGTTTTCGGGCATCCATCAATGAAATGGGGCAAAAGAAGATTCGACGAATCGGACACAGCATGGAGTTTGAGCAAATCAAAAAATATGTTGCGGGAGATGATTATCGTACGGTTAACTGGAAATCCACCGCCAAACATCAGTCACTGATGGTCAATCAGTATGTTGATGAGAAATCCCAGCAAATTTATTGTGCCATTGATAAAGGAAGGATGATGAAAATGCCATTTGAAGGAATGAGTTTACTGGATTATTCAATTAATGCTGCCTTGATTTTTTCAAATATCGTGCTACAAAATCAGGATCGTGCCGGGGTTTTTACTTTTTCCAAAGAGTTGGAGGATATGGTCAAAGCCGAAAGAAGAACCGCACAACTTCAGAAAATCATGGAAAGTCTATACGCAGTGAAAACTGATTATATGGAAAGTGATTTCGGAAAGCTTTACAATACGTTGCGATACAAAGTCACACAACGTAGCCTGATTATCCTTTTCACCAATTTTGACAGCATGGATGCACTTCATCGTCAACTGCCCTATCTTTTGGGCATTCGAAAAAGCCATTTGTTGGTTTTGGTGTTTTTTAAAAACACGGAATTGGAGGATTTTGTTGAAAATCACAACAATGTTGATCCGTATCAAATTGCTTTGGCAGAAAAATTTATTTATGAAAAACAGCAAATCGTTCTGGAACTGAGCAAAAATGGAATTCAAACCGTGCTGACGAGACCGGAAGATTTGTCGATCAATACCATCAATAAATATTTAGAAATTAAGTCCAGGGGCATGATTTGAAATTCTTGTTTGAAAATCACAATTCAACCAATTCAGAAATGTGGCTTGCAGTTTTAATCAGTTTGTTGTCTTTATCAACAAGATACAATGTCGGTGTAGCCTGTACTCCGAATTCTTTGACCCCTTGACCATCCCATCTTACCAATTCGGAATAATTAATCCATGGATAATCTTTGATGAATTCTGTATAAGCTTTTTCATCAATATCCAAGGAAATTCCCACGATTTCACCGCCTTCTTTCTTAAAATTCTCGTAATATTCCTTGATAAATGGCATTTCATCCCTACAAGCAGGACACCAAGAAGCCCAGAAAATGATGATTTTTTTATCTGCATTTATTTCATGCAAGGACTTATAACCTTTGACAGGCTGATTGAAAATGATGTTTGGGACAACTGCACCCACGGCCATATTGTGCGCTGACAAATCTGAACGCAAATCCTCCGTAATCTCACAAGTCAGGTCATTGGCCATTTTGTAGTATTTGTCTAAAACGGTACCGAACTGATTCTGAGGAAGCACTTGAAATACGGAAGTCAGAACATTCTGCCCACGTGGAGTCTCAATGTCTGTTTTATCCAAGAGATTTTGAACTTCAGCATCAACAATGGCTTTGGCTTCATTTTGATCTTTCACTCCAAATAATGAATATTGGAGATATTTAACAACAAGATCGGGCAGCAATCCGGTTCCTTCCAGATTGTCATTGTCATTGACGAGCCGGTCAAGGATTTTATTTTGATGAACTTCAGCGGCAGGTTTTGTATCTACTTGGGTATTGACCAAGTCACTGATTCTTTGGTAATATTTCAATAATGGAATTTCTACAGCAGCATTCATTTGTGCTATCCGGTTTTCTTCCTTTTCAATGGCTTTGTAAAAATCATCTTGTTGGTCGTAGGCTGCTTTTATAACCGGAAATGCATTGAGTTTTAAATCATTCAGATTTTCATACTTTTTAAATTCCATAAAAGCCTGAGCGGACTTTCCTTCCGTAATAAAAGTGTTGTTAAATTTCCCTCCGGAATAAGATGATTTTAAATGGGTATTCTCATTATCACTTAGCAACGTCAAGGAGGATTTCTCCGGTGTTTCAAGCCGGATAATGCCATGATATGCCATAGGAATATTTACACTGAACTTCCCGTTTTGATCAGTCACTACCCTGTTAATAATTCTATCGGAAGCACCTTTAAAAATTTTCACAAACACAGGCTGTTTCTTATAATTTTCAATTTCGCCGCTGATTGTGAATTGAGAAAATGCGAATTGGGTCAAGAATAACCCAATAATCAACGTGATTTTTTTCATTAAAATATCATTTAAATTAAAGAGTGGCAGGCACTTTTTATGCAAAGATTAAACCAAGTTTTATTAAAAATCAAAAAACCCTTTCAGTATTGGAAAGGGCTTTTTTTGTTATCTTCAAATTTATTCAATTCATTCTTAATATTTCGCCAATTTTCTTTGTTTTGCTATAAAATAATAAGCAAAAGCAACTGCAATTATTAAAAGTAAAAACCAGTATTGGTCAATTGGTGCTTGTGCTCCCGGACCATCCGCATCTACACCATAAGTCGGATCAATCATGCCATTGTCCACATACCCGGATTCTCCAAATGAGTTTCCTGTATTCTCTGTCCCAGTATTTGTAAAAGTGTCCGGATCCTGATCAAAAAACTTTTGAGCAAAACTAAATAATGGCAATAACAGCAGTACTAAGTTCGTTAAAATTCTATTTTTCATCTATCTGTATTTTTTGCGAGGTTCTTATTTAATAATTTTTTGAGTATAAACGTCTCCGTTGTCAGCAACAATTTTAACTACATAAACACCGTTGGCAGGGAGTTTCAACTCCTTATCTGTTTTTGTGCTAACATTTGTATAAGACTGTATGCTTCTGCCACTGATATCATATACTTTTACATCAGCCGAATTCCATTTCTCATTGAAACGGATTTTATGCAAATCCTGATCTCTGTAAATAATAGTTCTGCTTTCTGTCAATTCTCCGGTACCCAATCTATCCTCAGGCCCTTCATTCCAGTAAATCTCATATCTGATTCTTGCACCTTGAGGATCTTGTGGCTCAATGGTGTATTCAAAATCAGATGCAATCGGTAGTAAAGTATCGGTTTTTTGATCGTAAAACAAGAATGTATTTTCGTCACTATAATTCCCTTCACTTAATTTGTTGAAAATACTGCCTTCAAACAATTTGGCGGTTAACACATAAGTGTTATTATCTCCTTCTAATGCTGAAAAGAACAATGGAATGGGCTTTCCAACAAAATCCGTATTGATTGCATTGATATGCATTTTTCTGTCAGTATAGGTTACATGTTCACCTTCAGGATGTTCTTGTGCTAAATAGAAACCGGTTCTGTTTCCGAAATTGAAATATTCCGCTTCAAAACTCTCTCTTTCCCCATTTTCTACGTTGGAAGATGCAATAACGAAAAAGCGATTCGAGGTTGGAATACCGTCAAGCGTCAGATTCATTTCCAATTGATAAAAAGCAGAATTCCCATTTTTACCACTAACATTAGCGGAAGGATTCATATTAAAGGTTTTTATACCATCGTTAAAATCGAAAGTACCGCCAGCATCACTATTTAAAACAAAAATAAAAGGATTAAATGGTTTTACTATTAATGCAGCTGCATCACCCCCCCATACACCTCCTTGGTATGTTGCTATATGATAGTCTGATGCTGCACTCATGCCTTCACCACTTCCAACTTCTTCTGTCCAGTCAGCAACAAGGCTTTGCATTACTCCTCTGATGGCATAATTAGTAATGTTTGATTTGGTAAGATCCATATTTGAAGTATATGGATTTCCAAACTGATAAATGTATTTGCCGTAGTCATCTTCAGTAATTTGACGAACAAAGTCATCTATATAGGTATAATATCTTTCATTGTGTGAGTTAATACTATTTTTCCAAGAATCCCAACCTGTCCCAAAACCAGCGTAAACAGCATTCCAATTACCTGAATGAACTCCGTTGGTCGGCAATCCGTTATACTGAACATTCTGGTTATTGTCTCTGTAATCATCCATGAAATCTTTGATATTACCATCTGAATAAGTCAAATTCAAGATATAGTATCCAACGGGTGAAAAACTACTTGCTGAAGTCAAGTGGTCGAATTCAGGTAATTGCAAATTATCCCATATCATCATAGAACTTCGGTATCTTGTTCCGTTGTTGTAAGTGGTTCCAAACCAATTCTGCATTGCATCATTAGGAGTGCTGTATGCATAAGGGACAGCAAATTGCCCCCAACTGTCAACATCAGAATCCATGGCTCTTTTTTCCATTGTAAGCCATCCTGTTGCTGCATTGTCATCATGAATGATAACCTGACCGAAATTGTTTTCAGCAGTCCAAGTACTCACAAAATTCTTCCCATCGGTGTCCCCATTATTTTGATAATTTCCGACAATCTCCACATTCCCATCATTGGAAATAACGGATTCATCTGTAGCTCCATTAGTAATTGTTAATCCGTCACCAAAATAGAGAAGGGTGTTTTGGTTAACTTGAACTTTGTCGTTTCCCACGACATAAGCAGTTTGAGCAAATCCCAAATTGCTGGTAATTCCGAAAACCAATGCTATTAGTAGGTAGTTTCTCTTCATCATATTGTATTTTTAGGTTGGTTAAAATTCGTTTTATATCATTATTCTTGTTAAAATCATGCTTTAAAACACGCTACAAATATATATAAAATTTGTTTTGCACAACACTTTTGTTGAGAATATTGCATGTTAATTTATTATTTTTTTCAAAAAACAAAATTTCAACTTTGATTTGTAGTGTTCAAAAAAACATCAACTTGCCTTTTTTCTTAGCTCTTTTTCTATTGTTTCTCTGCTGAGTAAAAATGTTTTCGGCATTTCATCAACAGCATACATTAGATTGGTGAAAATCTCTTCGGTTACTGACCGGAGACCCCGTGCACCTAAACCCAATTCATTTGCTTTCTCCACAATATAATCCAGACCGTCTTCGCTGACTTCGAGCTGCACGCCATCCAATTCAAAAAGTTTTTCGTACTGGCGAATCAACGCATTTTTCGGCTGGGTCAAAATCATTTTCATTGCTTCGCTGTCTAAGGGATTCAGGTTGGCTATCACCGGCAAACGCCCAATGAGTTCCGGAATCAGACCGAAAGCTTTTAAGTCTGTGGCATTGACCTCTTTCATTAAATTCTCCGAAAAGTCTGCACTTTTATCATTTTTAAACCCTATAACGTGCGTATTCAACCGATTGGCAATATGTCTTTCAATCCCTGAGAATGCGCCTCCGGCAATGAATAAAATATCTTTGGTGTTGACGGCCACGAATTTTTGATCCGGATGTTTTCTACCACCTTTCGGAGGAACATTCACTATGGTGCCTTCCAAGATTTTCAACATCGCTTGCTGCACCCCTTCCCCGGAGACATCACGAGTTATGGAAGGATTATCGCTTTTTCTTGCTATCTTGTCAATTTCATCGATAAATACAATCCCTTTTTCTGCCAGCGGTACGTCATAATCCGCATCCATCAGCAAGCGGGTCAAAATGCTCTCCACATCTTCACCCACATAGCCAGCTTCAGTCAAAACAGTTGCATCAACAATGGCAAAAGGAACATTCAGCATCTTGGCAATGGTTTTGGCCAATAGCGTTTTACCGCTTCCTGTTTCCCCGACAAGAATGACATTGGATTTGTCAATTTCTACTTCGTCTTCATCGACTATCGGGTTCAAAATCCTTTTATAGTGATTAAATACAGCGACTGACAACACTTTTTTGGCATGCTCCTGTCCGATGATATAATCATCTAAAAAGGCTTTGATGTCTTTTGGCGACTTCATCGGTAGTGGATTGACCAGATTCTTATTCTTTTTATAGGTCATTTCCTCCTGTACAATGCCATTGGCCTGGATCACACATTGATCACAAATATGTCCATCCAATCCTGCAACTAACAGATTGACTTCGCTTTTGCCTCTCCCACAGAACGAACATTTATTTTCTCCCAATTTATTTTTCATTTTTTTTAATAGGAATGCAAAGATAGTTCTTTTGATAGGAATGACCTTGAAATAAATCTGAATAAATTCCCGATTTTAGGATACTTTCAAAAAGATTTATAGCAGGAAATTTTTGAATTACAGTTCCTAAGTTCAAAACGAAAGAAGCTGCTTTCGACCTAAATTCACCTGATATTTTGAATTAATAATTACACTTTAAACAGAGTTGGCGACACCCATTTTCTGAGAAAAAATTTCCATTCATCGTCTGTAAACACAAATCCGAGCAACAAAATCATCACAATTTCAAATTTCCAAAGTCCAAATTCCACAAACATTATCGAATGGATAAAGGCAGTCAGGGCAAGCATCCATATTCTTGTTTTTTTCCAAAGGACAAGCGGAACGAAGAAAGCCTGTTGCATGATGACAAAATAATTGATGAATCTCGTAATTAATCCATGACTTACAAGCGGATACCAAATACTTTCTTTGAAATCCGGATATTGAGAAAAACTATAGTAAACTGAAATCCCTTGTCGCCAATGCTGATCGGTAATTTTGTAAAAAGCATTGTCAATATAAATCAAAAACAAATGCAAAATCACAGAACACACCGCCAGCTTTGAAACAAATCCGAACCTACTTTTTGTTTTAATCATTGATAGAAAACGGAAACTGTCCACCAGCACAAAATAGAGCAAAGTGAAATGCAATATCAAATCTCCCCATGTGGAAGAGAATCGGGTCATTTGGAACAACAGGAAATAACAAGCCCATACCAAAAAAGAGACAAGATTTTTTCCGATTCCAAAAATAAAAAGGAACAAAACAATTCCGTAAATTGAAAAATATATCTGATAATTTTCACTCAACCAAGCATACAAACCTTTGTCGGCAACCAAAGAATTAATTTCAGGATTTAATAAATACGGTAACGCAGGCAAAGTAAAAAACAAATCGACCAACAATACCAAACCAATTAAAACCCTGAAAACAGCAGGGTAAATCGTTCGGCTTGCATTCCAAAATGCTTTCATGGCCGCAATTTTATTGTAGTTTCATAAAAAATTCCTTTGCCGGCAAAATAAGTAAAATCTTCTCGAAAAGCTTTGTCAAATGGCAGCACTATAGGAAGACGGTAAAAGGAAATTCGGACGCTATCAACAATTAGCTCCTGATTTTCTTTCAAATAATTTTTTGAGAAATTTTCAAACAAACGTGCTTTTTTGCCTAATTCAGGATTTTTTTCTACGGCAATTGCAAAATCAATTTTCCCTTGTTTAATTCCGGTCTTTGAAACAAACATCTGGTATTCATAATCGAAATCCTTCACCGCTCTTTGATACATGAAATCAAATAGAAAAGTTTTTTTGTTCGTTACAATGGATTTCTCATAGGATTTATCGATGTAGTCAGACAAGAAGAAACTTTCTGCCACTGTGCTGTTTTGATAGAATTCAAAATGGATTTCATAATTGGTGGTTGTCGAAGGCGCATACATCCTGTAACCCGTAGGAAACACTTCCCGAAACTGATTTTTAAATTCCATGTTTTTGACCAACGAAATCCCATAAACCAAAATCCAGTATATAAAAAATAATATGAACAATAGTTTTTTAGTCGCAAATTTTCGCATCGGGTTTATTTCTAAAATCAAAACTGAGTGCTTTAACAACTCAGTTTTGAAAATTATTTCCCTGCAAATTTACATTTTTCTTATTTTCCGCAATATGTAGAAATCTTAGAATCAATCTGTTGTTACACGACCGGCAGCAGAATCTCATCCACCATGCCGTAAGCTTTGGCTTCTCCGGAAGTCATCCAGTAGTCACGTTCTCCGTCTTTCTGGATTTTATCAAACGGTTGACCGGAGTGTTCGGCAATGATTTGATAAAGTTCCTCCTTGAGTTTCAAAATCTCTTTCAACGTGATTTCCATGTCGGTTGCCTGTCCTTGCGCACCACCCATTGGTTGGTGAATCATCACTCTGGAATGTTTCAGCGAAGATCTTTTGCCGGCTTTTCCAGCACAAAGCAACACAGCAGCCATAGAAGCAGCCATTCCCGTGCAAATAGTTGACACGTCAGGCTTTACGATTTGCATGGTATCGTAAATCCCGAGGCCGGCATAAACACCGCCACCCGGGGAATTAATATAAATCTGTATATCCTTGGAAGCATCTACACTTTCCAAAAACAACAACTGTGCTTGTATGATATTGGCAACTTCGTCGTTGATGGCGGTTCCCAAAAAAATGATTCTGTCCATCATCAATCTGGAAAACACATCCATTTGCGCCACATTCAGCTTTCTTTCCTCTACAATATAAGGTGTCATACTTTCCACATAGCCGTGCAGATAAAGACTGTTTATCCTGTGATGACCTGTCGCGTATTTTTTAAATTCTTTTCCTAAATCCATTTTTTGTTCAAATTTTTGAGAAATTCAATTTCAAATCTAATGATTATTTACAAATCTCCATCAAACTTTTAATTTATTAATGTTTGTGGTCATGATTGTGGTCATGGTGGTGTGCTTCGTGTTTCTTTTCCGTGATTTCTCTGAATTCTTCAAAGGAAACTTCTTTTTCATTGAATTTCACATGATCCTTGAAAACCTGTTTCATTTTTTGAGCCACCACCTGATTGGTATATTTTTCAAATTCTTTTTCATTTTCTAATGAAGACTGTACGATTTTTTTCAAATCTTCTTCCGGAAAATCAATATGTCCGTACATGAGCAACTGACCTTTGATGGCATCCATGGCCACTTTTTCCACATCCGGCATTTCAACATTTATCTGAAATTCTTCTGCAATTTTGGATTCAATCAGTTGATACCGAAGAGCTCTTTCTTCTTTTTCCAATATCTCTCCGGCTTCCTCGATGGAATTGATTTTTTCATTGGTCGAATGCAACCATCGGCGCAGAAAATCATTCGGCAAATCAAATTTAGTTTTATCAATCAATTCATCTGCCACACTGTCCATCATATCGTTTTCCGTATGATTGGTGTACATCTTCTCGGCTTCTTCGCGAACTTTGGCTCTAAATTCTTTTTCATTTTTCACAGTGCCTTCACCATAAACTTTATCAAACAAAGACTGGTCAACCGGAGAAGGTTCTGATTTCTGAATCAATTCAATCCTCACCTCCAAATCACCTTCAATCTTTTTCACATTTTCTTCAGTTGTATTCAAAATATGGCTGAGCGTATGTGCATCTTCATTGATGTCTTTTGCTTTGACAAGCACAGTATCTCCCACTTTTTTCCCAATGAAAACTTCAGGATTCGATACCTCATCCATGAATATATAGCTGTCTTCATTTACACCGTTTTCTACGGGATTTTTCGATTCATCTAATTCTTTGATATTGACTTTCAGATTTACATTTCCTTTTTCAACTTTGTCAATGGTTTTGATAGAACCATAATTTTTAGCAAAATTGTCAATGTACTTCTGAACCTCCTCATCAGACACCTTTATTTTATAGGTATCCACTTCGATTTTAGATAAATCAACCTTGAATTCCGGTGTCAACCCTAATTCAAACTCAAAATTCAACGGATTCAAGTCCCAGTCAAAATCTTCTTGTTCTTTCGGAATCGGATTACCCAACAGTGAGAATTTTTCATTTCTAATATACTCATTGATACCGGTTTGTAGCAATTGATTGACTTCATCAAATATCACGGCTTTTTCATACTGTTTTTTGATAAAAGCCATCGGAGCATGTCCTTTTCTGAAACCTTTGATATCCGCTTTCTTTCTGTAATCTTTTAGAGTATTTTCAACTTTTTCCTTGTAATCTTCATGATCGATGTTTACAGTCAGCAAAGCCGTAGAATCATCATTGAGCTTGTGGGTAATATTCATTTTTTCTTAAAATTTTGGTGTGCAAATTTACGCTTTTTTTATGATTGAAAAAGCAATGAATTTTTTGTCTGAATCAACCTTTAAATTTTGCTCAACCATTGAGATTTTATATTTTTGAATGAATGAAAAACTTACCTGAACCATTCCTGAAACGGATGAAAACCCTGTTTTCCGAAAAGGAGTTTTCCGCATTTACGGACGCTATTCATCAGGATTTCTTCGCAAGCATTCGTTATAATCCGAAAAAGGAAACAGCTGTTTTCGGGGATTCAGAACAAGTTGCCTGGAATGAGTATGGTCGTATATTAAAGGAAAATCGACGTTTTATAACAGATCCGTTGTGGCATGCCGGAGCCTATTATGTTCAAGAACCTTCGTCTATGATTTTGAGAAATGTTTTTCATCAGATTTATCAAAATCAATCTCCCAAAAGAGCTTTGGATTTGTGTGCGGCACCGGGCGGAAAATCCACTTTATTACAAGGATTATTAGATGAAAGTGCGGTTTTGATAGCCAATGAAGTCATCAAACCGAGGGCGATGATTTTGAAAGAAAATCACATCCGGTCGGGGATTTCAGAGAATTTGCTGATTACGCAAAATGACCCTTCGGATTTCACGAATTTAAGGGAATTCTTTGATTATATTCAGATGGATGCGCCTTGCAGTGGCGAAGGAATGTTCAGAAAAGATATTGTTGCAATCAACGAATGGTCGGAAACCAATTGTCAATACTGTTCCGAAAGACAGAAAAGGATTCTATCCAATGTGCTTCCGGCATTGTGTAATGAAGGAATTTTGGTGTATAGCACCTGTACTTTCAATCCTGATGAAAATGAAAAACTGATGAATTGGGCGGTTCAAAATTTCGGATTGGAATCGCTTCCCTTGCAATTTGATTCAGAATGGGGAATTCAGGAAGTGCAAGCTGGCGAAGCGTGGGGTTATTATTTTTACCCACATAAAGTGAAAGGTGAAGGATTGTTTTTGTCCGTGTTAAGGAAAAAGTCCGGCTTTGGATTGCAAAATCTTCATGCTCCGGAAAAATCAAAACCTTTTTTCATTCCGGATTTAATTAAAAATGATTACTTTCATGAGAATAACGGGAAAATATTCCTAAAAACGCCAACGGTAAAAGCGGTAAAAAATGCTGTCAAGGAGAAATTAAAAATCATTTATACCGGAATAGAAGCAGGCGAAATGAAAGGAAAGGACTTCATTCCTTCAGAAGCTTTAGCCTTGTTTCACAACAAATTACATACGTTTCCGGAAGTGGAACTCAATTTGCAACAAGCCTTGCATTTTTTGCGCGGCAACGATCCGGAACTGGATTTGAACAAAAAAGGGTTTTATCTAATGACCTACGGCGGATTCGGATTGGGATGGATTAAATTTTTGGGCAACCGCTCCAACAACTATTACCCGAAACCCTGGAGAATCCGGAATTATTGAATTTATCCGTATTTTTGACGCAAAGTTTAAACGTGAAAAACCCGGTTTTTTTATTGATTTTTTCGGTTTTTGTACTGGGGTGCAACAAGGAAAATCCGATTGATTATAATGACAAAATTATTTTTCCACAAATCCGGATTTCTGCTTATATAGATTCGATTTTTACCCAAAATGCGGCTTACACGGATATTGTACAATACCGTCAAGAAATTATTAAAAATGCTGAGCAGGGACTTGAACAAACCCGGATTCTGGGTGATTTTAAAGGCAGTGAAACCTACAAAAACACAGGTATTGAATATTATTCGTATGTAAAAAAACTGTTTTCCGAAACAGCGGATTTAGACAGTCTGATGTTTATATATAATTCCAAAGAACGGATTGACCAATTGGATGAAAAAACCAAAAAACAGATGAGTCGGGATTTTGAATATTACAATAATTTGGAAAGCAGATTGCTCGATGAACAACAAAGATTTATCAAAGAATTCAATGTCCATGTCCGTCACCAACCCTAAGAAAAAATCGATTTTACCGGCTTTCCCTTTTTTGGTGGCATTTCCTCAATTGTTTTCAAAAAATTTCCGGGGATTGGCGGTTTTTCCCTTTATTTTTTTGAAAGACAAAATGCTGAAAGAAGACCGGGCAATAATTTTTCATGAAAGGATTCATTTGCGACAACAATTGGAAATGCTGTGGTTTCCGTTTTTTTTGTGGTATGGAATTGAGTTTATAATCAGATGGATACAATTTAAAAATACGCATCAGGCTTATCTCAACATTTGCTTTGAACGCGAAGCTTACACCAATGAAAACAATTTTAACTATTTAAAAAATCGAAAATTCTGGAATTTTCTAAAATACTTGTGAAAGCTTTTCCCCACATAAATGCCGATATACATTTCATCACTGAAAAGAACGGAATCCAACTATCCGTTTTACGGGAAGATAAAATTCATCCATTGATTTCCGGAAATAAATTCCGAAAACTAAAATACAATCTCAAAGCTTTTGAAGAAGGCAAATACGAAGGAATTCTAACTTTCGGGGGTGCTTATTCCAATCATATTGCTGCCACAGCCGCCGCTGGACGGGAATTTGGATTTCGATGCATCGGAGTCATTCGCGGAGAAGAATTGGCTGAAAAAATCATTGAAAACCCCACTTTACATTTTGCAGCTTCTTGTGGAATGGAATTACATTTCATTCCCAGGACACAATATCGCAATAAGAATCAATCCGGATTTTTGAAGAAAATAAAATCTGAATTTGGAAATATTTTCATTTTACCCGAAGGTGGAACCAATGAAGCCGCAGTTCGAGGCTGTGAAGAAATTCTGAATGAAAAAACTTCAGAATTCGATTATATCTGTTGTGCTGCCGGAACGGGCGGAACGGTTTCAGGTCTTATCAGAAGCGCAGAAAAACATCAGAAAATTCTGATTTTCCCAGCTTTGAAGGATTCGGATTTTCTAATCGATGTAATAAAAAATTATTCGACACGTTCCAATTACGAGCTGATTCAGAAGTATCATTTTGGGGGGTATGCCAAAATCACGGACGAACTAATCGGATTCATTAACAGTTTCAAAAAGGAAACAAACGTACCTTTGGAACCGATTTATACCGGCAAAATGCTATTGGGTATTTTTGATATGATGGAGCTGAAATTATTTCCCAAAGGCAGCAAGGTACTCGCTGTTCATACCGGTGGTTTACAAGGAATTCAGGGATTTAATCAGAAATTAAAAATACAAGGAAAAACATTGATCAAATGAGAGGAAGCTGGATATTTTTGGTGATTTTTAATTTGTCTTTCTGTGGTATGGCACAAGAAAGTGTTCAGATTGATTATATCCGAAAACACGCGCGACTGGCTGTTGAAGAAATGGAATTATACAAAATCCCGGCAAGCATCACCCTTTCACAAGGAATTCTTGAAACTGGCGGCGGACAAAGTAGGTTGGCTGAATTGGCCAACAATCATTTCGGAATCAAATGCAAAAAAGAATGGACAGGCCCCACACTAAGTCATACGGATGATGCACCCAACGAATGTTTCCGAGCCTATGCATCAGTCCAGGAAAGTTACCGCGACCATTCCAAATTTTTGGCGGAAAGACCATTTTACAAAAACCTTTTTACACTTGATTTATACGATTACCAAGGTTGGGCCAAAGGGCTGAGAAAAGCCGGATATGCTACAAATCCGCGCTATCCACAGCTGTTGATTTCAAGCATTGAAAAATATCAATTGTACCAATTCGATCGTTTGAAACCGGATGAAGTAGAAGCGAAATTATTCGAATTATTTGGGCCGTCTGACATCATCGCATTGTCCAATTATGATTTGTTCCCGGATTCAGAAAACATTGCAGGGGTCGCAATTCAAGATGAAACCGAAGAAAACCCCATCCCTGAATTGCTGGTTAAAAGCATCAAAACCGAGCCTCGCCCACAATCACCTTCTCAACGCATTAAAAAACATCCGCTTGGCATCCGATACGTTGTCGCAAATGAAAATGAAACTTTGGCAGGACTGGCCGCTTTGTACAAAATCAATCCAAAAAAACTTGCCCAATTCAATGAACTTCCCCAAAACGGAAAACTAACAGATGGCCAATTTGTCTTTCTTGAAAAAAAGAAAAACAAAGGTGCAACAGCACATTACAAAGTTGCAGAAGGCGATAATATGTATCTGATTGCGCAAAAAACCGGAATGAAAATCGACAAACTCTATCGGCTGAATAGGATGAAACCCGGCGAACAACCCCATCCCGGAATGACCCTCAACCTGAAGAAAAGGAAATAAATTAAATGTGTCCTGCACTAAGAATCAGATAGCAGCGTTTTTTCATCATTTATTCAACCGCTTTCAATTCTAAATGTAAAAAATGAAATTTACAATGTCTTTCTTAGCGAAACTTAGATTTTACTTTCCAAAAAAACTGTCCACAAACTCCATTTTATCAAAAGCCTGCAAATCATTGACGCCCTCCCCTACACCGATGTATTTCACCGGAATCTGAAACTGATCCGAAATCCCGATGACTACGCCGCCTTTCGCAGTACCATCGAGTTTTGTCACGGCGAGTGCGGTGACTTCCGTTGCCTGCGTAAATTGTTTTGCTTGTTCAAACGCATTTTGTCCGGTAGAACCATCTAAGACCAACAAAACCTCATGTGGCGCATTGGGAATTACTTTCTGCATCACCCTTTTGATTTTGGACAATTCGTTCATCAGATTTACTTTATTGTGCAGACGACCGGCTGTATCAATCAAAACAACATCTGCGTTTTGTGCTTTTGCGGATTGCAAAGTATCGAAAGCGACAGAAGCCGGATCGGAACCCATGGCTTGCTTCACAATCGGAACTCCGACTCTTTCCGACCAAATAACCAACTGATCCACAGCGGCTGCCCGAAAAGTATCGGCCGCCCCCAAAATCACATTCTTTCCATTCATTTTGAAGCGATTGGCTAATTTTCCAATGGTTGTGGTTTTTCCGACACCATTCACACCAACTACCATTATCACATAAGGTTCAGAGAGTTCCGGAACTTCATAACCTTGATTTTCAATGGAATTATTTTCAGAAAGCAACCCTGCTATTTCTTCCCGCAAAATAGCATTCAACTCACTTGTATTCATGTATTTATCACGAGATACACGTTCTTCGATTCTTTCAATGATTTTCAAAGTCGTATCCACGCCCACATCGGAAGAAATCAGGACTTCTTCCAAATTATCGAGGACTTCATCGTCCACTTTGGATTTTCCGGCTACACTGCGACTGAGTTTCTCGAAAAATGACCGCTTAGACTTTTCAAGCCCCTCGTCTAATTTTTCCTTGTTCTCTTTGCTTTCCTTACCTAATATTTTTTTGAACCAGCTCAATTTTCTAAACTTTTGCACAAAAATAAGCTATTTTTAAACCTTAAACCGAATTGACTTTTAATTTGTGAAAAGCTTGTGTAAAGTCCGGTTCAACAGGCGAAAAAAAGGAAATCTTCATTTTTTTTAACTGAGAAAACATTTTTTCTCAATGATTGATTGATTTTCTGTGTTGTATTTTTGCCATTAATCAATAAAAATCATTTTATTTTGTGTCCATTATGGTAAAAAATTATAATCCCTTTCTTTCCAAGGTTTCAATTTTTATGAATCACATGCCTAAGTTTTTATTTACATTGATTTTATTGAGTTTTTCAATTCAAAATTTTGCACAGGCTCCCAAAAAACAAAATTCAGCAGAAATCTACGAATCCATCCAAAAACTCAATTTCCTGGGCTCGGTATTGTATGTGGCAGCCCACCCTGACGACGAGAACACCCATTTGATTTCCTATTTTTCGAAAGGCGTACACGCCCGAATCGCATATATGTCTCTGACCCGTGGCGACGGCGGACAAAATCTAATCGGACCCGAATTGCGTGAGCTTTTGGGCGTAATTCGCACACAGGAACTCTTGCAAGCAAGAAGAATCGATGGTGGAATTCAATATTTTTCTCGAGCCAATGATTTTGGCTATTCCAAACATCCCAATGAAACTCTCGAAATCTGGAACAAAAATGAAGTTTTAAGCGATTTGGTGTATGTCATCAGAAAATTTCAACCCGATGTCATCATCAACCGTTTCGACCACCGTTCGCCCGGAACCACGCACGGACACCATACTGCATCGGCGATGTTGAGCGTGGAAGCCTTTGATTTGGCAGCAAATTCATCAGCTTTTCCAGAACAATTAAAAAGGCTTTCCATTTGGCAACCGAAACGCTTGTTTTGGAATCAATCTTGGTTTTTTTACGGAAGCCGAGAGAAGTTTGAAAAAGCCGATAAAACCAATCTTTTCGTGATGGATATCGGGTCTTATTATCCGACTTTGGGATTGAGCAATTCCGAAATTGCGGCCAAAAGCCGAAGTCAACACAGCTCACAAGGATTTGGAGCCACGGCCGTTCGGGGAAGTGCCATCGAATATTTGGAACCCATCAGAGGCGGAATGCCCGAAAAAAATGTGTTTGAAGGAATTGACACCAGTTGGAACCGTGTGAAAGGCGGGAAAGCAATCGGGGAAATTCTCTCGAAGGTTGAACGGGAATTTGATTTTACAAATCCGTCCAAATCCGTTCCCGAACTCATCAAAGCCTATCGATTGATTTTAAAATTAGAAGATGAGCATTGGCGACAAATTAAATTAGAAGAAATAAAAAACATAATTTACCATTGTTCCGGATTGTTTTTGGAAGCGGTTGCAATAGCGCCTTATACGACAGTTGGCAGAAAAGTCGATGTGAAAATTGAAGCCATAAACAGAAGCAATATTCCTATTAAACTCAATGAAATACAACTGGTTAAGGAAGACAAAATTTTAAAACCCAATGAAGCATTCTACACCCACAAAACCCTTGTCGGCTCTGCTTTTTTAAAGCCGACTTCGCCCTATTGGTTGGAAGAAAAAGGAAGTTTGGGTATGTACAAAGTCAGCGACGAAAATTTAATCGGACTGCCTGAATCTCCGCAACCGTATAGCGTTTTGTTCTATGTAAATATTTTGGGACAGGATTTTTATTTCGAAAAACCGGTGGTTTACAAATACAATGACCCGGCACAAGGAGAAACTTACAAACCTTTTGCGGTAGTCCCAAAAGCTTCTGTTCATGTCGAAGAAAAAGTATTGATTTTTGGTGATGAAAAAGCACAAAGAATTCCGGTAAAAGTCAAATCTTTTACCGAAAATTTAAAAGGAAATTTAAGCCTAAAAGCACCGGATGGTTGGAATATTTCGCCTGAAAATCAGGAAGTAATTTTGAACGCGAAAGGCGAAGAAAAAACATTTTGGTTTGAAGTCATTCCGCCAAAAAATCAATCCGAAGGAGAATTGATTCCGCAATTGAAGGTTGGAGTTGGAGCATTTGAAAATCAGCTAATTGAAATCAATTATGAGCACATTCCCGAACAAAAAATTTTGTTGCCCGGCTCGGCCAAATTGGTGAAAATCGACCTACAGAAAAAAGGCGAAAAAATTGGATATATCGTTGGAGCGGGAGATTCAGTTCCTGAAAATTTAAAGCAAATCGGCTACGAAGTCGAAATCATTTCTCCGCAAAATATCACAGCTGAAAATCTGCAAAGATTTGATGCGGTCGTGTTGGGAATCCGTGCTTTCAATGTGATTGACGAACTGATGTTCAAAAACAAAATCCTATTTGATTATGTGAAAAACGCTGGAAACATACTGGTGCAATACAATACTTCAAGGGATGTTTTGACGCAGGAAGTTGCGCCTTATGACATACAGCTTTCGCGCGACCGGGTAACCGATGAAAATTCGGAGGTGAGATTTTTGGACAAAAACCATCCGGTTTTGAATTTCCCAAATAAAATTACTGAAAAAGATTTCGAAGGCTGGGTACAGGAACGGGGTTTGTATTTTCCAGACAAATGGAGCGAGGAATTCACAGCAATACTTTCCATGAACGACAAAAATGAATCGCCGATGAACGGCAGTTTGCTCGTGGCAAAGTACGGCAAAGGTTATTATGTTTATACCGGATTGAGTTTCTTTCGCGAATTGCCGGAAGGTGTTCCCGGCGCGTATAGATTGTTGGCTAATATTTTATCATTGGGGAAATAATCGCGGATGAATGCGGTCACTTTACATTATAAAATGAAAATCCGGTGCATTCGGCCATGCTTTTTTAATGAATTATGCCCATTTCATTACTTCGTGAAGTGAATTGCTTAAATTACATTACAAAATGTTGCATTAAATATTTTCATTATAAATTTCGGGAATCTTTCCTTCAGGGGAAAAACTTTTGTAAATTTATCCGCTTGAATACTTCAGTATGAATTTCTGAAGGCAAAACAGGAAATAACAAAAAATTGCGCAAGAACGAATGAGCAGATTTTATAATTTAAAAGTAAGCAAAGTTGAGCAAGATACCGATGATGCACTGACGATTGCAGTGGAAATCCCGGATCATCTGAGAGAAGAGTTCAAATTCAAACAAGGACAGTACATCAATCTTAAAAAAACGATTGACGGAAAAGATGAAATCCGGTCTTACTCCATCGTCAATGCCCCCGGCGAAAATCAGAATCACATCGAAGTTTTGGTGAAAATCATTCCCGAAGGGAAACTTTCACCGGTTTTGCAGCAGGACCTCAAGGCCGGAGACATGATTGAAGTGATGCCGCCCATTGGGAGTTTCTACGCCAACCTGCATCCCACCAACGACAGAACTTATATCGGACTGGCAGCCGGAAGCGGTATCAGCCCGGTGCTTTGCAACATCAAAGAAATTCTGATTCAGGAACCCCAAAGTCGGGTTTATCTATTTTTCGGCAACAAAACCAAAGATAAAATTCTGAAAAAGAATGAAATCTATCGCCTCGAAAAAGAATACGGATCCCGCTTCAGGGTAACTTATATCGTCAGCCGAGAAAAATCGGATAACCCGGTTTTTGAAGGTAGAATCACAGCTGAAAAACTCAATGAACTGTTTGATTTATTCGGAGATATTCCGATCTCGGAAACCACTTATTTTATTTGCGGCCCGACAGACATGATTCAAAGTATTGCGGATTTTCTGCATTTGGAGAAAAAAGTACCCGCCATTCAGATTTTGCATGAATATTATACCGCACCCGATGATGACGATGACCCGGAGAAAAGCGATGAATTCAAGGCATTGCCCAATATCAACAGCATGGTTACGGTGATTTTGGATGATGATGAATATACTTTTGAACTTAATTCCAAAGAAGAAGTCATTGTGGACAAATGCAACAATGAAGGGATTCCCGCACCTTATTCCTGCCACGGCGGTGTTTGCCGAACCTGTATGGCACAAGTGCTGGATGGAGAAGTTTTCATGGAAAAGAATTTTGCGTTGAATGAAGAGCAGGTGGAACAAGGGTTTATTCTGACTTGTCAGGCACATCCCACGACACACAACGTAACCCTGACTTTTGATGTTTAAACAGAAATAAAATGAATGATGGATACAGAAAAGTTTGTACAATATGTACATGGAGAAAACAAGGTTGAGCCGAAGGATTTGATGCCGGACGACTACCGAAAAATGCTGATACGGCAAATCTCTCAACACGCCCATTCCGAAGTAGTTGGGATGTTACCCGAAAAAAACTGGCTGACGCGCGCCCCCAGTTTGAGAAGGAAAATGGGCTTATTGGCCAAAGTACAGGACGAAGCCGGACATGGCTTGTATCTTTATGCTGCCACTGAAACTTTGGCGGATGGTTCGATTGCCGCCGACAGAGACAAGCTTTATGAAGATATGCTAATCGGGAATGCGAAATATTCCAGTATTTTTAATTATCCCGCATTGACTTGGGCGGATATTGGTGCCATCGGCTGGTTAGTGGACGGTGCTGCCATCATCAATCAGGTGATGTTGATGGGTACTTCATACGGCCCTTATTCCCGGGCTATGGTCAGAATCTGTAAAGAAGAATCTTTCCACAATCGCCAGGGTTACGAAATCCTGATGACACTTTGTCGAGGTACTAAAGAGCAGAAAGAAATGGCGCAATCTGCGCTAGATCGTTTCTGGTGGCCGGCACTGATGATGTTCGGCCCCAATGACAAGGATTCCACACACTCCGCAACTTCGATGAATTACAGAATCAAAAGGGAAAGCAATGATGATTTGCGCCAAAGATTCATTGACATCACCGTTCCGCAGGCAGATTATCTCGGATTGACAATTCCGGACAAAGCCCTGAAATGGAATGAAGAACGCGAACATTATGATTTTGGAGAAATGCCTTGGGATGAATTCTGGGAAGTAGTCAAAGGCAATGGCCCCTGCAACAAACAGCGGTTGGCTGTAAAATCCAATGCCTGGGAAAGCAACAAATGGGTGAAAGAAGCCGCAGTGGCATTTGCAGCCAAAGAAAAAGCAGAAGTTTAACCAGTGAATAATTAATTAAAATTTACGAAAATGGCAACATTAGATATGTGGGAAGTGTTTATTCAGACCAAACCCGGATTAGCCCACAAACACGTAGGTTCGGTGCAGGCCGCCAACAGTGAAACTGCACTTCAGAACGCAAGAGATGTTTACACCCGACGTCAGGAAGGAACCATGATTTGGGTGATTCCGAGTAAATACGTCGTTTCATCAGAAGGAATGGACAAAGAAGCCTTCTTTGACCCGGCCAACGACAAACTTTATCGGCATCCGACTTTTTATCAAATTCCGAATGAAGTTAAAAACATTTAATAAAACATCTTGAACAGAAGTTTGAATCATATTTCTGTTTCTCAAAAAATTAAACAATGGAAAAATATTTGTTGAAATTAGCGGATGACAGTCTGATCATGGCGCAACGCCTGATGGAGTGGTGCGGAAAAGGCCCTTATTTAGAAGAAGACATCGCGCTGACCAATATAGCACTCGATGAACTCGGACAGGCCAATAATCTGTATGAATTGGCAGCCAAACTCAGCGATGACAAGAAAACTGCGGACGATCTGGCATTTCTGCGCTATGAACATGAATACCTCAATGCCCACTGGGTGGAATTGCCCAATGAGGATTATGCGCAAACCATTCTAAAAGTCTATGTTTTCGCAGTTTATCAGAAATTGCTTTATGAAGCATTGGCCAATTCCGAAGACAAAGATTTATCCGTCATCGCACAAAAATCATTAAAAGAAGTTAGATACCACTACACCCACGCCGCCACTTGGATGAAAATTTTCGCAGGTGGAACCGAAGAAAGCAAAGAAAGGCTGACGGATGCCATCGAAAGAATCTGGGAATATACCCAAGGACTTTTTGCAAAATCCGAAGGCGAAGACCAATTGATTGACCTGAACGTCGCCGCCAATCTGGATGAACTTTACAGTGAATTTCTGAAAATCATTGCAACGGATTTTCATCAGTTTGGTTTGGAAATTCCGGCGGAAAATCATTATATGCAAAAACATTCCAGAACCGGTTATCACACCGAATACTTTGGTTACATCCTTTGTGAATTGCAATATATGCAAAGGGCTTACCCGGGTTGTATATGGTAAATTTTCGGGAAAGTTGACGTGAAATAATTTTTAAATAGAAATTCTTTAGAAAAATTGATTTCCCGGAAAAATTAAAAACAACTTCCCATTAGAACAAGAAAAGAGCGCAATGATGAGAGATTTAATGGATATTTTAAATGAGATTCCCGATCCGGAAATTCCGGTAATCAGTATTGTGGAATTGGGCATGGTCAGGGAGGCCAAAGTGACGGGTGACAAAACCTGTGAAGTCGTTATGACACCAACGTATTCCGCTTGTCCCGCAACTTTTGTGATTGAAACCGATATCATCCAAAAGCTGAAAGAAGAAGGTTGGGATGCGAAAGTAGATGTTCGGCTTGATCCAATTTGGTCCACCGACTGGATGACCGATGAAGCCCGCCGGAAATTGATGGAATACGGCATCGTACCACCCGAAAAAGGAGCGGATGAAAATTTCATCGGAAAACCTAAAGAATGCCCGCGCTGTGGCTCAATACACACGAAACAAATCAGCCGTTTCGGCTCTACCCTTTGCAAAGCCACCTACCAATGTCATGATTGTCTTGAACCTTTTGAATATTTTAAATGTCATTAAATACGAATATGACCTATAAAGAAATTGAAATCGAAACGCGTTTTGACGGCAAACTGAAAATCGCAAAACTTAATCAACCTGAGAGTTACAACTCATTAACCAAATTGATGTTGACCGAAATTCGGGAATTCATGGAAGCATGCGACCAAGATGAAAATGTACGTTGTATCGCTTTGACCGGCGAAGGAAAAGCTTTCTGTGCCGGACAAAACCTGAAAGAAGCCATCGAATTTTCAAAAGATGTGAAAAACGACAAAACCGTCGAAAAAATGGTGTTGAACTATTACAATCCGATGGTACATTCCATTGTCTCCAATTCCAAACCCGTCATTGCTTTGGTCAATGGAGCAGCCGTAGGTGCCGGTGCCATGTTGGCACTGATAGCCGATTTCGCATTGGCCAAATCATCTGCCTACTTTTCACAGGGATTCGTGAAAATCGGTTTGATTCCTGATACTGCGGGAACTTATTTTCTGCCGAAATTATTAGGACGTCAAATGGCGCAATACCTTGCATTTACCGGAAAAAAAATTTCCGCCAATGAAGCCAAACAACTCGGCATGATTGCGGATTGCTTCGATGATGAAGAATTTGACGCAAAAGCGGAAGCGGTTTTAGCGGAAATCACGCAACTTCCAACTAAAGCGATTGAACTGACCAAAAAGGCGTTTAACCTTTCTTATTCAAACAGTTATGAAGAACAAATGAAATTGGAAAGCCGGATCCAGCAAGAAGCTGCGGAAACTGAAGATTTCATGGAAGGTATCCGGGCTTTTTTAGAAAAAAGACAGCCGGTTTACAAAGGAAAATAATTGAAATTTCATAGCAATTCAACAAGGATTAATTCAGAAAATAAATCAATGAAAAACACGGGAATCATCGGTTCCGGCACCATGGGAACAGGAATTGCACAGGTCGCAGCAGCCAACGGCTGCAATGTATTTTTGTACGACGTCAATTCCGAGCAAACCCGAAATGCCATCTCTAATTTAGAAAAATTACTCCACCGATTGGCCGAAAAAGGGAAAATGAGCAGCGAAGAAGCAAAAGCCATCATCAGCCGGATTCGGTTTTGTGAATCTTTAGATGAACTTCGGGAATGCAACTTGGTCATCGAAGCCATCGTAGAAAAAAAAGACATCAAAACCTCGGTATTTAAAAATTTGGAAAATATTGTTACTGAGGAATGTATCATTGCTTCAAATACTTCTTCAATTTCCATCACTTCACTTTCGGCCGAATTGAAAAATTCCGAAAGATTTCTGGGAATTCATTTTTTCAATCCCGCTCCCTTGATGCCCTTGGTAGAAATCATTCCTGGCTTATTGACCCAAAAAGCCTTACCGAAAAAAATATACGAACAGATGAAATCTTGGGGCAAAACCCCGGTTTTGGCCAATGACAATCCCGGATTCATCGTCAACCGCATCGCCCGTCCGTTTTATGGAGAAGCCCTGCGGATTGTAGAAGAAAACATCGCAACTCCGGAACAAGTGGATGATGCCATGAAATCTTTGGGGAACTTCCGAATGGGGCCTTTTGAACTGATGGATTTAATCGGGGTGGATGTGAATTTTGCGGTAACCACCACGGTTTACAAAGATTATTTTTACGACCCAAAATACAAGCCAAGCCTGCTTCAGCAAAGAATGGCGGAAGCCAAACTGCATGGCAAAAAAACCGGAAGAGGATTTTATGATTATGCCGAAGGTGCTGAAAAACCGATTCCCAAAAAAGATGAAAAACTTTACGAACAAATCTTCATGCGGATTCTCGCTATGCTAATCAATGAAGCGGTGGAAGCCAAACGGCTGAAAATCGCTTCGGATGAAGACATCGAACTGGCAATGCAAAAAGGAGTGAATTACCCCAAAGGCCTGCTGGCATGGGGAAAGGAAATCAGTTATGAGAAAATATCCGGAGTTCTACAGGATCTCTATGAAACCTATCAGGAAGAACGATATCGCCAAAGCCCTTTAATGAGAAAATTATAAATACAGAAAATATGACACCGACCGAAGTTGTAAAATACATGTACGAACGGGATTATTTTTCCCAGTGGATGGATATTAAAGTGTTGGATATCAAAGAGAATTATTGTTTATTGGAGATGCCTATCAAAAAAGAAATGATCAACGGGCTGAAAACCGTTCACGGCGGTGTCACCTTTGCGTTGGCTGATTCTGCATTGGCTTTTGCAGGCAACAGCAGCGGAAACGCCGGAGTAGCACAGACTTGCAGCATCAATTTCATGCGGGCCGGAAGAGAAGGTGACATTTTTCGCGCAGAAGCAAAGCTTGAAAATGAAACCCGAAAAACAGCAGTTTACGACATCAAAATCACCAATCAAAATGGAGAATCCGTTGCCAAATTCGTTGGCACCCTCTACAAAATTGAAAGAAAGGTCGTTGATTTATAAAATTTCAGCAAGTGTCAGGTTCCGAAATTAAGAAATATCCAATCGACAAGTTTATTGTGCCGTTTCAGCGGTTCATTTATCAAGGAAGATCGGGCGGTTATGTATTGATTGGCAGTGTCATCGCGGCTTTGATTCTTGCCAATTCCGTTTGAGCCGACAAGTATTTTGAAATTCTGGGATACCGTTTCGGCTTTCATTTCAACGGCGAAAATTATCTGAATCTAAATTTGATTCATTGGATCAACGATGCACTGATGGCGGTTTTTTTCTTTCTAATCGGATTGGAGCTCAAACGTGAATTTGTCGGCGGTGAACTCCGAAATCCACGAAAAGCCCTTTTGCCGATAGTAGCTGCAATCGGCGGAATGCTCGTGCCGGCGGCCATTTATTTAGCACTGAATCCAACCGGAGAAGCCCATCAGGGTTGGGGAATTCCGATGGCAACCGATATCGCTTTTGCACTTGCCCTGCTCTATGCCTTGGGAAATAAAGTGCCGCTTTCATTGAAAGTATTTCTGACTGCACTTGCCATCGTAGATGATTTGGGGGCTATCCTTGTGATTGCTTTCTTTTATTCGACCGAAATTTCCATTATGAATCTGACATTAGGATTGGGTGTAGCCATGATGATGTATCTTGCCAACAGGGTCGGTGTGAGAAGTATAATTTTTTATGCAATTTTAGGGATTTTCGGGGTTTGGCTTGCCTTTTTATTATCCGGCGTACATGCCACCATTGCAGCCGTTATCGCCGCATTTATGATTCCTGCCGATGCAAGGATTAAGGAAGCAACCTATGCCGAAAGGATTAAAAATTATTTAAAAGAATTGTTGAAAATTGACCCCAAAGATGATATTCCTAATCTGACCGAGGAACAATTGCTTATCATGGAAGAAATCAAAAAAGATACGGATGAAGCCATTCCGCCGTTGCAAAGGCTGGAGCATGCATTGCATCCGTTTGTTACTTTCGTAGTGCTACCTATTTTTGCCCTCGCCAATGCTGGAATCGCTTTGGATTTCAATGTGGAAACGCTTTTCAGCACCAATATTGTATTGGGTGTTGGATTAGGGCTTCTGCTTGGAAAGGTAATCGGCGTTGCAGGAACAACACTGCTGATGGTCAAACTGAAATTAGCACCGCCCATGGCTGGAATGACGCCTACAAATTTGTTGGGCATCGGACTGCTCGCAGGTATCGGCTTCACCATGTCGCTGTTTGTTACTTCATTGGCTTTTACTCAAGAGGAATATACCATGCAGGCCAAAGTAGGGATTTTTGCTGCTTCGATTGTCGCTGCGGTTTCAGGTTATTGGGTTTTAAACAAAGCCGGGCAAAAACAAAAAACAGAATAAGAAATTTAGGATTAATTCTGTTGTAAAATGTCGGCAAAATGCCCCAAAAGCAAAGCGTGAATCATTCTATATCAATGATTCACGCTTTAATATTTGTAGCCCGTAGGGGAATCGAACCCCTCTTGCAAGAATGAAAATCTTGAGTCCTAACCGATAGACGAACGGGCCGTTAATTTTCTTCTTATAGTCCTGACACGTATTTGGTCAGTTTGCTTTTCAAGTTGGCCGCTTTATTCTTGTGAATAATGTTTCTTTTCGCCAATTTATCAATCTGAGAAGCGACTAATGGCAATTGCTCTTCCGCTACTTTTTTGTCAGTTTCACTGCGCAGATTTTTGATGGCAGTTCTGGCTGATTTGTGATAATAACGGTTCCTCTCTCTTCTGACTTCAGATTGTCTAATTCTCTTTAATGCTGACTTATGATTTGCCATAATTTTTTTTATTCTTTAATAATTTGAATTTCTTTCAATGTTTCTTCTTCTGTCAAAATTCAAATGAGTGCGCAAAAATAATACTTTTTTCCATATCTGCAATCCTTTTCCGAAAAATAATTACAAAATATTAAGCATCTATATTTTCTGCAAAAGTATTTCAAATCCTGCAATCCGTATATCCGGCGTATAATTTATCTTTGCCCCCATGTTGAAATACATTTTTTGGGCAGTATTATCCGGATTGATTCTGGCATTGGGGTGGCCTTCTCACGGCTTTCCAATCTTACTTTTCTTTGGATTTGTTCCGCTGCTTTTCATGGAGTCACAAATTTCCGGCTCTGAAAACATCCGACACAAAGGTTGGAAAATCTTCGGACTGGCTTATCTCGCATTTTTCGTTTGGAACGCCATTGTCATCTGGTGGTTGCATTACGCACAAGAAGTAAATTCAGCGGGGGAACTTCAGAACTCTTGGATTTCTTACGCCTTTCCGGTATTGGCCAATTCGCTGCTGATGAGCATCGTGTTTCATTTGTTTTATTGGGTAAAAAAAAGAACCGGCTTGCTATGGGGACTGATTTTTCTGCCTGCGATGTGGATGAGTTTCGAGAAATTTCATCTCGGGTGGGAAATGACTTGGCCTTGGTTCAATCTGGGCAACGGATTTGCGAATTTCCCGAAATGGGTGCAATGGTATGAATACACCGGAACTTTCGGCGGAACGCTTTGGGTTTGGGTAGCCAATCTGTTCACCTATTATTATTTGAATCAATTTTTTAAAACCAAAAATTCATTTTTCAGCAAGCGATTGCTGATTATATTAACGCTATGGATTGGACTTCCAATTGGAATTTCCTACATCATCAATGCAACTTATACTGAAAAAGGAGAAGAAATTACAGCCATCGCACTGCAACCAAAACTCGACCCTTATACTGAAAAATACTCCAGAGATTCATTTGAAATCGTGGACGACTTGATTCGGCTGGCACAAGAAAAAATAACCCCCGAAGTGCAATTTGTCGTGGCACCCGAAACTGCTTTTCCCGGTCCCGGTCCCGGACTGAATGTCGATAAACTGCAAGGTGATTATCTCATTCAGCAGATTCAGCGCGGGTTTGCAGCTTATCCGGATTTGACCTTCATTTCCGGTGTGGAATTGATGCGGTTCTATCCTTACGAAAAATTAGCCACCAAAACTGCCGCCAAATTCGGCCAATCAGATACATGGTACGATGTGATGAACGCCGCCATTCAATTCAATAAAAGAGACAGCATACAATATTATTATAAATCTAAATTGGTAGTCGGGGTAGAGCATTTCCCTTATATGTCTGTTTTGAAACCCTTGTTAGGCGACATCATGCTTAATTTCGGTGGCACCGTCCGAACGCATCTCACACAGAAAGAGCGTTCGGTTTTCGTCAATTCCCAAAACCCAGCACGGATTGCGCCGATTATTTGTTATGAATCCATTTACGGAGAATTCACCAACGGATATGTAAAAAACGGTGCGAATGTACTTTTTATCATGACCAATGACAGTTGGTGGGGACATTCTGACGGCCATGTACAACTGCTGCAATATGGGGCGCTCCGTGCGATTGAAACCCGCCGGGACATTGTGCGTTCCGCCAATTCCGGAGTTTCCGCTTTCATCAACCAAAAAGGAGAAATCACCTCTTCCCTGCCCTACGATACACAAGGTGCATTGATTGGAAAAGCCAGCCTAAACGATGCGATTACTTTTTATGTTCAATATGGAGATTATTTGGCAAGAATAGCAATTGCAATCATGATTATACTTTTGATTTACAGCGCATTAAGCCCTTTTTTGGTAATAAATCAAAAGAAAAGAAAAATTTAAGATTAAAAGATTTGTGTTTCTGTAAATAATATTTCTATCTTTGCAGTCCGAAAAAATCTAAGAACAAATGTCTAAAGTTTGTCAAATAACCGGTAGAAAAAGAATGGTGGGGAACAATGTTTCTCACGCCAACAATAAAACCAAGCGTACATTTGAAATTAACTTGTTCAAAAAACGCTTTTTTATGCCCGACAGTGGGAAGTGGATTTCATTGAAAGTTTCCGCACGAGGCTTGAAAACCATTAACAAAATCGGCATCGAAGAAGCTGTTCGACGTGCGCGTAAAGAAGGTTTAATCGATTAATAGCATTTATCATGGCAAAGAAAGGAAACAGAGTACAGGTGATTTTGGAATGTACTGAGCATAAAGAAAGCGGGATGCCGGGAATGTCTCGATACATTACCACTAAAAACAAAAAAAACACGCCCGACAGGATGGAACTAAAAAAATTCAACCCTGTTCTTAAACGTTATACTGTTCACAAAGAAATCAAATAATCAATAAAAATAATTCACCATGGCAAAGAAAACCGTAGCAACCCTACAAGGTGGTTCAAAGAAGATGACGAAAGTAATCAAAATGGTAAAGTCGCCAAAAACAGGTGCTTATTATTTTGAAGAGAAAGTAGTCAACGCCGATTTAGTTAGTGAGGCGTTAAAATAATTACAAAGTAATACAAAAATTTTAAGGGTTTTAGGGTCGCATTAAGCGGCCTTTTTTTATGCATTAAACTTAGGTTTATTTCTCGGTTTGGATTTCAAAACCACAGCCTACAATGTCATTACAAATTTGGAATGGAGGCTACCTTTTCCCATCTTTGCAATCTGAAATTTGAATTATGGCAAAGCAAAGCGCAGGTTTACCCAAAGGAACCCGAGATTTTTCACCGGAAGAAGTGTCCAAACGTCAGTTCATCATGGACATTATTCGCAATCAGTTTCAAAGATACGGTTATGCCCCCATCGAAACGCCTTCCTTTGAAAACCTGTCCACCTTGACCGGTAAATACGGTGAAGAAGGCGACCGACTGATTTTTAAAATCTTAGATTCCGGCGATTTTCTAAAAAATGCAGATGAAGCCGATTTGGCTCAAAAAGACAGTCGGAAAATTTTGCAACAAATCTCCGGAAAAGCTCTTCGCTATGACCTGACTGTTCCCTTTGCACGCTATGTGGTGCAGCACCAGAATGACATTACATTTCCTTTCAAACGCTATCAGATGCAGCCCGTCTGGCGCGCCGACCGACCTCAGAAAGGAAGATTCAGAGAATTCTGGCAATGTGATGCCGACGTGGTAGGCAGCACTTCGCTTTGGCAGGAAACTGAATTGGTTGCACTGTATGATGCGGTTTTCACGGATTTGAAAATTCCGGTAGAAATCCATATCAATAACCGAAAGATTCTGAGCGGATTAGCTGAAGTAGCTGAAATATCGGACAAACTGATTGATTTCACTACGACTTTGGATAAATTGGATAAAATCGGGATTGAAAAGGTTCAAGAGGAAATGTTGGAAAGAGGAATTCCTCAAACTGCCATCGAGAAACTTTCGGCTTTGTTCAGGCTGAGCGGTGATTTTAAAAACCAGTTTGAAGCATTGAAATCCATACTCCAAAATTCAGAAGTCGGAATGCAAGGCATTGAAGAACTGAACTTTGTATTTGAGAAAACGGAAATAACCGGATTAAAATCTGCGGAATTGATTTTGAATTTAACCTTAGCCAGAGGATTGGATTATTACACCGGTGCCATTTTAGAAGTCAAAGCCAAAAATGTGGCTATGGGCTCCATCGGCGGCGGCGGTCGCTATGATGATTTGACAGGCATCTTTGGTTTGAAAGGGATCTCAGGGGTTGGAATTTCTTTTGGATTGGACAGGATTTATTTGGTTTTGGAGGAGTTGGCACTCTTTCCAAAATCATTGCAAAACCAACTTGACGCCTTGTTTGTCAATTTTGGAGAAAAAGAAACTGAAGTTGCAATGAAGCTTGCTAAAAACCTCAGAGAAAAAGGATTGCGCTGCGATGTTTATCCTGACAATGCCAAAATGAAAAAACAAATGCAGTATGCTGACCACAGAAGTGCAAAGTTTGTCGTCATCATTGGGGAAGAAGAACTGAAAACACGACAAGTTACCCTCAAAGACATGATTTCCGGCGAGCAGCAAAAAGTAGATTTTTCTGAATTAACAGCGTTTTTAGCGACTGGGAAATAGGATTAAGCAGTAGAATTTATTTCATGCCGGAACCGGCAAATAAATCTTCTGAATCAGTTCATCGTATTCTTTCTGCGGGTCGCTGTTTGCAGTAATTCCGCCACCGCTTTTGAAGTAGAGTTGTTCCCCTTGTTTTTCAATAAACCGAATGGCCACCGCCGAATCCAAATTTTCACCGTCAAACCATCCAAAAATTCCGGTATAATATCCGCGCGGCACATCTTCAACCGATTGGATAATTTCAACCGTTTTCTTTTTGGGCGCACCGCTGACAGAGCCTGCCGGAAGGATTTTCAATAAATTTTCTCCAAAATCATTTTCCCAGCCTTCTTTCAGATTTCCGCTGACCGCTGAACTCGTCTGCAGGATTTCACCTTTGTGGGTTTTGATTTTTTCAATGTACCGAAAACGATTCACCCTGACTTTCTCCGCAATCATCGATAAATCATTGCGCATCAAATCCACGATGGTATGATGTTCCCAGGCTTCTTTTTCATTTTCGAGCAGGATTTTTTCAGCCTCCGGAATTTCGGCATCAATCGTGCCTTTCATTGGAAAAGTCGAAATTTGATTTCCTTTGATTTGAACAAAACTTTCGGGCGAAAAAACCACAAAATCGTCTTTCAAACAAAGTTTATAAGGTGCCTGGCTCGCATAAAATATTTCCTTCAGACTAAGATTACAGTCGATTGGCGTCGGAAAAGTCAGATTCAACAAAAATGAATTTCCGTTGTTCAGTTCTTCGATGACCGTATATATTTTTTTGAAATAATTCTTTTTGTCAATCGCGGTATAAGTCAGTTCCGGTTTTGGAATCTGAATTTGCTCATTTGCATTTGTTTTTCCTTTGAAGTTGTACAAAATTCCGTTCTTTTCGGCTTCCTCCAATTTACAAACCATGGGTCGTTTCAATTCAAAATCAATCAGAAAGAAATACGGAATTTTTTGAACCGTATATTCTGAAATCTGTTTTGAAAATTGTGAAATGTCCATCATCTTAATATTGTAAAATGGGTTAAAATTTCTTTTCCGAAAGCAGTGAGAAATGATTCGGGATGAAACTGAATGCCAAAGATTGGAACTGTTTGATGTTGAACTGCCATGATGTATTTTCCAGACTTGGCTATAATTTCAAGTTCATCCGGAAATTTATCCGACGAAATCGTCCAGGAATGATACAAACCAACCTCTATATTTTTCGGTAGTCCATAGAAAATCGGTGAATTTTCGACAATTTCAATGGGTCGCTTTTGTCCGTGTACTACATTTTTTAGTCGATACAAACTTCCACCGAAATGGGTGCAAATCGCCTGATGTCCCAGACAAATTCCCAACAATGGTTTTCGGTTCTCGACACTGTGTTCAATCACCAGATTCAAAAGCGGAAAATCTTTGGGTTTCATTGGACCTGGTGAAATTATGAAATGTGAAAATTCATCCAAATCGCTGATTCTCAATTCATCATAATTGATTACCCGATAAACACAATCGCCAATTTCACGTAAAATATTGACGATGTTGTATGTAAATGAATCATTGTTGTCGATTAATAACAGCTGCATAAACTGAATTTCATTAGCGCAAAAATCGGGAATTCAGTTCATATAAAATAACGCAATTCCGGGATTATTTCTCGAATATAAATGGCACAAAATCCGGTTTTGGAAACAATTAAGGTTGAGATTGTTTATTTTTGGAAAATGAAAAACAGACAGGCATTTTTACTATTGCTGATTCTATTGAACGGATTTGCCTTAGGTCAAATCAATTTCAAATCAGAAAAATTAAGCAAAATCATTTACGAAGTTAGTTACAACGGACAGAAAGACGAAAATCAAAATCCCATTTGGGTCGTTTCTGACGGAACTAACTTCCTGATAAGCAGCAAAAATGCGCTCAGTCAAAAATCCGATTTCCCGGTAGAAATGACTTTTGTGAATACCACAAACAAAAGTTTCAACCCAATCGCTTTTCTGAATCCTGATGAAACCGTCGGAATGCTTGATACCACCTCAATTTCTGAACAAACTTTTGAATTCACCGACCAAACCAAAACCATTTTGGGTCATACATGCAAAATGGCGAAAACCATTGTCAATTCTAACACCATTGAAATCTGGTACACCGACCAAATTCCAATGAAGGCGTCTCCTAATATTCTGGGTGCAGAATTGGGGCTGGTGCTCGAAATTGTGAGAAACGGTAATTTTGTGACCCAAGCAGTGAAAATCGAAAAAAACAATTTCAAATTAGATAAATCCTTTGCACAAGCACAAGCAGAAATGCTGAAAAAAATGGATTATCAGGATAAAATCTGGCGTGCAAGATTTACCCACTTGGAAGTTTTCAGTAATCAACAGATTCATTTTTCGGATGAATTTGAACCAAAAACAGGCGTCATGCGCTTTGCAAACGGAACGGTGGTCGTGAAGAAAATCCGGTTTCCAAAACTGAATTCCAATGCACAAATTTTCGTTGACCTCACCGAGCAATCCAACGGAGATGCCTATGACCGCACGGGCAGTGTATTTTTAATTCCCACAGAAAAACCTGTCTCATTTCTGGATGCGCTGCAAAATGGCATTGAAAAACTTCCGGTTTATGAAAACGGAAACGGCAAAAAATACCAAGGGATTGCGGCGACAAAAGATTATGAACCACCGGTGGAACTGATGCGGTTTTTCACGCCTTTCGGAGTGAAACATTTCAACGAAAGGGTGAGTTTGAAAAATAAAAACTGGCAGGATTCGGTTTATTATCGTCAGGAGATTTCGGATTATGGCTCCTTATTGTCAGAAAAAGAAGTGTTCATCGGGGTTTTCATTGGGAATTACGACAAAGGCGGTCATTTGGTTTCGCTGAATGTGAGCATCCATCAGAATGAAGCTTCAGAAGAAGCACTGAAAAAAGCAATCCCATTGTTCAACACACTGAATATCATGGAAATGGCCGGTCAAGAATATTCAACTTTGTTTGATTCCGAAAAAGGACTTGAGGTTGAATTTGAATTAAAAGAAGATTTAAAAAACGCTCATTTGAAATACATCACCACCGGACATGGCGGCTGGGGAAACGGTGATGAATTTCTGCGAAAGAAAAACACGGTTTTACTGGATGAACGAGTGGTTTTTGATATGATTCCTTGGCGTGAGGATTGTGGTGCATACCGACTTTACAATCCGGTTTCCGGGAATTTCAGAAACGGATTGTCGTCTTCGGATTACAGCCGTTCCAACTGGTGTCCGGGAACGCTGACCAATGCTTATCTCATAGATTTGGGAGATTTAGAAGCAGGCAAACATAAAATCAAGATACAAATTCCGCAGGGGAAACCCGAGGGCAACAGCTTTTCGGCATGGAATGTTTCGGGGGTTTTGGTGGGGGAATAGAAATTCTGATTCAATTATATTAAAATCGTGAAACTCTGATATTTAATTCACTTTACTCCTTATTTACACTATCTTCCGTATTGAGCAGCAACTCATTTCGTGCTTTATTGGCTTCTTCAAAAATGCTGTTGATTTCTGATTCCTTGATTTGTTCCCCTTTGTTTGGTTTCTGGATTTTAGGACTTTTTTTGAGTTCTTTGATGGTTTCTGCATAATATATAATGGTAACTGGATACTCCAGATGACGGAACTCAATTTCTAAAATTAAACCGGGCAACCCCCAATATTCAGCCGGACCGTGAGCCACCGGAATTTTTGGTGTGTACCAAGCTGTAATATTTCCGGTTGCAGTTTCAGCAGTGGCTTTGCGTACTTCAAAGCCTAGCATTTCCTTCTTCTCGTTGGTGATTTTCCAATTGAATTTCATTAAGGAATCCAATGAGTGATAGTTTTTGCCGTAAACATTGAAATCCTTCATCGCAATTGCTTCATCCAAATTGTGATAAGAGCTTCCAAATCCGGCAGGTGCATGCCTAATGACTGGTTTATTGGGATCCTGTTCATTGCTGATTTTTTCAACATAAGAAAAAATAGATTCTTTTCCGGAAATTAACATTTTATAAGTGGCCGGGTCGGGTTCTTCATTCATTTTTATCTGTTCACGACCATATTCACCGTCTTTCATTATTTCATTTTTCGCATCTTCCGATAATTCTTGCCGAAGCACGGCCGAATATTCGATCTCAAGATGTTGTGCATTTAAAAACGAAACAAAGAAAAAACAGAAAATCAGGGCAGATTTGAACATGGCTTATGAATTTAAATTGTTGGATTCAAAATCAAAAGTAATAAATAAATCGGTGAATGACAAATGAGGCACAAAATCCAAAAAAACCCACAAGCCAACTGAATCCCAAGAAACTCTGCCCGATTTCCTATTTTAACATTCAAAAAAAGCTTTTCCAAACAATTTTTCTATCTTTGATTTTTCGCTTAAAAAGCAAAACACAAGGGATGAGAAAATTTTTACTTCTATTTTGCGTTGCCGGCAGCCTGATTGTCAGCGCGCAACAAATCACTTTAGAAAACATCTGGGGCGGCAAATATTATTCACAAGGACTTCGTGGAATCAATTCCATGATGGACGGCCGGCACTACAGCATTCAGGAAAGAGACGGAATTTACAAATATTCCTATGAATCCTTCGTCAATCAAAAGGATTCAAAAGAATTGATCATCGCCGGGAGTTTTGATGAATACATCTTCAGTCCTGACGAAAAACAAATATTGCTCGCCACCGAAACCCAACCGCTCTATCGGCACTCATCCCTCTCCAAATGGCAGGTGTATGACACACAAACAAAATCCACCCAAACGATTTTTGACGGAAAACCCATACAGGAACCAACATTCTCACCCGATGCTTCCAAGGTCGCTTTTGTGTTCGAGAACAATATTTATTTTCAGGAAATCGCTTCCGGGAAAGTAAGCCAAGTGACCCATGACGGTAAGAAAAATGAAATCATCAACGGGATTTGCGACTGGGTGTATGAAGAAGAATTCGGTTTTGTGAGGCATTATGACTGGAATGCAGATGGCTCTGCCATCGCTTTTGTGCGTTTCGATGAAACTCAAGTCCCCGAATTTTTTATTCCGATTTATGACAACCAACTGTATCCGTATGAGATGCGTTTCAAATACCCCAAAGCCGGCGAAAAAAACTCGGAAGTCAGCCTGCACATTTATGATTTGAATTCGGCCAAAACTTCGGCAGTGAATTTGTCCTCGGTACAGAATTATTACATTTTCAAAATCAAATTCACAAAGGAAAAAAATACTTTGGCTATATTGACTTCCAACCGCCATCAAAACCAAGTCGATGTGAGTTTTGTAAACATCAAAAATCAAAAAGTTGATAAACTTTTTACTGAAACCGACAACAAATGGATTGAAACCGATGATATTACGATGGAATTCTTGGATGACAATAGTTTCTTGTGGACTTCCGAAAGGGACGGCAACCGACACATTTATTATTATTCCAATTCCGGGAAATTAATCCATCAGGTTACCAAAGGAGATTGGGAAGTCACGAATTTCTATGGTTATGACCCCAAAGACAAAACGGTTTATTTTCAAGCCAACGCCTTTGAAGGAAAAAGAATTTCCACCGAAAAATCAGTCAATAAAATCGGTTTGGACGGAAAAAACCTGACCATGCTAACCGACCGCCACGGCAGCAACTCGGCCCAATTCAGCAAAAGTTTTGATTATTTCATCAATCCATATTCATCAGTTCATCAGGCGAATACCTATTACCTGAAAAGCGGTAAAGAAAACAAGGAACTGGCTGTCATCAAAAGCAATGAAGAAGTCGCCGCTCGTTTGTCAGCCGACGGAATGGGCACCAAAGAACTCATCACACTAAAAGTCAACGGCAACGAGCTGAATGCTTGGGTCATCAAACCCAAAGATTTCGATGCCAACAAAAAATATCCGGTTTTGATGTACCAATACAGCGGTCCCGGTTCTCAGTCCGTGATGAATTCGTGGCACAGCATGAACGACCAATGGTATTTTATGCTGGCGCAGAAGGGCTATCTCGTTTATTGCGTGGACGGTCGGGGAACCGGCGGAAAGGGCGTTGCCTTCAAAAAACAGACTTATCTGAATCTTGGAAAAATGGAAGTAGAAGACCAGATTCAGGCAGCGGTTGAAATCGGAAAGCTTCCCTTTGTAGATGCTTCCAGAATCGGTATTTGGGGTTGGAGTTACGGTGGCTATATGTCGAGCAATGCGATTTTCAGAGCGGGTGATGTCTTCAAAATGGCCATTGCAGTTGCACCCGTCACCAACTGGCGATACTATGACACGGTTTATACGGAGCGGTTTATGCGCACACCACAGGAAAACGCCGACGGTTATGACAGCAATTCTCCCATTACTTACGCAGCACAATTCAATGACCAGAAAAATAAATTTCTGTTGATCCACGGCACTGCCGACGACAATGTGCATATTCAGAATGCAATGGACCTCGCGGCTGCGCTGATTGCCGCCAACAAACAATTCGACATGATGATGTATCCCGACAAAAACCACGGGATTTATGGCGGTGCCACGAGATTACAGCTTTATACACTGATGACGAATTATATTTTGGAGAATTTGTAGAGGAATAAACACGAAAGTGAAGGTTTTATTGATTCTGGTTGCTCTTAAAAATTATTGATTATGAAGAGAATCTTATCCATAATTATAATTGTCGCCTTTTTTATGAGCTGTTCGACTTCAAAATCAATTTTGAAAAGAGCTATTAATTTTCAAAAAAATCTGAATACGAACATTTATCTAAATAATTTTGAAAACCCAATAAACCTGGACAGCACTTATTTAGACAGAAGAAATATTGATAAAATTAAATTTGACAAGCAATCAAATTCTATTACTATTTTTCAGAAAAATCAAAAAGCTGAAATCTTTAGCTTATCAGAAATAGATCTTGAGAGTTTATCATCAAGATTTGATTGTTTTAAATGGTCATTTAATAGATAAAAAAGAACTGAAAAACATTAAAATTGAATCCACCGCAGTTAAAAATATATCTATTCTGAAAGGTAAGGATTTACATAGTGGAGATTCAACTCTTAAAACACAATTAATTATTTCGACGAAAAAATAAACTGATTCTATCTTGTTTATTATTAAAATATTTAATTATTATGTTTCAAAAACATTATCTTTGTAAAACATAATTAATAGAAATGAAATTTGTAAATCGTACTTTAGAATTAAAAAGGCTTAGAAATACCACTTCTTCGGAAACGGCCACACTTTCTGTTATTTATGGAAGAAGACGATCCGGAAAGTCGAGATTAATCAGAGAATTGTTAGCTGAAAACGACATTTATTTCATGGCCGACCAATCTGAAATGACTCGTCAGATAGAGTTGTTCTCGGAGCAATTGGGCAGAATTATTCAGGGTTTTGATCAGCTCAATTATTCGAATTGGGAAGTTTTATTTGAAAATCTCAATTACAGAATCAAAAAAGGTACAGTTATCTGTATGGATGAATTTCCATATTTAGTCAAAAATTCACCTGAACTACCTTCTATCCTTCAAAAGATTTGGGATAAAAAGGAAGAGTTAAATTATCATCTGATTTTATGTGGTTCTTCTCAACAATTGATGCACGGAATGGTGATGGATGCTTCGGCACCGCTGTATGGGCGGGCTGATGAAATTCTGAAAATCAATCCAATGATGCCTAAGAATTTGCAACAAGCCATCGGAACCAAAGCCCGGGACACCATTACAGAATACAGTATCTGGGGAGGAATTCCGAGATATTGGGAATTACGGGCACAGGAAAAAAACCTTTGGGATGCGCTGAACCGACATGTGTTGACATCGCAGGGAATTTTATACAATGAACCCGTACATCTTTTTTTGGACGATATGCGGGATACCGTACATTCTTTTACGCTTTTATCTGTTATAGCTTCGGGTAGCAAAAGATTATCAGAAATCGCAGCAAGAATGGAAAAACCGGCAACTCATCTTTCGGCACCTTTGGACAAATTGATTCAATTGGGATATATCGAAAGGGAAATGCCCTTTGGTGAAAATATTAAAAAAAGCAAAAAGAGTTTTTATAAAATCAGCGACCCTTTTTTAGATTTTTATTTCACATTTGTGGTGCCTAACCGCTCTTTGATAGAAATCGAAAAAAGCAATACCGTGAAATCTCTAATTCTCAAAAAAATGCCAATTTATGTTTCTGCACATTGGGAAGAGATTTGCAGAAAAGCAGTACCGTTTTTAAATATTGATCAGATTCAGTTTAAACCGGCTTCAAGATGGTGGGGAAAAGTTGATAAAAACACTGAGATAGAATTGGATGTGGTCGCCGAATCCGTCGACAAAAAATATATTTTGGTCGGAGAATGCAAATGGAATGAAAAGGAAATTAATGAAGATGAGTTACTTAACAAATTAATCAGAAAGACCGAACGATTGCCATTTGTCAAAGAAAGGGAAATTATTCCGGTATTGTTTCTAAAATCAACTCAGTCTGAAAAAGCTGAAAATATTTTCAGACCGGAAGAAATAATTGATTTTTATGTAGCGCAGTGAAATTTATTTTTCAGTCTATGAGAAAGTTAAAAGCGTATTCGTGCATTCGTGGCTATTAAAAGCCATAATAATTTTAATTTAATTTCTAAGGATATTCAGTTTTCAGCTTACGAGGTAAAATTAATTTGGTAAAACTTAAAATTACCATTTGTTTTCTTTGTGAAATTATCTTTGACAACCATAATCTTTCTCACCCCTAATTATTAAAATTTAAGACAAAGTCAGAAACATCAAAAATTTGTTTATTTTTGACTTTTTGTAGTTTCTAAAAATCAGAAACTTTATAAAATTCAGAACACATGAGCGACACCACCATCAAGCGAAGTCACCCAAAGGGATTGTATTTTTTATTTTTTACCGAAATGTGGGAACGCTTCGGCTACTATCTAATGCTCGGGATTTTTGTGCTGTACATGATCGATGTGGATCGGGGTGGAATGGGTTTTCTCGACCACAATGCCGATGATATTTTCGGGACTTTCATTGCGCTTACCTACCTGACCCCTTTTCTTGGTGGTTTTCTCGCAGACCGTATGTTGGGTTATGTCAAATCGGTTTATATTGGTGGAACGCTGATGGGATTGGGTTACATAACCTTAGCATTACCGGGAATGGCGAGTTTTTATGTCGCACTTGGGTTAATTATCATCGGAAACGGATTATTCAAACCGAATATCTCAACCCTGCTCGGAAATCTTTATTCGACCGAAGAGTACAAGAATATGAAGGATTCGGGGTACAATATATTTTATATGGGTATCAACATTGGTGCCTTTGTTTGTAATATCATTGCGGCTTTTATGCGGAATAAATTCGGCTGGGAAGCTGCTTTCGCCACCGCAGGTATCGGAATGTTTATCGGACTGATTGTATTCTCATTTGGTTTGAAACATTTCAAGGATGCCAATGTCATCAAACCCAAACAGGAAGGTGACATCGGACTTGGAAAAGTATTGCTTTATGTATTCGTTCCGGCCATCATAGCTGGATTAATCGGCTGGATGATTCCGGGCAATATCCTCGGAAGCGATAGTACGGATGCCTTTATTTTTGCTTGTATTCCGGTAATTTTCTTCTATATCTCGCTGTATGTGAGAGCAAATAAAGTGGACAAAAGACCAATTGCCGCATTGCTCGCAGTTTTCGCAGTAGGTGTCATGTTTTGGGCTGTATTTAAACAAAACGGAACCGCACTCACCCGCTGGGCGAAATTCTACACCGAAAGATCGGTTTCCAAAGCGGTCGAAAAACCATTGAGTGATTTGTATCTCGTTGAAGAAATTCCTTTTATAGATAGCGAGGTTCCGGTATATGACGATCAGTATAGAGTAGTCAGAGATGTCAATGATAATATTGTAAAAGAGGTTGGTAAGGATGTGTATTTCACCAACATGAATCCCGAAAAACTGCCAGATGAAGGCAGTATGGTTTATTTGATCAACACCGAGATATTCCAGTCCATTAATCCTGCCTGGGTAATTATCTTAACACCACTATTAGTCTGGTTTTTTATGCAGATGCGAAAACGAAACAAAGAACCGACCACAGCCGGAAAAATTACGCTTGGATTATTTATATCGGCACTATCCTGTCTCGTCATGGTGGCTGCTGTCTATATCGGTGACAACGGGGCAATCAAGGTTTCGGCCTGGTGGCTGATTGCCTGTTACGGTGTGATTACACTTGGTGAACTCTGCCTCAGCCCGATGGGCTTGTCATTGGTTTCCAAACTCAGCCCACCGCGACTAACAGCACTGATGATGGGCGGATTTTTTCTCTCCACATCCATCGGTAACAAACTTTCAGGCGTTCTGGCGAGCCTATGGTATGGGTATGAAGATAAATCAAATTTCTTTTGGGTGAATTTTTTGCTTTTGATGATTGCAACTTTATTTGCAGTTGCAATTTTGAAATGGTTAAATACCATTATGAAAGAAAATAATGTACATTAAAATTATATTAATTAGTTAAAACTAAGCAGAATATGTAAAATCTGGATTATAAATTAATGATAATTTTCCCGGTTTTGCAATCAGCCTAAAGTACCAACAAAAGGCTGAGCAAAATGATGTGGGAATTTGTATAAATAAGCGATTAACAACCCATCTGAAAATAAAATCAATTGGTTTTGATGATTTTGATTACTTTTGGGTTTTACAATGAAATAAATTCTCTGCCTCGGCACAGACAATTTTTGCGGAAATTAACATTAGGAACTTAATAATTAAAACATGAGCGACAACACTTCAACACTTGAGGATTTCGACAAAAATCCTCCAACAAAGGGACACCCGAAAGGGCTATACAGTTTGTTTTTTACCGAAATGTGGGAAAGGTTTTCCTACTACGGAATGCGTGCGCTGCTTACCTTGTTTCTAACGGCACAGTTGGTGACCGGCGGTTTTGGTATGGACAGAACGGAATCACTTGCTGTTTATGGAATATTTACTGCTTTGGTCTATTTGACACCGATTTTGGGTGGTTGGTTTTCAGACAAAATTCTGGGTCAACGAAAATCCATTCTCATCGGTGGTATCACCATGGCCATCGGGCAGTTTATGCTGGCAGCGAGTTCCAGCGAATTTTTCATGCAGGGATTGGACGAAAGAAAACACTTTTTCTATCTTGGTTTGGGCGTATTGATTTTAGGAAATGGATTTTTCAAACCCAATATTTCGACCATCGTAGGTGATTTATACGACAATGACGACCCACGCAAGGACGGTGGTTTCACCATTTTTTATATGGGAATCAACATCGGTGCATTTTTGTCGCCCTTTGTTGCAGGAACTTTGGGTGAAAAGGTCGGGTGGCCTTGGGGATTTATCGCAGCCGGTGTAGGTATGTTGATTGGTGTTCTTTGGTTTCATTTCAGGAGAAATACGCTCGAAGGATTGGGGTTGCCACCAAAGGCAATTGCCGAAGGCAGGAATGATTTGAACGGCAAAGACTGGTTAGACATATTGCTCTACACCCTTGGAAATGTAGCCGTTGTATTTGGCGTAATGGCCTTCTGGGGTGCGACCAATGATTTGGTACATTCCATTGTCATTTGGGTATTCGGAATCGCAGGTGCCTTGTTTATTGGGCTATCGATATTCCGAGGAACTTCCGGACCGACAGAGTGGTCGAGGGTGATTGTTATCCTGATTCTCGCATTTTTCAACATCGTTTTCTGGGCAGGATTTGAACAAGCAGGCGGTACCTTCAACTTGTTTGCGGAAGAAAACACCAACAGAATGATTGGCAGTTTCCAGATTCCGACCACTTGGTTTCAAAATGTAAACCCCATTGCGATTGTAACATTGGCACCGATTTTTTCGATTCTCTGGATCAAATTGTCCCAAAAGAAAATGAACCCGAGAACGCCGATTAAATTTGCAATGGCAATGTTCATCGGTGCGATTGCATTCTACATCATGACCATGGCGGCCAACAATGCCAAAGACGGAACGCTGGTTAGCCCGATGTGGTTAGTGGTTGTTTATGTACTATTGACTTGTGGTGAACTGATGCTTTCACCCATCGGATTGTCGATGGTAACCAAACTTTCGCCCCACAAAATTGTTTCCATCATGATGGGCGTTTGGATGGCGAGTTTTGCGCTGGGTAATTATCTTGCCGCAACGCTGGAACACATACTCACCAAATATGATTGGGAACTCTATCCGTTCATCACCATGCTGATGGTCGCCTCAGGCGTCGGCTTACTGATTCTCTCACCTTTCCTAAACAAATCAATGAAGGGAATTCATTAGAAAAAACTATTGATTTCAAATATAAAAACAGGGTTCAAGAAGTTCTTAAACCCTGTTTTTTTTGACTGAACTTTTCCAAAGTTCGGAACTTTGGAAAAGTTTCAACAAAAAGCATACTTAATTTCCAAATCACATTCTAATGACTAAAAGACATTGGTTATTATTTACTGAAATAAAAAACCAAAGAGTTTCAATCGTTTTACTTTGATGTCTTTCAATTATATATCTTTGGCGTTTATTAATTTCAGCACCCTACAATGAAACATTTTTCTATCATCTGCACACTTCTGATTTTCTCAACAAGCCTTGCACAAGTCCCGGTGCCAAGAGAAGAAATGCGTATGGAAATCAGTCCTGCCGAACGAGTACCGGACAGAAATCCCGACCAAGCCGGCTATTATCAACAAGACGGAAAATACGGCTTTGTCTTTCCGGGCAATATCCGGCAAGAAGCGGTTTATGACAAAATTTCTTCGGGCAGAAACGGTTTCATTGTGGAACAAAACGGATTGTTTGGCATAGCCGACAAAAAAGGCGAACTGATTGGAAAATTGGAATACGACAGCATTCGTGTATTGAATCAAAATTATTTAGTCAAAAAGAAAAATAAATACGGTTTGCTTCAAAATGACGGCAAATCTTTGTTGTCTGTAAAATACGACAAAATTTTGGGTGGAAATTCAACAGCCACATTGGTTCAAAACAAAAAAGGCAGCGTTCAATTGGTGTTTAATGAATCCGAAAAAAAACTTCCCGGAAAAGTGGAATATGCCAACTTCTATCACAATACAACCATCATAAAATCCGGCGGAAAATTCGGACTTGTAACAGATAAAGTGGTTGTTCCGTTTGAATATGACAGCATTGCCCAGAGCATAACGAAAAACAAAAATCCGCAACAAAAATTTTCAAAATTCGATTTCAGACACCTGAACAGTACACCTGCTTTTGAAATGGTGGTTGAAAAGAATGGGAAATTGGGCTTGGTCAGTAGTGAAGGAGAATTGATTTATCCACCTGAAAACGACGAAATTATCAGAGAAAAAGTAATGGGATATATCTTGGCAAAGAAGAATGATTTGTTTAGTATTTATTTCATTTCTTCCAAACAGAAAACCGATTTTGAATTCAGTCAGGTCAGAACCGACGGCTATGGTTTTGTGATGGCGACAAAGAACAACAAACAAGGTGCATTCGATCTGAAAGGCGAGGAAATTGTTCCGTTTGAATACGACAACACAGGAATTTATCAACTCAGCGGATTGGGTTTGCGGGTGACCAAAGACCACAAAAAAGGCATCATCAATAAAGAAGGAAAAATTATAATTCCGCCGATTTATGACGATATCAACACCTTTTATGAGGGTGGTTTCAGGGAATTATTAAAAGTGAAATCCGGAGAAAAAACAGGAATCATCAACCTGAAAAATGAAATCGTCATTCCCATTGAATTTGATTGGGTCGGTGTAGAAAACGATTATTTGAAAGTGGCAACCCCAGGTGAGAATATGAAATTCGGATTGTATGACAAAGATGGAAAAATCGTCATTCCGGCAGAATATCAATGGATTACGAACAGCGATACCGAGCGAAGTAAAATCACTATTCTACAGAAAGAAAAAGGTTCTTATAATTTCTTAGACCAAAACAATCAATTGATTTTGCCTGAAAATATCAGTGAATTCGGTTATGTGCACGATGAAGACTTATTGCTGAATCCGTTTAGTTCCAACGGGAATTATCTAATGTTTTTGAAAGATAAACAAGGAAAATACGGTTTACTGAATGAAATAACCGAAAAGTTGAGCGTGCCAATGGTTTATGACCAAATCATTCAATATTTTACATTCGATGAATCTACTTACTACAGTGTAAAGAAAAACGGGAAATTCGGTTTGATCAATGAAAAAAATGAAGTCATCATTCCGATACAGTACGATGACATCAGTTTGGATTTTGTTTACCATAAAAATAATGACAATGAACATGAAATTGTTGTAGCCAAAGGAAAAAAATATGGCACGGTGAATTTGAAAAATCAAATCAGAATCCCTTTTCAGTACGATGAATTGCAGCGCATTTCCTATGCGGAACTCTACAAAGCCAAAACCGGTGGCAAATACCGAATTATCGGGGCAAATCATCAATTCATCAACAAAGATACTTTTGATGAAGTTGCCAATTTCGAACCCAAATACGAGAATCCCTACGATGACCAACCGACTTTTCAGGCTTTGACTTTTAACAATGGTAAAATGCGGGTGATTGATGAAAATGGAAATTATCGCACCGAAGCCATCGAAATGAATCCACACCGGGGATTCCGGTCGTTTGATGAACTTAAAACGGAACTTATCCGTGCATTGGACAGTGAAAATGATGAGTTATTAAAAGACTTTGCTGCGAAAATTGCACCCTCAGAGCATTTGCTTTACTATCTGAAAGAGAATGTATTCGACGAAAGTTCATTGAATTATTATCATCCGCAAATGCTTTCTCAAATCAAAGAAAAATATTACAGTACCTTGCTGAAATTCAAACATCAGGCATGGAATCAGGAGTCAGGTTGGGGGTACAATCGTTCATCACTAACCGATGTCACGGATTACACGCTGTATAAATCCGGAATCGTTACCAACGGAAGAAATTCCAACCATGCCTTCGGCGATACAAAATATTTGGAGAAAATCCTGAGAAACGCTATCAAAATCAATGGTTACTGGATCAGCACCTATTTTATGATGCGTGGTTTTTGGTAATTTCACAAAAAAGGCAGCCGACAGGGTTCAACATTCAACTTAATTTATAAATTTGTGGGTTGGTCGGCAATAAGGTCGTCCAACACTTCACGATATGACTACAATTGACCAAATCCAAAACTTCAAAGGCAAATACCCAAAACAAATCTGGTCACTATTTTTCTCAGAAATGTGGGAACGCTTTTGTTTCTATGGTATGCGTGGAATGCTGGTTTTCTTTATGATAACCCAGCTTGATTTTCATGAAAAAGATGCCAACCTTCAGTATGGAGCTACGCAAGCATTTGTATATGCCTTCACATTTATCGGTGGTTTGTTTGCCGACAAAATTCTCGGATTCAGAAAATCACTCTTCTGGGGTGGTCTGATGATGATTATCGGAAGTTCATTGCTGGCAACAGACCCACACAGATTTTTCTTTATGGGGCTGGCATTTATCATCATAGGAACCGGATTTTTCAAACCCAATATCTCGACCATGGTCGGCGAGTTGTACAAAGATGGTGACGACAGAAGAGACGCCGGGTTTTCACTGTTTTATGCCGGCATCAATCTCGGCGCATTTCTGGGTGGTTACATCTGTGTCGCTATCGGAAAGGGTTATATGCTCAGCAGTATCATCGACGAAGCCTATCGCTGGAATGTGGCATTCGGATTAGCAGCTGTGGGAATGATTATCAGTTTGATAAATTTCCATTTCACCAAAAGACACCTCGGACCGATTGGTTTACAACCCGGGCATCCCGATGCCATCGTGCAAGCAAAACCCAAACCCAAATGGATGGAATATGTTGTATATGCAGGAACGCTGGCAGCTATTCCTCTGATTGATTTGATGGTCTCCATCCCGCAATACACCGATTATTTCATGTACATCATCGGCCCCATTACCCTGATTTACTTGTTTTATGAAATGAGTAAAACCACGGTCAAAGAAAGAAAAAAACTTTGGGCAGCACTGATTTTTATTGTTTTCTCCATACTTTTTTGGGGCATATACGAGCAGAGCGGAGGTTCTCTCAGTATTTTTGCAGCCAGAAACCTGAATGACAATATATTGGGTATCACCATGGATCCGAACGGGGTGAACAATTCAGCCGGTGCGTTTTTCATCATTGGTTTGGCGCCTTTGTTTGGACTGATGTGGATTTGGATGGCACGAAAGAAAATTGAACCCAACACCATCATCAAATTCGGGCTTGGATTTATTTTCTTGGGATTGGGTTATTATGTGCTTTTTGCTACACGATTGTTTGCCAATGCACAAGGAATTGCACCTTTGGATATTTTCACCATTGCACTGTTGGTGATTACAATCGGCGAATTATGCCTTTCTCCGATTGGTTTGTCCATCATGACCAAACTATCGCCCGCACGAATGCAGGGCATCATGATGGGGATGTGGTTTCTGGCTTCTGCTTATGGGCAGTATGTGGCAGGTCTCATTGGTGCTGGACTGGCAGATGCAGATGAAAACACAGCATCGGTTACCCGATTGATGAATTATACCGAAGGTTATAAAATGTTGGGAATTTACGCTTTGATTGCAGGAATTGTTTTAATTGCGCTTTCACCCTTTATAAAAAAACTGATGCAGGATGTAAGATAAAAACATTTAAAAATCATTCAAATACAAATTATAAAATCTTAAAAACACATTAAATGGCAGAGAACAAGAAAACTTTCGGACAAACGATTCAGTCACTGAACAAAACATTCTGGACGGCAAGTATCATGGAATTATTCGAACGCTGGGCATGGTATGGGATGTTCGCAATTTTTGCTATCTATTTGGTAGGTTCCACTGACGAAGGTGCTTTGGGGTTGAATCACATAGAGAAAGGGAAAATCATGGGCGACATCACCGCCATTCTCTACCTATTGCCGGTATTTTTTGGAGTCATTGCCGACCGGATTGGCTATAAATTATCACTGACTATCGCTTTTTCCATTATGATCATCGGCTACTTTCTGATGGGTGAAGCCAACTCGTTCTGGATGATGTACATGGCTTTTTTCTTAACCGCTATTGGAGCAGCATTTTTCAAACCGGTAGCTTCCGGGATTGTTGCCAGAAACACCGACGAAACCACCGGAACGATGGGATTCGGCGTTTTCTATATGATGGTAAATGTGGGCGGATTTCTTGGCCCCATGATGTCTTCAACCCTCAGAACCATGTTTGGCTGGAAGATTATTTTCATTCAAGCCGCCGTGGTCATAGCATTGAATCTCATCATTCTCTTGGTTTTTTATAAAGAAACAAAAGTTGAAAGACCCAAGGATTCACTCGGGAAAGCACTCAAAGATTCGGTGATGAATATTCTGGAAGCATTGAAGGATATTCGCTTGAGTGTATTGCTTATTTTGATGGTTTGCTTTTGGACGATGTTCAACCAGCTTTTCTATACTTTGCCCAATTTCATTGAGGATTGGGTGGATTCGAGAACCATCAGTAATTGGGTGAATTCCAACATTCCGTTTCTTGGAAAAACATTGACACAGAATGGTTTGGTCAAACCTGAAATGTTTACTCAAATCGATTCATTCATGATAATCTGTTTGCAAGTGGTGATTTCATATTTTGTAACCAAAGTGCGTCATATCAACGCGGTGATCCGAGGTGCAATCGTGGCTACCATCGGGGTGAGTCTTACTTTCTTTACCCACAATCCGATGTTTGTAGTGATTGGAACCATGATTTTTGCGATTGGAGAAATGATGTCCAGCCCAACGGTTTCATCATTTATTGCACTGATTACGCCCAAAGGTAAAGAAGGTTTGTATCAGGGAACTTATTTTCTACCGGTGGCCGCCGGGAATTATTTTTCCGGATTGATCTCCGGTGATTTGTACCAGGCTTGGTCGGATAAACTATCGATTTTGCAAAAAGAAATGAAAGGCAGAGGCATTGAAATGCCGGAGGTGATTTCCAACAATGATTTCATAGACCAAGGTTCAAAAGCACTGAATATGTCGCTGACGGATTTTGAAAATCAATTTCAACTGAAAGCCGAAAAAGTGGATTGGCCGAAGGCTATTCAATCATTTAAAGATTTTGCAGCCGAAAAAGGTGTGGATATCTCAAATGTCCATACACCGTTCTCAAAAAATGAATACTTTGCTTTGGCCGAGCAAAAATTAGATATGGGACATTGGGAAATGGCCAATATGTTATGGGAAAGTTACAATCCCAATAAAATATGGTATGTAGTTTTTGCCATCGGAATGTTTTCAGTGATTACACTGAGTCTGTATGACCGTTTGATCATTCGACCGAGAGAAAAGAAATTAAAGGAGCAGCAATCCTGAATTCCATAGAGGAATCGGAATTTTATTCATAGAAACTTTTCCAAAGTTTTGAACTTTGGAAAAGTTTATTTTCTATTAGTTCTTCTTTAAAATCCCTTCCAACACTCGGGAATTTCCATCAATAGGAGTTGTTATCTCTAATCCGAGGATTTCCGCAATCATGGGGTAAACATGGATATTTTCAAACGGATAAATGATTTGTTCCGAATTAAATGCCGGCCCCCAAGCGATAAAAACCGCTTTCATTTCCGGGACTTTATAGGGATTAAAACCATGTTTCCCGTAGGACGTAGATCTACCTTCTTTGACGAAAATCTTGTTCCAACGTGGTACGAGCATGATGTCCCCTATTCTGCGGGTCGAATCTTCGCGGGTGCTATAATGCAATTCTTCCGGAAAGTTTTCCGCCAAATACACCGTGTAATTTTTCGGATTCTGATGCAGCAATTCTCCGTACAAACTCAGAATATCGCAAGGGTCTTTGGCGGTCACTGTCAGCATTGTAGTCGTATTGACAACCTCGTATTTTTCACGGTCGATTTCAGGAATCGGAATATAATCATGCGGTTCTACGGCTATCATTCCATGGTCGGAAAGAAAAACAAAATTAATCGGCAGATTCAGCGGTGCTAAAGCTTCCGTCAATTTCCGGATGGCATTGTCCACAAAATGAACGGCAGCTTCGGTTTCTGCTGCATCCGGACCGAATTGATGGCCGGTTTTATCCACTTCCGGAAAATAAAGCGTGATGAAATGCGGTCTTTGCGCTTCCGGAAGTGTCAGCCAGTTTTTGATGATTTTAATTTTATCCTCATCACCGAATTTTTCATGATATGGATAATAATAGGTCGGTCTAAAACCTCCTGCATTGCTCTCTGAACCAACCCAAAACAGACTTGCAGCCAACATACCCTGACTTTCAGCAAGTCCCCACAGTGGCAAACCTTTGTACCAACTGCCGTCTATGTTGGTTTTTGTGCCAATAATGTATTTTTCATCACGGGTCGGGTCATAAAACACATTGTTAACGATGCCGTGATGCGAAGGATACATGCCCGTGATAATACTGTAATGGTTGGGAAAAGTAGCCGAAGGAAAAGTCGGATACATTCCCCTTCTCGCCCAAACGCCTTCCCTGCCGATGGAATCTAAGTTAGATGCCTTGAATTTTCGGATGTAATCAAAGCGGAAACCATCTGCCGAAATTAAAATCACATAAGGTTTTTGAAGCGTTTCCGGCGCATTTGTTCGGCCTTCAACAACGATTTGGGCGGTATCGCTGATTTGGGATTGGGATATTCCGATTCCGGAAATTAAAATTGAAATCGCAATTAAATATTTTTTCATCATCATCATAAAAATTCGGTAGCGAAATTAAGGCATTCAAATTTCAGAGGCAAGTGATTCTGACATTCAAATTCCCAAAACCATCTTCAAAATCGAGTTAAATGTTGAGTTTCAAGCAATCATTTTTTAACCTAAATTCATTCTACTTTAATCCTTTTGATTTCTTAATTTTGCCGTCTAAATAAATTGACATGGCCACAGACTATTATCAGATAGACGAATTATTGACGGAAGAACACAAGTTAATCCGTCAAACTGTACGTGAATTTGTAAATCAGGAAATCAAGCCCGTCATTGACGAGATGGCGCAGAATCACACTGACTTTCCGGACTTACTTCCGAAGTTAGGTGCCATCGGTGCATTGGGCCCATATATTCCGGAAGAATACGGCGGCGCAGGCTTGGATCAGATTTCGTACGGATTGATTATGCAGGAATTGGAAGCCGGTGATTCGGCGGTACGTTCTTCCGCTTCTGTACAATCTTCATTGGTCATGTTTCCCATTTATAACTTTGGTTCGGAAGCCCAAAAAAGAAAATATTTACCCAAATTGGCTACCGGTGAAATGATTGGCTGCTTCGGTCTGACCGAACCCAATCACGGTTCCAATCCCGGCGGCATGGAAACACGCTTGCAGGACAAAGGAGACCACTTCCTGCTGAACGGTGCCAAAATGTGGATTACCAATTCACCGATTGCGGATATTGCGGTTGTTTGGGCAAGAGATGAAGAAGACAAAGTTCGAGGTGTCATCGTGGAAAGAGGCATGAAAGGTTTCACCGCTCCTGAAACCCACAACAAATGGTCACTGCGAGCTTCCAAAACCGGAGAACTCGTATTTGAAAACGTGGAAGTTCCCAAAGAAAATATGCTACCGGATGTGAAAAGCCTTCGCGGCCCGCTGAGCTGTTTGGATTCCGCACGCTATGGCATTGCTTGGGGCGTAATTGGCGCAGCCATAGATTGTTATGAAACCGCTTTGCAATATGCTTCGGAAAGAGTGCAGTTTGGGAAACCCATCGCCTCCTTTCAATTGCAACAAAAGAAATTAGCAGAATTTGTTACGGAAATCACCAAAGCACAATTGCTCGCTTGGAGACTTGGCGTTTTGAAAAATGAAGGCAAGGCAACCGGAGCACAAGTTTCCATGGCCAAAAGAAACAACGTAAAAATGGCAATCGACATCGCCCGTGAATCTCGTCAAATATTGGGAGGAATGGGAATTGTCGGTGATTATCCGATGATGCGCCATGCCGCCAACCTTGAATCTGTCATTACTTACGAAGGCACGCATGATGTGCACCTGTTGATTACCGGAAACGATATTACCGGAATCAATGCATTTATTTAGAATTTGAAAAAATACAATGAGATTGTTATTATCATTTTTCAGCTCTTAGCCATTGGATGTGTCATTTTTTAACTTTTATATTTTACATTTGGAATTAATAAGCCGATGTTTTTGGGTGAAATCAGCACATTGAATTTGATTTAGAAAATAAAACACTGATTTCTATTACTTTTTCATATTAACCGTTTCCATGTCAACCATTTCGCATCACAGATGTTTATAATTTAATTTAAATGGCACACAATAATATTCAAAAAAACAACGCAAATTCTTCAACCAAGTTAATTCAAATTCTTCTTCCCAAAATGGGAGAAAGCGTGATGGAAGCCACCATTACCGATTGGTTGAAAAGTCCGGGAGACAAAATTGAGAAGGATGAATCCTTTGTCACCATCGGCACGGATAAAGTGGACAGCGAATTACCATCTGAATATGAAGGGATTTTACGGAAAATATTAGTTGAAGAAGGAGATGAAGTAGCGGTAGGACAGCCAATTGCCATTTTAGAAGTTGCGGAAGATGTTGTGGTTCATACCGTCAAATTGGAAACGCCGGTTTCAGGAATTTCCAATAAACAGGAATCGGCAGAATTATTAGCCACTAAAAGTCTTTCGGGAAAATCTTTTTTATCGCCCGTAGTCCGGAAAATCGCAGCTGAAAATGGATTAGAAATTGAAGATTTGGAAAAAATCACGCCTTCCGGTGCCAACGGCAGAATCCAAAAAGCGGATATCCTGAAGTTTCTAAATAAAGATAAAAAACCGGCTGCCACCAATGCCACCACGGAATTAGAACAAAAACTCACGCTGAATATTCAACCCCAAGACACTGTGGAGGCACTGCCCCGGATTCGTCAGATTGCAGCCAGATTGTTGCAATCATCCTATCAAATTATTCCGCATGTGACCACTTTCTCAGAGGTCAATGTAACTGAAATGGTGAATTTCCGTGAAAAAATCAAAGCCGATTTCCAACTAAAAAACAACGCCAAAGTAACTTACACCCATTTCATCATGAAAGCGGTCATCGATACTTTGCGTGAATATCCGAAATTCAATTCCTGGATCAATGTGGACGAATTGATTTTGAAAAAAGACATCAATTTGGGATTTGCTGCGGCATTGCCCGATGGAAATCTCATTGTTCCGAATATCAAAAAAGCCAATGAACTCAGTTTGGAAGAACTCGTACGGGAAGTAGATAAAATCGGCAGCAATGCGAAAAACAACCGTTTGAATCCAGTGGATATTCAGGATACAACTTTCACAGTCAGTAATACCGGAATTTTCGGCAGTCTGATGGGTACCCCCATCATCAGCCGTCCGCAAGTGGCCGTTTTGGCTTTGGGACAAATCCGTTCCGGCGCAGGAGTCATTGTGAAAAACGGAAAAGAAGAACTTGCCGTTTGCAAAATGATGATGATGTCGCTTTCCTATGACCACAGAATTATCGATGGCGCATTGGCCTCACAATTTCTCTCATCCCTTAAAAATCGAATTGAAGAAATTAAATGATGGAAGAAGAAATCTTCTCAAAATTTTACCGTTATGCATGGCACAGCCTATTTAATTGATTTTTAAAGGAGGCTAATCATTATAAAATTGTAATTTTGTAAACTTATGACAGCAATAGAAGAAATGGAATACAATACCTCCAGAAAACCACTGATTATCCCTGAATACGGCCGGTACATCCAGCAAATGGTCGATTATTGCACCAATATTGAAGATGACAAAGACCGAAATGATTTTGCGGAAGCCATCATTGACATCATGGGAAATCTCAATCCGCAATTGCGTAACGTACCTGATTTTCAACACAAACTATGGGATCAACTCCTTATCATGTCTGATTTCAAACTGAAAATCAATTCTCCTTTCCCTATTCCTTCCAAAGAAGAAGTTTACAGCAAGCCGAACCGAATTCCCTATCCCAAAGAAGAATTCAAATACCGCTACTATGGGAAAAACATCCGGAAAATGATTGATGTGGCTTTGCAATGGGAAGGTGACAAACGTGAAGGTTTGGTCATGGTCATCGCCAATCACATGAAAAAATGTTATCTGATTTGGAACAAGGATACGGTGGAAGACAAAACGATTTTCGAACATCTTTACGAATTATCCGATGGAAAAATCGATTTGCGCAACTCAGAGGAACCCCTCATGAGCAGCGACAGATTTCAAAGTTCCGGCAACCAACAAAGTAACCAGTACAAAAAGAAAGGCAAAAGCAATCACCAGAAAAAAAAGCATAAATACAATTAAATAAATGGCAGTTTTCCAAATCAAAGGTGGCAACCGACTGCATGGCGAAATCATTCCTCAAGGTGCTAAAAATGAGGCTTTGCAGATTTTATGCGCTGTACTTCTGACGGATGCTCCGGTCAGAATTAAAAACATTCCAAACATTCGTGATGTCAACAGACTGATTGAAATTCTCAGCGACATGGGAGTCAAAATCCAGAAAAACGGGGAGGGAGATTACACTTTTCAGGCAGATGAAATCCGTATGGATTATTTGCAAACCAAAGAATTTAAAAAAGATGGTGCCGCCCTACGTGGCTCAATCATGCTGATGGGACCTTTGCTCACTCGATTTGGGAAAGCGTATATGCCGAAACCCGGGGGCGACAAAATTGGGAGAAGAAGATTAGATACACATTTTCAAGGCTTTATTGATTTAGGTGCAAAATACAGATTCAATGAAGATGAGGATTTTTACGGTGTAGAAACAGACCCTAAAAAAGGCTTACAAGGCACTTATATGCTTTTGGAAGAAGCCTCCGTAACGGGTACCGCCAACATCATCATGGCCGCCGTTTTAGCCAAAGGCAAAACCACGATTTACAATGCTGCCTGCGAACCTTATATTCAGCAGCTTTGCAAAATGCTCCTCAGGATGGGCGCGAAAATTTCCGGTGTCGGCTCCAATCTTTTGATGATCGAAGGCGTCAGTCATTTGGACGGGACGGAGCATACGCTTTTGCCCGACATGATTGAGATTGGCAGTTGGATTGGATTAGCTGCCATGACCAAATCCGAACTGACCGTCAAAGATGTTTCTTGGGAAAATTTAGGCATTATCCCTGAAGTTTTTCGCCGATTGGGAATCACACTTGAAAAGAACAATGACGATATTTACATTCCGGCACAGGAAAATTATGAAATTCAGAAATTCATGGACGGCTCCATTCTGACCGTTGCCGATGCTCCATGGCCGGGATTTACACCGGATTTGTTGAGCATCGTTTTGGTCGTTGCCACGCAAGCCAAAGGCAGCGTTCTGGTGCATCAGAAAATGTTTGAAAGTCGCCTGTTTTTTGTCGATAAACTCATTGACATGGGGGCGCAGATCATACTTTGCGATCCACACCGTGCCACTGTCATCGGGCTGAATCATGAAACCCCTTTGCGCGGAACCACCATGAGTTCTCCCGATATCAGAGCGGGAATCGCCCTGCTGATTGCATCACTGTCCGCCAAAGGAAAAAGTATCATCCATAATATTGAACAAATTGACCGGGGTTATGAAAATATTGACGGTCGTTTAAAAGCCATCGGTGCAGACATAACCCGAGCGTAAGCTTACACCGATTATAATAATACATGCAGGAAATATTTAATTTTTTAACCGATTTCGTCAGCAGACCCGATGAGATTCTGATGCAGTTTATTTCCAATTACGGAAACTGGATTTACCTTGCACTATTTCTGATTATTTTTGCTGAGACTGGTCTGATTATTTTCTCCTTCCTGATGCCCTTTTTACCCGGAGATGCTTTGATTTTTGCGGTAGGAATGATAGCCGCCAATGATTCTCAAAACCACCTACATATTGCGTATATCATTCCCTTACTGATGGTTGCAGCACTTCTCGGAGACAACCTGAACTACTATGTCGGCAAAAGATTCGGAAGTTGGGTGATGTCTCAAAAAGCCGGGTTTTTTGTGAAACCCGTTCATATCAAAAAAGCTTCTTATTTTCTTGAACAGCATGGGCAAAAAGCCATAATCATTGCGCGTTTCATGCCGGTGATACGAACAATTATGCCTTTTGTTTGTGGCACTACGGGAATGAATTACAGAACTTTCCTCAAATTCAGTTTCATCGGTGCAGTGCTTTGGGTGGGTGTAATTTCAGTTTTGGGTTATTTTTTCGGACAATTCCATTTTGTACAAGAAAATCTTGAATATTTTATTTTCGGTATCATTATCGCCGCCAATACGCCACTGCTGATACGCTTAATCAAATCCAGATTTTCCAAAAAAAACAAGAAATGAGACGGTTTGGCCTAATTGGGAAAAACATCGCCTATTCTTTTTCCAAAAAATATTTTCATCAAAAATTTGAAAATGAAGGAATTAAGAACACGCTTTATCAGGTTTTTGATTTGAACAGCATCCACAAAATTAGTTCCGTGTGGGAATTGGATGATTTAGAAGGCATTAATGTTACAAAACCTTACAAAGAAGCAATCATTCCATTTTTGGATAATTTAGAAGTTGTCGCAAAAAAAATTGGCGCAGTGAATTGTGTGAAAATTTCCAACGGAGAAAAAACAGGTTACAATACCGATGCTTACGGATTTGAAAATTCCCTGAAACCTTTGTTGAAACCGCACCACAACAAAGCCCTGATTTTGGGAGACGGCGGCGCAGCCAAAGCGGTGAAATTCGTACTTGAAAAATTAAAAATCCCATATCAAACTGTCAGCAGAAATGGAAGTTTGAGGTATTCCGAACTGAATGCAGCCCACATCGAAAACCATTTATTGATAATCAATTGCACGCCGGTCGGTACTTTCCCAAACATCGATGAAAGCCCTGAAATCCCCTATGAAGCACTCACGGACATGCACTTGCTTTATGACTTGATTTATAATCCAGAGAAAACGCAGTTTCTTCAATTCGGAGAAGAAAAAGGAGCTGAAATAAAAAACGGTTATGAAATGCTGGTTTTGCAAGCAGAAAAATCTTGGGAAATTTGGAACTCCCCTTTGTAAATAGGCTTTGAATTGTTATTTTTGCTGACATAAAAGTCTGAAATGATGATAACTGATTTGGATAACCTGCACCTGAATGCAGATGGAGAAAATAAAAAAAATGTAAATCCGGAAGAAACTCCCGACACAAACGATACCGGTCAAAACCCTGATGACAAAACAGATACAATCGGGGAGCAGCCAGAAAATGAATCCCAAGAAGCATCTGAGGCAGCTGACACGGAAGCGGAAAAGACAAGCGAAGAACAATCCGCACAACCCGATGATACAACTGAAGAATCAGCTAACGAATCAGCTATTGAGGCGGAAATGCCGTCAGTGCCTGAATCTGAATTTCAATCGGAAGTAAACACGGAAGAAGAAATTCAGGAAATGACCGAAACGCAACCTGAAGCAGAGGCTAAAGAAGCAACTTCACAGGAATCTGGAGTACAGCCGGAAGTTTCGAGTGAAACAGAAACCTCGCGAGAAGCTGATAATCAACTTGAAACTTCTGCTGAAGAAGCAACTCAGGAAACTAAAGAAAATTCCGGTGAAGATTCTGAAAGTTATAAAACTGAAGAATCAGAAACCGAGGAAAATGAAGAGGACGAAGAAACTTCCGCAGAAGAAGAAATTCCCAAGAAAAATTATGAGGAATTGCCTTTGTCCGTTTTAATCGGAGAAGCCAAAAATTTACTGAAAAATCATCCGGCACAAAAACTGAAAAGCCATTTCAGAGAAATTCGAGAAGTCGTTAAAAAAATTGTAGATGAAGATGAAGCCGCGAAAAAAGAGGCTTTCATCGAAGAAGAAGGTGGTGATGAATTAGACTTCCAATATCATAATCCGCATGTCAAGGAATTCAACCAAGTTTATGGAGATTTCAGAAATCAGTTGGATGCCTATCACAAAGAACAGGAAAAAGCCCAGGAAGAAAATTTAAAGGAAAGACTTCAAATTATCGAAGAATTGAAGGCACTTTACACGGATTCCAGCGAGAACAATTCCAATATATTCAGCAAATTCAGAAACATCAAATCCCGCTGGCACAACGCCGGTATCATCCCGAGAGCACAGGCCCGGAATGTTTTCAGAACTTATTTCCATCATTTAGATAATTTTTACAAATATTTGGACTTGAATAAGGAACTTCGGGAAATGGATTACGCACATAACTTAGAAGTGCGGCATTCCATCATCAGTCGTGCAGAAGAGCTTGTAAAAGAGGACAATGTACAAAAAGCCCTCAATGAATTACAATATCTTCATCGGCTTTGGAAAGAAGAAGCAGTTCCGGTGGCGGAAGACTTGCGCGAACCTACTTGGCAGAAATTCAAAGCCCTGACCCTACAAATTCATGACCGAAAAACGGAACTGAATGAACAGGTAAAAGCTGAACAAGAAGAAAACCTGAAAAAGAAACAAGAAGTCCTTGATAAAATCACCGCATTGACCGAAAATGCAGACAATATGTCCCACAGAGATTGGCAGACAGGCATCAGAAAGTTGAATCATCTGAGAGATGAATTCATCGCTATCGGTCGAGTACCCAGAGAGTTCAATCAGAAATTGTGGAATGATTTCAAAACCCAGACACGTACTTTCAATCACAAGAAAAACGAGTTTTACAAATCTCTAAAAAAAGAACAAACCGAAAATCTCGAAAAGAAAAAAGAATTGCTCGAAATCGCCAAACAACACGCCGAAAGTCAGGATTGGGAAAGATCTGTGCAGGAAGTAAAAAGGATTCAAGCAGAGTGGAAGAAAATCGGACACGTTCCAAGAAAATTCTCTGATGAAATCTGGAAAGAATTCAAAGCCGCTTGCAATCAGTTCTTTGAAAATTTCAAATCAAGAGGAGACAAAGACAATCTGGCTTTCATGGAAAATTTCGAAAAGAAGAAAGCATTGTTGGACGAATTGCAAGCATTTGAAAAATCAGATGATACCAAAGCCGATTTGGATAAAGTCAACAACCTGAATATACAATGGAACAATATCGGAAAAGTACCGATGTCCAAAATCAAAATCAACAACGACTTCAATAAACTGATTACCAGAACGATAAAATCTCTTGGTTTATCAGAAAACGAAATTCAGGATTTCAAAATGGCATCATTGGTTGACCAGATTAAATCAGATCATGATGAACAGAAATTGGATGATGAAATCAGAAGATCCAGAAAACTGATTGAAGATTTGGAAAAAGACATCAATCAGTTAGAAACAAATATCGGATTCTTCAAGGATGAAAACAGCCCTTTGTTGAAAAATTTCCACATGGAAATCGCAGAGAAAAGAAACCGTTTGGCTGAAACCGAAATGCGTTTGAAAAAACTTCACCGCATTGATTTGGATGAAGAAATCCAACCGGAATCTCCGGCAGAAACAGCCGATGATGAGGAAAATCCGGTTGAATAATCACTTTTGAATTAACAAAACAACACCTCACAACCCCATCGTTGTGAGGTGTTTTCAATTAAAACAAACAAGGTGGGAAATACAGATGAACAAATGATGCGCAGGTGCATTCAAATCGCCAAAAAGGGTTTGGGAACGACTTACCCCAATCCCATGGTTGGCTGTGTGATTGTTCATCAAGGAAAAATCATCACAGAAGGCTGGCACCGAAAAGCAGGCGAACACCACGCAGAAGTTAATGCCATTCAACAGGTTAAAGACAAAGAAATTTTAAAATCTTCAACGCTTTACGTCAGTTTGGAGCCTTGTTCGCATCAAGGGAAAACGCCGCCCTGTGCAGATTTGATTGCAAATTTGGGAATCCCGAAAGTCGTCATCGGGATGACTGATCCGAACGCAAAAGTAAATGGTCAGGGCATCAAAAAACTAGAAGAAGCAGGATTGAATGTGAAATTTAATGTATTAAAAGAGGAATGTGAAGAACTCAACAAGCGGTTTCTGTGCTTTCATCAAAAAAAACGACCTTATGTGATTTTGAAATGGGCTAAAACTTCGGACGGATTTATGGCCACGCAATCTGGCGAACAAAAATGGATTACCAACATTTATTCCCGGCAATTGGTGCATTTGTGGCGAACACAGGAAAACGCTATTTTAATCGGAAGAAAAACTGCGGTGGCTGACAATCCACAACTCAATGCAAGATTAATGCACGGCCATCAACCGATTCGTTTGGTAATGGATCGAGCATTAAAACTCGACAAGCAGCTTCATCTTTTTGACCAAAAGCAACCTACGCTTGTTTTCACGGAAAAAGAAAAAGACGATTTGCACAATCTGAAATTTATTACAACAAATTTTGATGAAAATCCGGCGGAAGCAATACTTAGCAAATGCCATGAAAACGATCTACAATCTGTAATTATCGAAGGCGGACGACAAACCCTTCAAACTTTTTTGCAAGCTGGATTATGGGATGAAGCACGAATTTTCACTTCACCTGCGCTTTGGGGTGAAGGCATCCGTTCTCCGGAAATAAACGGGAAAATCATTGACAGAAAGGACATTGCAGGTGATCATTTAGAAATTATTCGAAGATGAGTTACTCCTATCTGACCATAGCAAAATCCGTTGGCGATGAATTTTTCAAAGAAAAAGGAAGTAAATTCATCGGTTACGCGATGCCCATAGATACTGAGGAAGACGTGAAATCCGAGTTGGAGAAACTTTGGACTTTGCATCCTGAGGCGACACACATTTGCTATGCTTACCGTTTGGGGATGGAAGGAGAGATTTATCGTGCCAATGACGATGGCGAACCCTCCGGTTCCGCAGGTCTGCCGATTTACAATCAGATTTTATCCAAAGGCATTACCAATGTTTTGGTCGCTTCTGTCCGGTATTACGGCGGCACCAAATTGGGGGTCGGCGGATTGGTAAGAGCATACAAACTCTCTGCACAAATGATTTTGGAAAAAGCTGAAATCACAGAAAAATTCCTGATGGAGCAATTTGAATTTGAATTCAGCTATGAAGATCAGGGCAGCGTAATGCGGATTATAGATAAATTCGGAGCTGAAGTTTTACAAACCGGTTTTACGGATAGCTGTCAATTAAAAATCCGGGTACGCAGTGAAATTGTTGAAAATTTTCTGGCTGCTTTTGAACCGCTTTACAAAGTAAAAATCATCAGAAAGGGCTAATCCAATCTTTTTTCCTGCAATTGGATTTCTTCAACTTCTTTCAACCTTTGGATGATGAATTCCGGACACCGAATGGGCTTGCGCGTGATTTTGTCCAAAAAAGCCAAAGTGGTATCCGCTGTGGTCAATAAATCTCCATTCTCATTGAAAATACTGTAATACAACTTGATACGAACTCCGCCCGGAATCTCTTTCAAGCGGGTTTGAACCGTGAGCAAGTCATCAAAATAAGCGGATTTATGAAATTTCAAAGAAAGTTCTGTTACCGGTAGGATGATGCCATTTTCCTCCATATCTTTGTACGGCAAATTGATTTTCCTGAAAAATTCAATTCTTGCGACCTCACAATATGCAGGATAATTTCCGTGATGCACAATCCCCATTTGGTCAGTTTCGCCATATCTCACACGTATAGAAATAGATGTTAAAATCATATTAAGTTTTGCTTAAACTTATACAAATATATTCTTAAAAAGTCAATACCCTAAAAGTTTTTTTTACCAAAAATTATGACCATTTTTGCTTTGTTCAAAAAACCTGCTATCTTAGTAGAAACAATTTGTAAATTACCTTACAATACCAATATATTTAGAATAAACTATGAAGAAGACTGCGGAATCGGTTTGGAGAAATTGCTTAGAATTTATCAAAGATAATATTCAGGAGCCGGCTTTCAATACCTGGTTTTCTCCGATTGTGCCCATTAAATTAACGAATGACATTTTAACCATTCAAGTCCCGAGTAAATTTTTTTATGAATGGCTTGAAGAACATTATATCAAATTACTGAAAGTAAGTTTACAAAAAGAACTTGGCAAAGACGCAAAGTTGGTTTACAGCATAGTTATGGATCAAAAATTATCCGGAAAAGATCCTTATACCGTCAGAATTCCCAGTTCTAACCGCGAAAAACCAAAACCCCAGGAAGTGGACGCACCGATGCCCATAGACAGCAGAAAGGTGAAAAATCCATTCATCATTCCCGGGCTTCAGAAAATAAAAATTGATTCCCAATTAAATCCCTTGCTGAATTTTGAAAATTTCATCGAAGGAGAAACCAACCGTTTGGCGCGTTCTGCGGGATTGGCTGTAGCCAAACGCCCGGGCGGAACCTCCTTCAATCCATTATTTATATACGGCGGCACCGGTTTGGGGAAGACCCACTTAGTTCATGCCATAGGATTAGACGCCAAAGAGAAACATCCCGACAAAACGGTGCTTTACGTCTCTATGGAGAAATTCACGCAACAGTTCATTGACGCCATGCGCAGCAATAACCGCAATGATTTCATCCACTTTTACCAGATGATTGACATTCTCATCGTGGATGATGTGCATTTCCTGTCCGGTAAAAAAGGAACACAGGAAGCTTTTTTCCACATTTTCAATCATTTGCAACAAAATCGCAAACAAATTATTTTGACTTCGGATAAACCGCCGGTGGACATTCAGGATATGGAACAGCGGTTGATTTCCCGTTTCAAATGGGGATTGTCAGCAGATTTGCAGGTACCGGATTTTGAAACCCGACTTGCCATTTTGAAACATAAAATTGAGGGCGACGGGATTGAGATTTCCGAAGAAGTGATGGAATACATTGCGCAAAATATCAAAACCAATATCCGTGAACTGGAAGGCAGCCTGAATTCGATTATTGCACAGGCGACGCTCAATAAAAAAGAAATCACCATTGAATTGACCAAAAAAACGATTTCCAATTTTATTACCAATACGCGCAAGGAAATTTCTATTGATTACATCCAAAATTTGGTCTGCGATTATTTCAAAATCCCGATTGACCTCGTACAATCCAAAACCCGAAAACGCGATGTAGTGCAAGCCCGACAGCTTGCCATGTATTTTGCAAAAAAGTACACCAAAGCATCCTTGTCCAGCATCGGTTCCAAAATTGGAAAAAGAGACCATGCGACCGTGCTTCACGCTTGCAAAACAGTAAAGAACTTATCAGAGACAGATAAGGTTTTCCGGGGATATGTGGAAGATTTGAATCGCAAAATCGGCTCTGAATAAGCATTCATTATGAGGATTTTAATGATATGTTTGGGAAATATCTGCCGCTCTCCATTGGCAGAAGGCATACTTCAATCAAAACTCGATGATCGCTTCATCGTTGATTCAGCGGGTACAGGTGGTTGGCATATAAATCAACCACCTGACAAGCGTTCCATTGCAGTAGCCCGAAAAAACGGAATCGATATCACCGGACTGCGGGCGAGAAAATTCAGCACAGATGACTTTGAAACTTTCGACTTAATTTATGTCATGGATCGTTCCAATTATAACGATGTCATGGCATTGGCCCAAGAAGATGCACACAGACAAAAAGTCCGCATGATACTTGAAAACGACGATGTACCTGATCCTTATTTCGGTGGAGAACAGGAGTTTGAAGAAGTTTACCGAATGCTGGATAAAGCCACTGATGCCATTAAAGCGCAATTTGAACGGCCATGAAAACGGAAATTTATCTGATTCCGACTTTGCTTGGAGAAGGAGATTTCAACCGGAGCCTGCCACCCTACAATCTTGAGATATTAACGCAAATCCGTATTTTTATCGTTGAAAATGAGAAATCTGCCCGGAAATTTATCAAAACTGTTTTACCGGAAAAAAAACAATCCGAATTAGAAATCCATATTCTGAACAAACATACCACAACCGAAGAACTCTCAGAATTGGTCAAACTTTTTGAGAGAAATGAATCTTTGGGCATTTTATCCGAAGCCGGTCTTCCGGCAGTTGCAGATCCGGGTGCAGCATTGGTTCGGCTGGCACATCAACATAACATCAGGGTAATTCCATTAATAGGGCCTTCTTCTATTTTGCTCGCATTGATGGCTTCAGGATTGAATGGGCAGCAGTTCAAATTTCATGCTTATCTGCCGATAGATAAATCCGAACGTAAAAATGCAATTCTACAATTAGAAGCTGAAAGCCGGAAAAATAATTGTACCCAGATTTTTATGGAAACGCCATACAGAAACAATCAACTTTTAGATGATTTGATGAAATACTGCCGACCCGATACTTTGCTTTGCGTGGCCGCTAATCTCACTTTGACCGATGAATTCATCAAAACCCAAAGCATACGCTACTGGCAACAAAAAAAAGCGGACCTTCATAAAAAGCCCGCTATTTTTCTGTTGAATACTGATTGATTCTTATTCCTGTGTTTCAGGCCCTTGCCCAATCAATTCCATAAACTCATCTAATTTTGGTGTGATGATAATCTGTGTTCTTCTATTTTTAGATCGACCGGCTTCCGTATCGTTGGTAGCAACAGGGTTGTATTCACCACGACCACCAGCAGTCAAACGCTTGGGATCTACGCCGTGTTGATTTTGCAATGCCTGAACAACTGAAGATGCGCGCAACGTACTCAAATCCCAGTTGTTACGGATGTTTTCGCGGGAAATCGGCACATTGTCGGTGTTTCCTTCAATCAACACATCATAATCTCTATAATCTTTGATGATTTTCGCAATTTTAGCCAAAATATCATTGGCTGCTGAGCTGATTTCATAGCTTCCTGATTTGTACAACATATTGTCGGAAAGCGAGATATAAACCACACCCTTCAACACCTGAACATCCACGTCTCTCAAATCTTCTCTGCTCAGTGAGCGGGTCAAATTATTGGTCAACACCATATTCAAAGAGTCATTTTTACGGGTGATTTCTGTCAAATGCTTGATGTATTTATTGGAAGCATTGATTTCGTCAACCAACTTTGAAATGTTTGCTCCTCCCTGCTTGCTGCCAGCCAAACACTCTTGGAGTGAAGTTTGCAGTGCGGCAAGATGATTTTGTTCTGAAGCCAACTGCTCCCTCAAACTGGAAACCTGAGATTTCGCTGCTGCCAATTCTGTCTGACAGCCTTGATTCTGAGAATAAACACTGTTAAATTCGCTTTGCAGTTCGTCGTATTTCTTTTGGGAAACACAACTTGTTAAAAAGATTGTAGCCAATACAGCTACGGTTAAAACTGATAATCTCATGAAAAGTTTTTTATTGTTATTAGTTAGTAACGAATATTTGTTAATTTTAGTTTACTGAATCAAAGATAAATATGCTTTGTAGTATGGTATCCGGCTATTCATTAATTTCCTGAGGCGGAATATACAATACCTGCCCGGGATAAATCTTGTCGGGATGCTTCAACATGGGTTGATTGGCCTCGAAGATTTTGTTATAAAGATTTGGGTTGCCGTAAACTTCTTTCGAGATTTTGGACAAATTGTCGCCACTTTTCACTGTGTACATGGTTTTTGAAAAATCAGGAAATTCGAATTTCAAGGGCTCGGCAAGTATTAAATCATCTTCTACCCCGTCTACGCCGTCCACATTTCCAGCGGTTGCCAATATTTTTTGTTTTTCATCCAAATTCTTAGCGGTTCCGCTCACCCTGATTTTATCGTCTTCCGCCACAAAGGAAATCTGTGACAAATCAAATCCAAATTGTTCTACGTGCCCTCTGACTTTTTCTGCTTTTTCTTCAGGCGAATCTGCCCCTCCAAAAATTTTGGAGCCGGCATTTTTGATAAATGAAAATAATCCCATAATGTTTTTAGATTTTGGTTATACAAGGTAAATTTTAACAATAACTGTTCCATAAGGTGTGATTTTCAGAAAAAAATTGTGCTAACATGAAAAATGAATCATGCCCTACAAGCTATTGTCATAATCATTTAAAAATTCTAACTTGCCTCCTTATAAAGGATGAAAATGAAAACCAAAATCTTGTTGATCTACACCGGCGGAACCATCGGAATGACAAAGGATTACGAAAGCCAGTCACTAAAACCCTTCGATTTTGAAAACCTGATTGGACAAATTCCGGAATTAAAACTGATTGACAGCGACATTCATTTTACCGGATTTCAAACGCCGATTGATTCTTCGGATATGGATCCCTTGCATTGGCAAAATCTTGGAAATATCCTGAATGAAAATTATGAATCCTATGATGGTTTTGTCATTCTTCACGGCACCGACACCATGGCCTATTCGGCCTCTGTACTAAGCTTCATGCTCAATGGATTGCAAAAACCAGTTATCTTTACCGGCTCTCAGCTACCGGTGGGAGATTTGCGAACCGATGCCAAGGAAAACCTGATAACATCCATTCATTTTGCTTCGCTGCGCGAAAACGGTGTTCCGGTCATACAGGAAGTATGTATTTACTTTGAATACAAATTGTTGCGTGCCAACCGTACCACCAAAATCAATGCAGAGAATTTTGATGCTTTCGCTTCTCCGAATTATCCGATATTGGGTGAATCCGGAATCCGGTTAGATGTCCGCTCCCACTTGCTTTGGCAGCCGGAAAAGAAGTTGCCCTTTTCAATGAATTCAAAGATGGATACCCGGCTCGGGCTGATGAAAATTTTTCCGGGCATGGACGAAGCTTTCGTCAACGGCATATTGTCAGTTAAAAAACTGAAAGTCATAATTATAGAGGCATTTGGCGCAGGAAATATTTTCTCCCATGAATGGCTGAAAAAACAATTAAGACAAAAGGCGGAAGAAGGCTTGATTTTCATCGTCAATACACAATGCGCAGGTGGGATGGTGCGCATCGGTCAATATGAAACCAGTGAAATATTTCGTGAAATCGGCGCGGTCAACGGTTATGACCTGACCACGGAAGCATCCGTCGCCAAAACCATTCATCTTTTGGGACAAGGATTGCAAGGAGAAGCTTTCAAAATAGCTTACGAAACCAATCTGAGAGGTGAACTGACCAAAAGATAAAAGTGGTAAATCAACAATTTACAGCAAGAAGTTTAAAAACAGTTTTAAATTTTAAAAAATCCATTACATTTGCAAACCCAAACAGAGAGGTGCTCGAGTGGTTGAAGAGGCTACCCTGGAAAGGTAGTATACGGGTAACCGTATCGAGGGTTCGAATCCCTTCCTCTCTGCAAAAAACTCTGAAAGTCAACGAATTAACAAAATCGGGGACTAAATCGGGGACTGAATGTAAAAAAGGCATAGTTTTTTTAAACTGTGCTTTTTGTTTTTTCAGGACATTTTCAAAATATCTTACTGCTTCTAAAAATCTTTCATTCTATCTCTAAGAATCAATAAAGCCATTCCGTTTTTCTTGTGCAAAGCTCTTAAAAATCAGTTCTCTTTAAAAAAATGAAATTGGGTATTCCGGGGGGAAGCCTTCCGCAATTTCATTTCCCGCTTCGCTTTTTAAAGGCACTTGATTTTTCAATGGAAAAGGCACAAAAACAATAAATGCTTTAATCATTAAAATTCTTCAATTATGAGAACGACAAGAAAATTTAAAAAAGATTCAAATTACAAACTTGATATGGACTTTCAGATTCAAACTACTGAAAAAACCGTATTAACAAACTATTGCGGAAGAACTGCAAGACAGGTCAGAAATTCATTACGAAAAAATGGATTCTATGTTTCTATTGCAAGAATTGAAAAAGTATGTGAAAGATTCAAAGATTCTCAGCTTTATTATACAAAGTCTCAGCGATGAAGATATACTGAGTGAATTGAAAATTAATGTTGAATGCTAAAATTTAAAACGATGATAACAAGAGAAAACATTAGCGGAATTATCAATAAAATCAATATGCAAAATCTGAAAAATGTACTTTCGGAAACTGGTGATTATATAGGTTTAAGAGTGAATATTTTTAATGCCGGTTATACGGTTGATTTAGATAGTTATGATTATTCAGATGAAATCCTGAATGAATACCAAAGCGATGGAAATCTGTTTTGTCCAAAAGATGATTTTCTGGATTTAATCAATGATTTGAGTGAAATTAACTGGTTGACCAAAGCCATTATAAATGATGATTTTCATGAAGTCTTTGTAAACGCTGAAACCTTAAACTATCTTATCAATAACGACCCGACTGGATTTCAATATCATGCCACCGGAACTTCAGAAGAAATTGAAAGAGAGGTTGGTGAGAAAATTAAACAAGTCAATGAATATTTTGACGAATTATGCCGTGATTATCAGGAAACTCATATTGAATACAGTAGTACAAATGAGGTTTTTGAACTCAAAAAAGACAATGTCTTCGGTGAAATCGGAGATGTGTTTTTGTTAAAGGTTTATTATTGCAATTAAATTCGTATGGATTTTATTTAAAATACTTTTCTTATTTTTGATTGGTGTTAAAAATTCAATTAATTAAAGTTTAATAATTAAGTTGAAAAAATCAATATTAAAATTAAAGAATCCAAAAGTTATTTATTTAAATTTAAAAAGAATGAAAAAAATACTACTAAGTTGTTTATACATTCTCTTTTGTAGCATTAGTTATTCGCAGATACAACAAAACAATAATTTAACATCCGATGACATTCAAGAACTTTCTAAATATTATAAATCGGGTGATTATCAGAAATTAGAAGATAAAACATTTGAACTTTTAAGAAACAAAACGCAAACTGAAGAACTTGATTTTTTTCTTGGTCTTTCATACATGCATAAATATAATTATGTTCAAGCATCTAAGTATTTTGTAAGTGCGTTACAAAATGAAAGAGTTGGTTATAAACCTTCTATTCCTCTACTGGGTGAGTGCCTAGTTCATTTAGAAAAATACGAAGAAGCGATAGTTATTCTCGACCAAGCTATACAATTGGGATATGGAGATTATTCTTTTTTTTACAGAGGACGAGCAAAGCTGAGAAAAAATAATGCTGATCTCGATGGCGCAATTTCGGATTTTGAATACTTTTTGAACCTATCAAAGGATGAAGATAGTATTTCGACAGATTATTTAAGTTCTGTTTACTATTATTTAGGAAATGCATATTTAGAAAAAGCTGTAATAGAGAAAGAAAAGAATTTCATGCACGCTGAAAATATTTTTCAAAACTCAATTGAGAATTACCTTAATTCTTTAAAATATGATTCAAATTCATACATTGTAAATAGAGATTTAGGAGTTGCTTATATGCTATTTAATCAGGAGGAAAAAGCAATTCCTTTTTTTGAAAAGTCATTACAAATCAATGAAAATCAACCAAACATTCTACAAACGCTAAATGTTGTTAGGGGAAAAGTATCTTATAATAGAATAAAACTGAAAAAAGAGCACGATATCTATTTTGTGCCTGTGAAATTAAATAATGTACTTGATATAGATTTTGTTTTTGATAGTGGAGCATCCGATGTTAGTATAACACCTGAAATAGCATTAACCTTAGTTAAAACTGGAACAATAACAGAAAATGATTGGTTGCCGGGAGCCTATTATAAATTTGCTGATGGGACAACAGCAAAAAGTATGAGATTCAATCTTAAGTCAGTAAAAATTGGCAATAAAATAATTAGTAATGTTACTTGTAGTATTTCTAATTCGTTAGATGCTCCAATGCTTTTAGGTCAAAGTGTTTTAAGTAAATTTGGCAAATACACATTTGATTATAAAAATAATGAGCTGATCTTTGATTGAGAATTGATGGAAATGAATACTATAACTCAAAAATAAATTAATTTATTTACTGTATTCTTATAAATATATTCAAAGATGTTATCCTTGTATAATTAGTCCCTCCTTAAACAAGATATAAACAACTAATTGTTAATATGTTAGGCTCATTTTTCCTTGTTTCATATTACAAGTTTTCTTATCTTTATAGTCATAAATCTTGCAATAATGTTAGGAAAAAGTCCAAATGAACAACGTGATTTATTTTCACCGTCTTTAAAAGATTTCATCAACATGAAGCACGAACTTTTTCTTCTTGCTGATAAAATCGATTGGAATTATTTTGAGAAAGAATTCTCATCGCTTTATTCAAAAAAGGGAACACGAAGTATGCCCATTAGATTCATGGTTGGGTGCCTGATGCTTAAAAGAATTTACAATTTAGGTGATGAAACTTTAGCAAAAGCATGGGTAACAAATCCGTACATGCAGTACTTTACCGGAGAGGTCATTTTTCAACATGAATTCCCTTGCGACCCTAGTAATTTTGTCCATTTCAGGAAACGCATTGGCGAGGAAGGGATGGAGAAAATATTTGCCTATAGTGTTCATTTACACAAACTTCCTAAATCATATTTTAAACAAACCTTGTCAGACACAACCGTTCAAGGAAACAACATCACGTTTCCTACCGATGCAAAACTTCGCAAAAAAGTAATTGACCGATGTAATAAAATTGCGAAAGAAGAAAACATAACACAACGTCAGACTTATGTCAGAGTCAGCAAAGAATTAGTTCGTCAAACCTACAATAGCAAACATCCCAAACGAATGAAAAAGGCTAAAAAAGCAAATAAAAAATTACAAACCATTTCTTTGCGACTTATTCGGGAATTAGAAAGAAATTTTAATGAATCCCAAAAGGAAATGTACCAGAAGCAACTTGATTTTTACAAAAAAGTTGTAACACAAAAAAGACAGGATAAAGACAAGGTTTATAGCCTTCATAAACCATTTACAAAATGCATAGCAAAAGGAAAAGCTCATAAACAATACGAGTTTGGCAATAAAGTCGGATTAGTGACAACTTCTAAGAAAGGACCGAAAATTATTTTGAGTAATAAACTACCTCGGGGCAAGCCCACGAGGTATTAAAACAATTTAAGTTGCCCTGAATAGACTTCTTTATATTCTTTCTTTTTTCCCTGATTTTCAACATATTTTTGAATCACTTCTTTGCTCGCA
>JBBAEI010000011.1:0-83470 GCA_041656055.1 Weeksellaceae bacterium
TGATGATGCTCATTGATTCGGTCTGATTGTAAACCGGTAATTCTGTACTCCAAGTGGTGCCGCCATCGGTTGAATATTCGATGTGTGCATCTGCCGGAGCTTCGCTTGAAGGGGCGTAAATCATCCCGCCGCTAACTTCACAGCCTTCCTGACAAACGCTGTCTTCGAAAGATACATTCTCAGGAGCTTCGCTTAAATCAGGACAAGAAGTTGGTTCTGAATCACAGAGCAAGGGATCGGACATAAAACTTGTTGGTGTAAGTAGCTCTCCGCTTACTACTATTTCCACTCCATTGGAAACCGTGAAATTAGGTTTGTTGTCATTAAATGTCCCCACATTAGAAATCCAAAAGATTACTGGTCCTACGTGTGAAATACTTATAGTTTCATCATAACCGTTACCGTAATCTGAATTGAAAAGCAATACTCCTCCGAAAGAATCTCTCAATTCCCATTCCACTTCGTCCCCCCAATAATCATCCCAAACATGCACTGTCCAAGTGCAAGAATCAACAACTGTGAAGGTGGCAGTAGTTGATTCTACTGATTCCCCTGAGTCAAGACAAGTAACTATAATTTTCCATTCAACTATATCACCTATGTTGTCTGGTGCGGTTGCGTTGAAATTTGATAAAGAATTAGTCAATTCTCCTTCGTTAACCCATTCCCCATCGTTGGTTTTTGATTGCCATTGATAAGTTAATCCCGACCCAGTTGTAGCACCGCCGATTGAAGAAATAGTATAAGAAGAACCTGGTTCACCCTGATAAGGTGTAACATCAACTTCCCCAGCTTCCGGTACACCACTACAAGGGATTTCAACTTCAGTAACATTATTGATGATTAAGGCAAAATCCTGATCTAAAGGTGTCCCATTGTTAGGTACGCCATCCCCGGCTATGTTGATTGCTTTGACTTTGACTTGAATGTTTCCTGAAAATCCGGGCGGAAGAAATACACTTTCTGCATTATTTTTCTCATCAGCAGTTCCGCCAGAAATGGAAAAAGCACCTGAAAATACATTTCCTTTATATACTGTTCCGTTAGCAATTACCTCCAAATCAAGGTTATTGACATAGGCATTTCCGGTAGTTGAACCTGGTTTATCCGAATAAACGAGAGTAATTCTGGTGGGCTTGGAGGTATCGACAATGAAATAACTTCCATTAAACTCTTGACCGGAAGCCGTAAACATATCGGAGGCAAGCTGATCTCGGATGATGTTGGGATTGTCAATATTTGAAAAATAATTATTCATATTAACCATTCCCATCCCTTGATTGTTTGAAAATAAATTATCATTGGCACCAACCCCATTCATATATCCTGCACTGTTCATAATCAAAGCCTTTGTCATTGCAGGACTTGGAGGATTCCATCCTTTATTGATGAAATGTTGTCGGATGAGAGCTGAAAATCCAGCAACCGCAGGTGCCGAATGACTGGTTCCTGAAGATGCGGTGTACCATTGTTGGCTTAAGGGCCAAAAGTTTGAACCGCCTGTACCACCACAAACACCGTTTCCATCAAAACAAGGATCGGCAGTACCAGCTCCTGCTATAGGGTTTGAAACAGAAGATGGAAATACGCCGCCGGTTATATGTGTACCCGGTGCTACAATATCCGGTTTGGTACGCCCATCTATACAAGGACCGCGACTTGAGAAGCTGGCGATATCATTGGCACTATTGGCACCACTGTCGGGAACACCACATCCATCGGATCCTCCAAAGGCTCTAACGCCTTCACTGGCTCCGACTGAGATTACATTTTTTGCAGTTCCAGGGGAACCTATCGTTTGAGATGAACTCCCACTGTTTCCGGCAGAAAAAACAATGACCATTTCTTGATTTCCGGATTGCGGAAAACCAGATCCTGTCGGTTGAGCATCTCTAACTAAATAATCATAAGCCTGAGAATCGCTATTATATCTACCTCCAACCGGGGCTCCCCAACTATTTGAACTAATTCTTCCACCCTTTTGATAGGAATTGGATTCAATACTCGTAAAATTACCGTTAGTCCAATTTCCATTGGAATTAAATAGAACAGAACTACCTAATTTAACAAATGGCGCAACGCCTAATCCATAACGAAACCCATTCGCATCCGTATGATTGGAATTGCTTAATAAGTCGTCTGGTATATAACCGCCAATAATATGCGCATTCAGATTTCCGTGTCCAGCGCAACCTCTTGTATCTGCATCGGTAGCATTCCCTGCTTTATGGACAAAAGCTACCCTTGAATTTTGAGATGTATCCCCCATTTTAAACAATCCAAAATGACGGGATGGATTGAGTACATTACCAATAGAACCAGCATCTAAACCGTCATCAGCAACATTGACCACAAAGCCTGAAGTCTCAAACTGCTCCTGCGTAAACCCATGATCTGCAAGATAGGTTAAATAATTCGCTTGATTGGGGATATTGCCATTCAGATTTCCTGTCATGATGATGTTTTGGCTCTCATCACTTTTGGTAGGTGTAATGTAGGGTTGAATTGAAATGACATCGTTTTGTTGTGCAATATTCTGTAATTGTTGTAAATCCAATGAAACCACAATATTTATATAATGCGCTACTTTTTGAATTTGTATTGTAGTTCCCGGAATTTTATTTCTTTCCAATAAATCCATTGTTTTGGAATTGGCTTCAGGGTCATTAAACAACTGAATTGATAACAGGTATGCAGTCTGCTGATGCTGACTCACTTTCCCTTGTTGAATAACTTTGTGAATCTCTTGAGAAATTCGGTGTGCCGGCAAATATTCTCCAAACCATTGAATTCCGGATTTCCTGTCCAAAGAATGTTCTTTAATTTGTTCCGCAGCATTTTGATCGGCATAAATCAAATAGGAATAACTCGGGATATAATCAATGACTTGCGCCCCGGAAGCGGTCATCATTCGATACCATTCATTTTGTATGGCACCTGAAAATTTGATTAGAAACATCTTTTTGCCATCAAATTGTTGTTCCCCGGCATATTTTGCCAATTGATGCTCCGGTAAATTCACATTGATGTGGGTAGCATTCAGATAAATAACATCCGGATTATCGACCCCTTCATCAGCATAAAACACAGGCGCAAACTGTTGATAATCAGGTATTGAAACTGCTTTTTCGGGATTTTGCAATACCTCCCGATTTAATTCTACCGGATAAAAAACAATTGCATTTTGACCTTGATAATTGGTGTGAAATACAGATCGGGCAAAAGAAAATTGCCCGCAAATAACCATTAAAAGAAAAAGAAAAAAAATCTTTTTCAGACTTGCGTGCCAACGGAAATCCTGAATTCCGGTATTGGCTTTCATGTAAAAATTTCTCATAAGGTTTAATTTAGTTAAGACTCTTTAATGACTACAAAATCATTCTTTTGAGCCAGTCGAACAAAAATATCGAATTTATTAATACGAAATTCAATTTTCATTCAAATTTAATAATTCAAAATTTTCTGGCCGGGTGTTACTGCATAAGCCCTTAAACAACCCATCAAATACAATTGAAGCAACCGGTGTTTTGCTTTTAATGATTACTTTTGTGGAAAAGAGACTTTCATTCATAAAAAAGACGGCGTAGCGCGTGTAGTTAGCTCGGTCAAAATGAAGCTAAACGCAGCCAACGGACTAAATACCATGAAAATTAATACATCAATAATTTTATAGATTTTGGCTTATTGCAGGAGTAGTAAGCGGAAGTTTGCTCTATAATTTAAATTATTAAAGAAAATGAAAATATTTTTATCATTCCTCATATTGATATTCGTTTCACACTGCAAAAACAATATTGATTGTGAATTAGCAAATGAAAAAGCTTTCAATGTTGTTTTTAGCGAGCGTGATTATGACAAAGCCTTAAAATTAATTGAAAATTGTCAAGATCAAAAATCACTTTTTTTAAAATCGAAAATTTACTTTAAACAAGAAAAATATGTTGATGCACTTGACATAATGGATGCGCAAATAAAATTAGCAGAAGATGACCATGTGCGTTATTTTTATAAAGCCATTTTAAATTTTAAGATAAAGGACACTTTAAATTTTAATAAGAATATCAATAAAGCTCTACTGATTATGCAAAAGAAGATTTACAGTAATGAATATACGCAAGACGATATTTTAAATTTTACTTTTTATTATTTATTTAAAACGCAAGACAGAAAGAAATTACAAGAAGAGTTAAAAAAAATGAATATAGCGTATAAAAATAATGAGGATTTGGAGTTTATCATTGAGAATACAGCAAAAAGAGAAGATGCTGAGATGTTTTTTATTAATTCTTTTTAATTTTGGATTGGTTTGAACACTCTAGAAAGTTGAAATGAGTCAATAAAAAAATATTTTGTCTATAAGAATTATTCATCAAAAACAACATCCAAATCTTTCACGGCACAATCTACAGCAACAGAGTACCCTTGAAGTTAAAATAAAAGACCAATTCAATTTCAAGAATTAATCCCTTTGTTGTAAATTGGCTCGAAATTGAACGCAGCTTCAAAATATTAGGGATTTGAACAAAAGATTAAAAACAATTTTCCGGCGATTCTGGAAACTCGTTTTGGGATGTATCATCCTGATAACGGCTTCATTGATATTTTCAAATTACTGGGTACAGCGACAAGCAGAAAACCTGACTTTTGATACACCGGAAAGTATTCCCGGCAACAAGGTAGGATTGGTTTTCGGAACAAGCAAACGCGTCCGCGGCGGCGGTGAAAACCTGTATTTCAAATACCGAATGGAAGCAGCTTACCGCTTGTTTGAAGCCGGAAAAATCGATTTCATCATCGTCAGCGGTGATAATTCCATTCCCGAATACAATGAAACCCGCGACATGAAAAAACATTTGATGAAATTGGGAATTCCCGAAGAAAAAATTGTAGAAGATTTCGCAGGATTTCGCACGCTGGATTCAGTAATCCGCGCCAAAGAAGTTTTCGGACAGGATTCACTCACGGTCATTTCCCAAAAATTCCAAAATGAACGCGCCCTTTTTATTGCTAAAAATAACGATATTTACGCCTTGGGATTCAACGCTGAAGATGTGCCGGAAAATTACGGAAAAATGACCATGACCCGGGAATATTTCGCACGCGTCAAGGCTTTGTTAGATGTTTATATTTTGAAGAAAATGCCCAAATTTTATAAAGAAAAAGAAGTGTTTCCAAATGAAGATTAATCCGCTGATTATCGGTATTGCAGGTGGAACAGGCTCCGGAAAAACCACCGTTGTACGTAAGATTCTTGAAAACTTAGATGATGAAAACGTACTGGTCGTTTCCCAAGACAACTATTACCGCAATCACAAAGAATTGTCATTCGATGAAAGAAAACTCATCAATTTCGATCATCCCAGATCCATTGATTTTGATTTGCTCTGCGAACATGTCATGGAACTGAAAAACGGAAACAATGTGGAGCAGCCGGTCTATTCCTTCATCACACACGGTCGTACCGACGAATTCATACTCACCCACCCCAAAGAAGTGGTCATCGTGGAAGGAATTTTGGTGCTGACCCACCGGGAACTGCGCAATTTATTTGACTTGAAAATATTTGTACACGCAGATTCCGATGAACGCCTGATTCGCAGGATTCAACGAGACATCAGCGAACGCGGCAGGGATTTGCAAGAAGTCCTGAACCGCTACCGAACTACGCTGAAACCGATGCATGAACAGTTTATTGAACCCTCGAAAATGTATGCAGACATCATTGTTCCCAACATGAGAAAAGACAATGATGCAGCCATTCGTGTACTTGCAACTTTGATTCGGGATAAAGTCAGCCCAAATGTAAATCAATGAAGATGAAAAATCAGCAGGAAGAAGAAAAAAGAAGTGGCAGATGGTATCGATTCTTTCTGAATAAATACCTGATTGTCTTTGTTTTATTCTTGGTCTGGATGGTTTTCTTCGATCAGAATTCGTATTTCATTCATCGGGATTTAGACAAAGAAATCAAGGAATTGACCCAGCAGGAAAAATACTACAAAGAAAAACTCGAACAGGAAAATGAACAAATCCTAAAAATGAAAACCGATCCCGATGCCTTAGAAAAAATCGCCAGAGAAAAGCATTATCTGCGAAAAGAAAATGAAGATGTTTTCATTGTGGAAGAACGAAAAGTTAAAAAAATTGAAACTGACTCTACGAACCTAAATACCGCAGACACCATCCAATGACACCGAAACAGCTTTCATACGGAATTTTGCGGGCAATCGGGATTGCGGCACTGATTTGTCTGACCATTTATTTCCTGTGGATCATCCGCTCGATTTTTGCTTATCTCGCCATCGCCTTTGTGCTGACGATGATTGGTCGCCCGCTGATGAATTTCATGAACGAAAGGTTGAAAATCCCCAATTCCATCGGTGCGGTTTTCACGATTTTGTTGTTTATCTTTCTGCTAATCGCTTTCGTGAGTTTGTTTATTTCACTGGTTTTGAATGAACCCTATCGGTTTTTTGGAAATTTCACACACTTAGACCGGTTTGAGGATGCCATCTCCAATCAGTTTAAATTATTGTCGGAGTCCATGGGATTCCTGAATATGCCGTTTTTGGAAGATTATCTGAATCAGGCAGTGCAAAGCGTAAGCAGTAAAAATCTATCAAGGGTTTTCGGGGATTCGATTTCTGCATTGGGCATGGTACTTTTGGATGGATTCTCGGTGGTTTTCATTACATTTTTCTTCTTGAAAGACCGCGATTTATTCAACAAAATGATCGTGGCCATCGCACCAAATGGAGAGGAAAACCGTTTTGAAAATGTTTTGAATACAACCAAAGATTTGCTTTCCCGATACTTCATTGGGCTGACTTTGCAGGTGATTATCATGTTCACCTTTTATTTTATCATTCTGCTTTCCTTCGGCATCAATTATGCTGCGGTCATTGCATTGCTTTGCGCCTTGCTCAATCCCTTGCCTTACATCGGCCCGCTGTTGGGCGGCGTCATCATGTCCAGCTTGTGTATCAGTGATTTGCATGGTCTTGGATTAGACTTCCGAACAGAAGTGGTACCCACGGTTTTGTGGATTATGTTCTGGTATCTGCTCACTCATGTTTGGGATAATTTCATCAATCAGCCTTTGATTTATTCGCGCAGTGTGCGCTCCAATCCACTTGAAATTTTCATTGTCATTCTGATTGGCGGCATCCTGTTCGGCATCATTGGCATAGCGGTCGCTGTGCCGGCTTATACTGTTTTGAGGGTGGTTTTGAAAGAATTTTTCTCGGAATATAAAATTGTGCAAAGCATCACAAGAAATCTTTAAATCAAAATTTTGACTGAAACAGAACACATTTCTGATAGTATCAAAATAATTCATCGAAAACTACAACGGTTACAGAAAAAAATCGTCGGGGAAATCATCGGCAAAATATTTTTTTAAATGAATGATTTAATTTTAAAAAAAGATGTTCAGGATTTTCTGCATGAAAATATGGCAGCAGATTGCCATGCTATTTCCTTGAAAAAATCACCGTTTGAAGGGATTTCTTCTGCCGAACTCGTACAACAATTAAAAGGTTTGCAAACCGCAAAAATTAAATTTCCGTTTTTGTACAAAACCTCGGGCATTTATTACCCACCTTCCGTCAACCTTGAACAAGCCTCTTCTGAAACCACTGCGAATTATAAATCCAAACTGACCTCAGGAAATTCTTTAATTGATTTGACGGCAGGCATGGGCATAGATGCTTTTGCTTTTGCGAAAAATTTTGAAAAAGTTACGGCTTTAGAGAAAAACACAGAATTGGCGCAAATTTCAAAATACAATTACAAAATATTGAATCAAAGTAATTTACAATACATCACAACAGATTTTGAACAATATTTAGCTGAAAATCAAAATTTGTATTGGGATGTGATTTATTTGGATCCTTCACGAAGAAGCGGTTCACAAAGAAAATTTCTGTTGAAAGAACTTGAACCTGATATTACGGGCCGGATGGATGAATTTTTGCAGCGTTCAGCAACGGTAATGCTCAAACTTTCTCCCTTGTCTGATTTAAAACAACTGATGACTGAAATTCCGAATATCGATGAAATTCATATCGTTGCCGTGAAAAATGAGGTGAAAGAATTGATTGTCATTTGCAAAGTAGAACCAAGGGAATCACCAACCATTATCGCTGTCAATTTGTTGTCCAATCATCCGGCATTCACCTTCAAATGGGAAGCCGAGAAAACCGCGGTTTCAGATTTTTCCGACCCATTGAAATTTATTTATGAACCCAATTCCGCTTTGATGAAATCAGGGGCTTTCCAATTCATTGGTCAAAAATTTCAACTTAAAAAATTGGCAAAAAGCACGCATCTCTATACTTCAGATGAAATTATCAATAATTTTCCGGGCAAAATTTTTGAAATATCAGAAACCATCCATAAACCCAAAAATCAAATCAATAATGAAAGCTTTCATGTGATTTCAAAAAATTATCCTTTGTCGGTAAAAGAAATCCGACAGAAATTCAATCTCCGTGAAAGCGAAACCCAATCCCTGATATTTACCCAAAGTATTGGTGGTAAACATATTTTGAAATGCCGATTAATCCGGTTGATTTAATCCTTTGTTCAATTCTGTGATAAATAATATCTTTGACCGGCAAAAGCGAAATTCCAAAATGATTAAAAATCTGATAATTATTTTTCTTTTTTCCGGTTTGTTGTCGGCACAAATGAAGATGGACACGCTGGATATTGAGAATTATAAATTAATGAAAATCAAGTTGCCCGACAAGCTCAAGGAAGTTTCCACCCTCGGATACCACACAGAACATTTTTGGAGTGTAAACGACAGCGGCGGCAAAGCAGAATTGTACAAAATCAATCCCGAAAATGGAAAAATTGTGCAAACCGTGAAAATCGTCAATGCTAAAAATATGGATTGGGAAGAAATAACTTTCGGCAATAAACATGCGTTCATTGGGGATTTTGGCAACAATGATGGCAACCGAAAAGACCTGACGATTTATTATTTTCCATTGTCCGTATTGGAAACGAATGATGATGAAATTTCGGTGGAAGCCAAAAGCATAGAATTTCATTTTCCCGAACAAAAAGATTTCGCATTAGCAAGCAACAAAACCGATTTTGATTGTGAAGCAATGTTTTATTACAACGGGAAATTGCATCTTTTCACCAAAGAATGGCTGAGCCAAAAAACCACGCATTATACATTGGAAGTCAAACCCGGCAATCAAACCGCAAAAAAAATTGAAACTTTTCCAACCAATTATTTAGTGACCGGAGCCACGGTCGATGACAATCCGATTTCCAATACATACGGATTCTATTTGATTGGTTATACCCGCGACGGATTTTCATTGATTTCGGGATTTGCCCTTCCCAAAAAAAAGGATGACATTTTGTTTCCGGAAACAACAGCTAAATTCAGTTTGCCACTGGGATTTGTTCCCCAATTAGGACAAACCGAAGGCATTGCCATCAAACCTGAATCGCCAAACGTACTGTGTTTCAGTGCTGAAAACTTTAAGAAAAAGGAATTTCACGCCGAACAGAATATTCAATGCATTTACTCGTTAGCACAATAAAATCGTGAAAAAAGCCGTAGAACACATAAAGGCCCCCATAGCGGATGAAATGAAACTTTTTGAAACAAAGTTTTATGAATCCATGAAGAGCAACGTCCCACTGCTCGACCGGATCACGCATTATATCGTGCGAAGAAAAGGAAAACAAATGCGGCCGATGTTCGTTTTTCTCACCGCTAAACTCAACGGCGATTTTCAGGAAAGAACTTACCGGGCAGCTGCTTTGATTGAACTGATTCACACCGCAACTTTAGTGCATGATGATGTAGTGGACGACAGTGATATGCGACGGGGTTTTTTCTCACTCAATGCACTTTGGAAAAATAAAATCGCAGTTTTGGTTGGCGATTATCTTTTATCAAAAACCTTGATTCTTTCTACGGAAAATGAAGATTTTGATTTATTGAAAGTGGTTTCCGTTGCCATCAAAGAAATGTCAGAAGGCGAACTTTTACAAATCGAAAAAGCCCGAAAATTAGACATCACCGAAGAAATTTATTATGAAATCATCCGCAGCAAAACCGCTACGCTGATTGCTGCCTGTTGTGAAGCCGGATCGCGTTCTGTCAATGCCACGGAGGAAGTTTGCAAGAAAATGAATCATTTTGGTGAATTGGTTGGGATGGCTTTTCAGATTAAAGATGATTTGTTTGATTACACCAATTCCAACGCCATCGGAAAACCTGTCGGTATCGACATCAAAGAACAGAAGATGACCCTGCCGCTGATTCATGTACTCAATAAAGTTTCCAAAAAAGAACACGATTGGCTGATTAATTCCGTGAAACGGCACAACAAAGACAAAAAACGCGTTCGGGAAGTGATTCAATTCGTGAAAGCAAACGGCGGCATCGAATACACCCAAACCAAAATGCGAGAATACAGCAAAAAAGCACTTGAAATCCTGTTTGAATTTCCAAAAAATGAATACCGTGATTCATTGGAAACAATGGTCAATTACGTGATGGAAAGAGAAAAATAAATCCGAAAATTTTCAGGATTAATTTGAAGTTGTAAAAATTGAGAATGAAAACTTTGTCAATTTCTTATTAATTGCTTTAATTTGAAAGAAAATCATTGTCTATCATGAAATCATCGTTGCTTTCCGTATTATTTATCACCTCGGTTTCTCTTTTTGGTCAGGATGAAGACAAAAAAAGTATTTTAAAATCTGTTGGCACTGAAGCCTGTGAATGCATGGACTCCATACAGATTACAGTCCAAAAGAACAACAAAGATATTTTGGATGAAGTGCAGGAATGCATCCATCAGCGGGTGTTAGTATATCAAATTGGCAGCCAGATGGAAAAATTGCTTCCTGAACAAAACAGTTTTGAAAATCCGGATGAATTGGTGGATTCTTTAAACCAAATGAACCCGGTAGAAATCGTTGTTTCTGATGACAAAGATTCACCCTTTTACAAAGACACTTACAATGCCATTGAAAGGGAATTGATGGAAAATTGCGCCGTATTACAATCCATCATGGCCAATGACAATACGCTGTTTTCCAATTCAATTTCTGAAAATCAGGAAGCCTTGCGGTATTACAGTTTGGGAAATACGGAATTCGATGACGGTAATTATGAATCAGCATTGGCTTATTACAAAGAAGCAGTCAGAATCGATCCGAAATTCGCTTTTGCATGGGATAATTTAGGCTTGACTTACAGGAGGTTAAATCAGAATGAAAAAGCAATTGAAGCTTATTTGGAATCATTGAAACTCGATCCTGAAGGGCCGGTTCCTTTGCAGAATATTGCGCTGACTTACAGAATTACAGGCCAATACGAAAAAGCAATTGAAGCTTATGAACATCTGGGCAAAATTTATCCTGAAGATCCGGAAGTATTTTATGGTTTAGGGCAAATTTATTTTGAGGAATTAGACGAATTGGAAAAAGGACTCGAAAACGCTTGTCAGGCTTACAATCTATACATCAAAAAAGGGTCGCCTTATCGTTCGGATGCGGAACTGATGATTTCAATTATCTATCACAGGATGAAAGAGAAAAACAAAGAAGATGAATTCTTTGAGATTCTCAAAAAACACAACATTTCCATAAATGATTGATGCATTCCGAAATTCTACACATTGAATAAAAAGTGCATCACATCACCGTCTTGCACGACATAGGATTTTCCTTCTGTGCCTAATTTCCCGGCTTCCCGCGCTTTGGCTTCCGAACCATATTTCACGAAATTCTCATAAGAAATCACTTCCGCACGGATAAATCCTTTTTCAAAATCAGTGTGAATCACCCCGGCAGCCTGCGGTGCAGTGGCACCTACCGGAATTGTCCATGCCCGGACTTCTTTGACACCGGCCGTAAAATAAGTCTGCAAATTCAATAATTTATAAGCGGAACGAATCAAACGATTGACACCGGGTTCTTCCAATCCCATTTCTTCCAAAAACAATTGTCTTTCTTCAAAAGTTTCAAATTCCGCTATATCGGCTTCGGTCTGAGCAGCCAGAACCAGCACTTCGGCATGTTCATTTTTTACCGCTTCTTTCAAGGCATCCACATATTGATTGCCGTTTTTCACGCCCGCTTCGTCCACATTGCAGAGATACAAAACCGGTTTGAAAGTCAGCAAATGAAAGCCTTCGAGCATTTCGGCTTCATGTTCTTCCAAATCCATTTCGCGAAGATTTTTTCCCTGATCCAAAAAACCTTTGGCTTTTTCTAAGATTTCCGCAAAAGCTGCTTCTTCTTTGCTGCCGCCTTTGGCCATCTTTCGGGCTTTCTCTAACCTTTTGTCTATCGTCTCCAAATCCTTGATTTGCAATTCAGTATCAATCGTATCTTTGTCGCGTACCGGATCTACGGAACCGTCCACATGAGTGATATTGTCGTCTTCAAAACATCTTAAAACATGGATAATTGCGTTGCATTCCCTGATATTGGCCAGAAACTGATTGCCCAAGCCTTCCCCTTTACTCGCCCCCTTGACCAACCCGGCGATGTCCACTATTTCTACAACGGCAGGAAGCACTCTTTCTGGTTGAACGAGTTCTTCTAATTTATTCAACCGGAGATCGGGAACGGAAACCGTACCTACATTGGGTTCGATGGTACAAAAAGGATAATTCGCCGATTGGGCTTTGGCGTTGGATAAACAATTAAAGAGTGTTGATTTACCCACATTCGGCAAGCCGACAATTCCACATTTCATGTTGCTGATTTCTAAAAAATTTGTGCAAAGATAATGGAATTAAACATTTGACCTATATTATTCACCGCAATTGAATTGATCCATGCAAGCATTTATTTATCAGCAATTTGAACATACATTTTCAAGGATAAAGCTTTTGATTTTAAAATTGAAGTATCGTGATTTGATTGAAATATTTTGCGCGGTTCATTTCGTGAACTTCGTTCGCAGACTTCGGCTGTACTCAATGACAGCAGCTCAGGGAACGAAAGACAATAGACATAAAAATCAAAAGCATGAAAATATTGCCGTCTGCTATAGCGGACGGTCTGAAAAGCAAGCTTCCACTTGGCTTTAGCCACATTCATGCAAGAGATTTTATGCGGCTAAAGCCGAATTTGATTTGATTTATTTCAACCGTTGACTAAAGTCAACGGCAATGGCTTTATCATCGGCTTATTTCGTGAACTTCGTTCGCAGACTTCGGCTGTGTTCAATGACCGCCGCTCAGTGAACACAGTACAAATCGCTCTATAACCAAACCGGTGGCTGAGCGGAGTCGAAGCCAAGGTATAAATGAAAACTGCTCATTTCGGCTCACTTCGAACAGCAATAGGCAGATATTCAACTTAAATTAAAAAAGCAATAAGATATTGCCGTCCACTTTAGTGGACGGACAGAAAAGCAAGCCTCCACTTGGCTTTAGCCTCATTCATGCAAGAGATTTTATGCGGCTAAAGCCGAATTTGATTTGATTTATTTCAACCGTTGACTAAAGTCAACGGCAATTGCTTTATCATCGGCTTATTTCGTGAACTTCGTTCTCAGACTTCGGCTGTGTTCAATGACCGGAAACCGGTTGATGAACTAACAGCATTCACCTTGCATCCATCAAAAATAATTTCATAAATCAAAACCGATAGCCAAAACCAATGCCCACCCTGAGATTTGGAAAAGTATCAGCAGTCATTTTTCCGGTGGCAGAGGTATTATTAACGATGATTTCCGTTTCTCCATTGGGCAGTTTGATTTGATTGACTTCATCTCGCAATTGTTCTGCCGCTTCATCGGTTAGCGTAAAATCAAAATCCGAATCAAAATTCACTTTGATATTCGACAAATAAGGTGCTATAAATGTATCCAATGTCAAATGTTTCCCAATCGGAAATTGCGCACCGATCAGCAACCCGAAGCCAAAGGCTTTGAATTTCCCTTTAAAATCAACGTAATAATCCCTATCAGCTGTAATCAGCAGATATTCCGATTCAATGTCGTAATTGTCAAATCGCAACATCGGCCCCAAATAAAATCCTTTTCCGTATCCGTGTCCCAAATAAAAACGGAGTTCCGGTGTCCAAGTGTTGCCTTTGAATTTAAATTTCTCAAAAAACTTTCCGGCAGGACTGCTGAGGTCTTCGAGATCATTGGCATCTTCGATGATTTCTATGACTTTGTCTTTGAAAACCATGCCGCGTTCGGGCGTGAATTTGTATCCCACCCCCAAAGACATAGAGCGAGTCGGAAAAAACTCGTACTGAAAAGCATAGGATTTCAGAAAAAAAGAAGGCAAATTTACCCGCAGAATATGACGTGAATCATACCTTTCTGATTCTTCAATTACGATAGAATCATCATAAATTTCATTTTGTGCTGATAGATTTTGAGAAAAAAATACTACAAATAAAATGCACAAGGATTTCAAAGAATTTTTCATTTACCGAATGATTTAATATGAATTGATAAATATAACAAAATTCCTTGTTGAACAATTTATTCGTTAAAAATTTATATTAATCAAACCGTCAATCGGTGGAATGCATCCTCGAGGTTCTTGTATTGCCCTTTGAATTCTTCAATTGGGCTGTCTGAAATGATTTTGCCTTTGTTGAGCAAAATCACCCGGCTGCAAAGCGCTTCCACTTCCTGCATAATGTGGGTGGAAAGAATAACGGTTTTGCTTTCACCGATTTCCCGAATGACATCGCGGATTTCAATAATCTGATTGGGATCCAATCCATTGGTCGGCTCATCGAGAATCAAAATTTCAGGATTTGAAAGTATGGCCTGTGCCAGCCCTACCCTTTGTTTGTATCCTTTGGAAAGTTGCCCGATTTTCTTGTGACTTTCTGAGGTCAATCCCACTTTTTCAATGATTTCTTCAATCCGCTGTTTATTCTGATGACGAATATCCGCCACGAATTTTAAATATTCACGCACATACATTTCATAATAAAGCGGATTGTTTTCCTGCAAAAATCCAATCCGGGATTTGGTTTGCATCGGCTGCGCCCAAACGGAGAAACGGTCAACCAAAATTTCCCCTTCATCGGGATGAATCGCACCGGTTATGCATTTCATCAAAGTGGATTTCCCTGCACCATTGGGACCGAGCAATCCTACAACTTCCCCGTTTTGGATAGAAAATGAAATATCATCCAATGCTTTTTGCTGTCCATAATTCTTCGTCAATCCTTTAATTTCTATCCCCATCATTTGCTTATGAAGGACAAAAATAAGTAAACCATTTTAATAAATTTAAATGAAAAAGGCTGATAAAAGATTTATAATTTTGTAGATTAATTTAAAACCTAATAGGATGAAAAAAATTATTCTTTTATGCTGCATTTTCAACTTTATCGCTTGTTCCCAAAAAACGGAAACAACCGAAGAGCCTGCTCCGGAAATTATTGAAAGCAAGGTGGAACTTCCGGAAAAGACCACCCAATTTCTTTGGTTTAAAAATGAATACAACGAAGAAATTCTGGATTCCATCCCCTATATGCGTATCAACAACAAATATGCCCAATCCATGACCGATGCCGAAAAAGCTGCCATTGGCTATGTGGCTACCTTCATCGGCAACGAATGCGAATGGGACGGCGGTTACACCGATGACAATACGAATCTGAAATGTAAAATCCTGACTGCGTTGGATTTGGGTTATCAATGCTCGGAACAGCATTTGGGCTTTCTCAGAAGCTGGTTCAAAAATGATGAAAAAGTTTTAGAAGAATTGTCTGCTGACAACTGCCCGATTATCCCCAATACCGCTACTTTTCAGAATTCTTTTAACCGGATTGACGTAACCACCAAAGGCAATGAAATCATTGTAGCTTATCAGGCTACAGACTTCAATATGCAGGACGGCAGCAGTAATACTTGGAAGGAAATTGATTATTTTCAAGTATTTGAAACGCATTTGAATTTGGTTAAAAAAGAAAGAGTTGAATAATCCTCAAATTTTATGAGCACCTCAAAATCAGAACAATATGAGTTCATAGCCAAAACCATCCATTTTCTACATGAACACCAGCGAAAAGTTGTACACTTCAATGATTTGGCGAAAGCAAGCGGATTGAATCCGGATGATTTTGAGGAATTATTTCAAAAATGGGTGGGAACTGAGCCTGCACGGTTCTTCCAATCCATTTCTCGTGAACATTTCAAATCATTGTTGAAATCTGACAACCAAACTTCCCTTTTTGGAATTCCTAAAAACTCCGAATCAGCCAAATTCAGCCATGTTGATTTCATCTCAATGATGCCGATAAACGAAGATGAATTCCTTAGGGAAGATGGAAATCTGAGTATCAATTATGGATTTTATGAAAGTCCGTTTGGGCAAATGCTCGTGGCTTCCACCGAAAAAGGAATTTGCCGGATGGCATTTGAAACCGATGAAGAAAAAGCTTTGAACGAATTGAAAAACCATTATTCCTACGCAGATTTTCATGCTAAAAAAAGTAAATTGCATCAAAATGCATTGAAAATATTTTCAGCGGATATTACAAGTATTTCTCCCTTGCAACTTCATATCAAAGCCACGGAATTTCAATTAAAAGTCTGGAATGCATTGTTGAAAATTCCTTTTGGTGCATTGACCACTTACAGTGCAATTGCAACTGAAATCGGGATACCGCAGGCAGCAAGAGCAGTAGGGACAGCCATTGGTTCAAATCCTATCGCCTACCTGATTCCTTGTCATCGTGTGGTTCAAACCAACGGAAATACAGGCGGTTATATGTGGGGAAATACCCGTAAAACCGCAATTCTGGGTTGGGAACAAATGAAAAAGTGAATCGTTTGCTGAATCAACTCAGCACCGAATAATAATCTTCGATGATTTCAAGTTCAGTTCGGAAGGCCTGAATTTTTTCACCAAAGCGGTCAGCACCGTCTTTTCTCAGCCTTTCGGCATAGAATTCCTTATATTCTTTCAATTCAAAAACCGAGTGACAAGTATATTGTGCGGAATAACTGCGGCTGCCTTCTTCTTTGTGTGAAGTCAATTTAGAAAGCCGGCAAGAAATGAATTTACCCGTATTCATCATGTCCGGAATATGTGTCTTCCGCATCCAATCCAACCAGTTCTGTTCGATGTTTTCGTCAACGCTGATAGTTACACTGTAAATAATCATATCTTACAATTTTATGTGCTAAGGTACACGATTTTAACAATGAGAAAATAAAAACCTAAAAATTAATTTGAAATCATTAATTTAGCCTTTTACAAAAATTTTTTATAATGGAAGAAACCCAACGGTATATCTCTGAAAACAAAGAGAGATTTCTGGACGAACTGATTGAATTATTAAAAATCCCGTCTGTCAGCGCAGATCCTGCTTATAACCAGGATGTGCTTAACACAGCGGAAAAAGTGGCTGAATACCTAACAGCAGCTGGTGCCGATAACGTGGAAGTTTGTGAAACTGAAGGAAATCCTGTCGTTTACGGTGAAAAACTGATTGACCCCAATTTGCCCACTGTCTTAGTTTACGGGCATTATGATGTGCAACCGGCCGATCCACTGGAATTGTGGGAATCCGGCCCTTTTGAGCCTATCATCAAAAAAACGGAAATTCATCCCGAAGGTGCCATCTTCGCACGGGGTTCCGCAGATGACAAAGGTCAATTCTTCATGCACCTCAAAGCTTTTGAAGCAATGCATAAAACCGGACAACTTCCTTGCAATGTGAAGTTTATGATTGAAGGTGAAGAAGAAATCGGTTCTGTCAGTTTGGGCGGATTTGTCAAAAATAACCTTGAAAAATTAAAAAATGACATCATCCTAATTTCAGACACAGAAATTATTTCCAATGACCAACCTTCTATTTCCGTGGGATTGCGTGGATTGAGCTATGTGGAAGTCAAGGTAAAAGGTTCTGACTTGGATATGCATTCCGGTGTTTACGGCGGTGCTGTCCCCAATCCCATCAATGTACTTTGCGATATGATTGCCAGACTGCATGATGAAAACGGCAGAATCACCATTCCCGGATTTTATGATGATGTGATGGAACTTTCAGAAAATGAAAGAGCCGAAATGGCGAAAATCCCTTTTGATTTGGAGGAATACAAAAATTCCATCGGAATTAAAAACATCATGGGCGAGAAAGGTTATTCCACCATTGAGAGAGCTTCAATCCGTCCGACATTGGATGTCAACGGTATCTGGGGCGGCTATATCGGCAAAGGCGCAAAAACTGTTATCGCATCGGTGGCGGAAGCCAAAATTTCCATGCGGTTGGTACCCAATCAGAATCCCGACAAAATCACGAAATTATTTTGCGATTACTTCCCAACCCTTGCACCGGATTCGGTAAGCGTCGAGGTCAAACCGCATCACGGCGGAGAATCGTATGTGCTACCTACGGACGACAAAGGTTTTCTGGCAGCCAAAAAAGCACTGACCCAAACTTTCGGCAAAGAAGCACTGCCTACAAGAAGTGGGGGCAGTATTCCGATTGTGGCATTATTTGAAAAAGAATTGGGCAGTAAATCCGTACTGATGGGCTTTGGCTTAAATTCAGATGTAATTCATTCACCCAATGAGAATTACGGGTTATTTAACTTTTACAAAGGCATTGAAACCATCCCGTATTTCTTTAAATATTACACAGAAGGATAAGATTTTAACATCATGATGAAACCCCGAAGAATTTGATTTTCGGGGTTTTTTAATTTATAATCCGATACACAAATTCAAAATTATTCCTCTTCATTTCTAACGACCAACAACCAATCGTCTTCTAAGAATTTGTAACCAATATTATAGACAAACCGGTATTCTGCACCGTTTTTATAAATTTTGATTTGGGTGAAAAAATCAAAATCAAATCCGTCGGAATTCAGTTTTTGACGTGTTGTTTTGGTTTTTCCCTCTTTGAAAGGCAACTCATTGAGAATTCGGTGATTGTCTCTCAATTTCTTGTTGATACGGCGCATCAGATTTGAATAATCCTGATTTCTGCGGTTGTTGTAAGCATTGCGACAGCTGTCGTTGCAAAATTTCTTGTCAATCCTGCCTATGATTTTATCTCCGCATTCCAAACAAAACTCAGCCATTTTCAAAAAATATTTTGGAGTGTCCAAGTTAAGAATTTTTATCATTCAAATCCTGATATATACGGAATCAGATATAATCCCGGAGTACAAACAAACAAAAAAGGATGAAATCATTGTAAAATCATCCATCCTTTCTCAAAATATTTTTCTGTTTTTACTGTCCTAAAATCCAAGCAAAAATCAAGGGTGCAACGATGGTTGCATCTGATTCAACAATGAATTTTGGCGTATCTACATCTAATTTTCCCCAGGTGATTTTTTCGTTGGGAACTGCCCCCGAATAGGAACCGTAACTGGTAGTTGAATCCGAAATCTGACAGAAATAAGCCCAGAAAGGCACGTCTTCCCATGCTAAATCCTGATACATCATCGGCACGACGCAAATCGGGAAATCGCCGGCAATCCCGCCGCCAATCTGGAAAAACCCTACACCTTTCCCACCGGAATTTGCACGATACCATTCAGTTAAGTAAATCATATACTCAATTCCGGATTTTACGGTCGAAGCTTTCAGATTTCCTTTGATGACATTGGATGTGAAAATATTTCCACAAGTGGAATCTTCCCAACCGGGAACGACAATCGGCAGATTTCTTTCGGCCGCAGCTACAATCCAGGAATCTTTCGGATCAATCTCATAATATTGTTCCAATACCCCGGAATTGACAACCTGATACAGAAATTCATGCGGGAAATAACGCTCCCCTTTTACTTCGGCTGCATGCCAGACATCTTCCAAATGTTTTTGCAAACGACGAAATGCTTCTTCTTCCGGAATGCAGGTATCTGTAACACGGTTGTAATGTTGATCCAACAATTCTTTTTCTTGCGCCGGTGTTAAATCACGGTAATTCGGAACTCTTTTGTAATGATTGTGGGCCACTAAATTCATCACATCTTCTTCCAAATTGGCACCTGTACAGGAAATAATATCTACTTTTCCTTGACGAATCATTTCTGCCAATGAAATTCCCAATTCCGCTGTACTCATGGCACCGGCCAAGGAAACCAACATTTTCCCACCTTCATCCAAATGCGTTTCATAGCCTTTGGCTGCATCTAACAATGCCGCTGCATTGAAATGCCGGTAATTGTGTTCGATAAACTGACTGATCGGTCCTTTACTCATTTTATTGCTGTTTTTTCTTTTTTATTTTCTTTTATGCTTTTCTGATAGACATTGTAACCCAATAAATCCAAAACATCTTCATAAGTCTGTTGTTCTGAAAATACGGTAACCTCCTTGTTTTCATCGATTAACAGATATTTGGGTTGTGGCATTAAGCAATGATGTACGCCGCCGAATCCGCTGATATTGTCCTGATAAGCACCTGTATTGAAAAAACCGATGTAAAGCGGTTTGTTCGCATTGAATTTGGGCAAATAAATCGCATTCACATGCTGTTCGGAGTTGTAATAATCATCACTGTCGCAAGTCAAACCACCGAGCAACACCCTTTCATAACGGTCATTCCATCGATTGATTGGGAACAGTACGAATCTTTTGTTGATAGCCCAAGCATCGGGCAGTGTGGTCATGAATGAAGAGTCAATCATGTCCCAAGATTCCCGGTCGTTTTGTTTCTTTTGCTGAAGAATTTTGTAGAGTGCCGCACCGCTTTCCCCTACTGTAAACGAACCGAATTCCGTGAAAATATTGGGAACCGGCACTTCCCAGTCATCGCAGATAGTTTTGATTTGCGTCAAAATTTCTTCAATCATGTATTCATAATCAAATTCAAAACTGGGTGAATTTTTCACAGGGAATCCGCCACCGATGTTCAGGCTGTCCAAAGTCGGGCAAACCGCTTTGAGTTTCACATAAACCTGAAGACATTTGGTCAGCTCATTCCAATAATAAGAGTTGTCCTTGATACCGGTATTGATGAAAAAATGAAGCATTTTCAGTTTCACCTTTTTTTCATCTTTGATGTGATTCACATAAAAAGGAACGATGTCTTTGTATCCGATTCCCAGCCGGGATGTATAAAATTCAAATTTGGGCTCTTCCTCAGAAGCAATACGGATACCGATGTCAAATCCCTTTTCTGTTTCATCGAGCAACAGCTGCAATTCTTCGTAATTATCGAGAACGGGCAGAATTTTTTTATGCCCTTTATTAATCAACCGGGCAATGTTGTTAATGTATTGATCCCGCTTGAATCCGTTGCAGATTACATATTGATTATCTTTCATCAGCCCTTCATCGATTAGATTTTCAACGATGTTGATATCATAAGCAGATGAAGTTTCGATATGAATGTCATTTTTCAGTGCTTCCTTCAGCACATGGTGAAAATGAGAGCTTTTGGTGCAATAGCAGTAATTATATTTCCCGCGATATCCAATTTTTTTTCTCGCAGTTTCAAACCAACCTTTGGCTTTTTGAATGTTTTGAGAAATTTTAGGGAGATAGGTAAACTTCAACGGCGTACCGTGTTCCTCAATCAACGCCATCAAATCGATGCCGTGAAATTGTAAGTTCCCGTCAACAAGTTGAAATTCTTCTTGTGGAAAATCAAAAGACTGCTCAATTAAATCTAAATATCGTGTGTTCATTTTATTAAAAATATGAAGGTTAAAAAGAAAAGTTTAATGAAAAAATAGGGTCAAAAATTTTCTTTTTTCATACCCTCAACAAACACTTGACAACGCGAATAATTCCTTGAAACTCAGGGTAATTCTTCAAAAGTAACGCTTTCAATACAGAACGATTAGATTAAAGATTTTACAATTAAAATTAGCGGCTAAAGGTAAGTAAAAAACTCAATAAAAATTATTTATTATCTAAATTATCTCAAAGCGGCATGCCGCTGTCTGTTTCTTGACAAATGATGCATTTGGATAGGAAGCAAAGAATCAATGCCGAAAATTCAACATTTGGAATTTAAAATAATAATCGTACTTTAGTAAATCAAATTATATAATATGAAGAAAAACATTTTAGCCAGCTTTATTTTTCTTTTCGGAACACTGATTTATGCCCAATCTGTCATCGGAACATGGAAAACCATTGACGATGAAACCGGAAAAGAAAAATCTTATGTGCAGATAACTAAAGCAAAAAATGGCACGCTGGAAGGGAAAGTCATAAAAATCCTCACCCCGGGTAGAGAAAACGCCACTTGCGATGAGTGCAAAGGAGAGTTGAAAGGCAAGCCCATCAACGGGATGCGAATCCTTTGGGGATTGAAAGAAGACGGAAGCAATGAATGGAGTGGCGGACAAATTATGGATCCCAACAAAGGGAAAACCTATAAATGTAAAATAAAACTTGCAGACGCCAACAAATTAGAAGTCAGAGGTTACTTGGGCGTTTCTCTGTTAGGTAGAACCCAAACCTGGTACAGAGTCAATTGATTTCAAACCATTCAATAAAAAAACAATCGAAATGAAAATCCCATTTCGATTGTTTTTTTATATTCTTAAATCAAGCTTTATTTTAACCGGAATTTGAGTCATTTTATCACAACTGCGACTTTCCGAATGTTATAGATTGATTCAAATATAATCCAAATTATTTTCTCAAACTGGTCAAAATCTTGTTCACGCTGTCTTTGGCGTCGCCGTATAGCATGTCTGTGTTTGGTTTATAGAACAATGGGTTTTCTACACCTGAATAGCCTGTAGCCATTGATCTTTTCATCACAATCACTTTCTCGGCATCCCATGCTCTGATGACCGGCATTCCGTAGATCGGGCTGCTTTCATCATCCAAGGCACCCGGATTGACCACATCGTTTGCACCAATGACCATGACCACATCCGTTTCGGACAGTTCATCATTGATTTCATCCATTTCCAATACAATGTCATAAGGAACTTTGGCTTCTGCCAGCAAAACATTCATGTGTCCCGGCAAACGGCCTGCCACAGGGTGAATGGCAAAACGAACGGTTTTGCCTTCTTTTCTCATCAATTCCACCAATTCAAAAAGCGGATATTGCGCCTTGGCTACTGCCATTCCATAACCGGGAACGATGACTACCGATTTGGCGTCTTTGAGCAATTCAGCAGTTTCTTCGTGCGAAATTGAAGTTACTTCTCCTTCGATTTCTTGTGAACCTGAAGCAGTCGGCGCATTGCCAAAACCGCCGAAAATCACAGACCAGAATGAACGGTTCATGGCTTCGCACATAATGATGGACAGAATCGCACCCGAACTACCCACCAAGGCTCCGGTAACAATCAAAAGGTCATTGCCTAACATAAATCCTGCTGCGGCAGCTGCCCATCCTGAGTAGGAGTTCAGCATGGAAATTACCACCGGCATATCTGCACCACCAATGGCCATCACCAACATCACACCGATGTACAATGCAATGACGGTCATGATAATCAGATAAATCATTCCTTCGGTCCCGGGTGCTTTCACAAAGAATACGCCCAAGACAATTGAAATAATGACCAAAGCGATATTGACGGTGTGTCTTCCGGGATATAGCAATGGACGACTCATTATTTTTCCGTCCAATTTTCCCCAAGCAATCACGGAACCCGTCAGCGTAATTGCTCCGATGAATACACCTGCGAACACTTCGACCAAATGAATGTTTTTTTCAACACCCTCCAAAGCTTGTGAATCCGGGTCTATATAAGAACCAAAACCTACCAAGACCGCCGCCAATCCCACAAAACTGTGGAGTATGGCAATCAGTTGCGGCATGGCGGTCATTTCAACTTTTCGGGCAACGATAATTCCGATGACCGATGCAATGGCAATGGCGATAATGATGTAAACAATGCCGTGTACATCACCACCTAAAACAGTGGCCAAAATGGCGATAACCATTCCGACGATTCCATAAATCACACCTCTTTTGGCTGATTCCTGCGATGACAATCCACCGAGACTCAGGATAAACAAGATACTTGCAAATAGATATGCTGCGGTTTGTATGTGTTCTGATATCATCTTCTTATTTTTTAAACATATTCAACATACGACGGGTCACAAAAAAACCGCCCACTATATTTATACTCGCCACCAAAATCGCAAAGAATGCAAGTATGCTGATTGGACTCGTAATGTCGTCCGTAATCTGAAGCAATCCGCCTACGATGATAATTCCGCTGATGGCATTGGTAACTGCCATTAGTGGCGTATGCAGCGCATGGGTGACATTCCAGATGACTTGCCAGCCTACAAATACTGCCAACACAAAAACGGTCAGGTGTTGCATGAAGTCAGCGGGTGCAAATTGACCAATTAAAAACAGCAAAGCACCGATGATGGCCAATCTGATGAACATTGAAACCGTTGTTTTTCTGATTTTCTCTGCTTCTGCGGCTTTTATTTCTTCTTCTGTCAGTTCTTTCACTACCGGTTTTGGTTTCTGTGGACTTACCGGGAGTGGCGCCGGCGGCCAGTTGATTTCTCCGTTGTAGGTGACCATTGCTCTTGAAACCACATCGTCTTCCATGTTTATTTTGAAATTCTCCGCTTTGCCCATGTCATCGAGCAAGTGGCAGAGATTGTTTCCGTATAATTGGGATGCTTGGTTGGGGAGTTGGTCTAATTTTCCGACGATGGTCACGCCGTTGTCTGTGGTGTAAATTTCACCCGGCTTGGTCAGAACGCAGTTTCCACCGTTGGGTGCTGCCAGATCGACAATCACCGAACCTGGTTTCATGGCTTCCACATGATAATCCAAAATCAGTTTGGGTGCTTCGCGACCGGGAATCAAAGCTGTGGTAATGATGATGTCCACTTCTTTGGCCTGTTCTAAGAACAATTCCATTTCGGCTTTGATGAATTCTTCACTCATTTCTTTGGAGTAACCGGAGGAGGTGGAACCGTCCTCATCGATGTCAACCGTCAGAAACTCTGCGCCCATGGATTCGATTTGCTCGGCCACTTCTTTTCGGGTGTCAAAAGCACGAACAATGGCACCAAGTGAATTTGCTGTTCCAATGGAAGCCAGACCTGCGACACCAGCTCCGACTACCAATACTTTGGCGGGTTCGACTTTTCCGGCGGCAGTGATTTGTCCGTTCAGGAATCTTCCGAAATGAAAAGCTGCTTCAATGACCGCACGGTATCCGTCGATATTGGCCATGGACGAACGAACATCCATTTTCTGTGCTCTTGAGATTCTTGGGATTGCATCCATAGCGATGGCATTGACTTTTTTGTCGGCCAACTTTTGGAGCAAATCCGGGTTTTGTGCAGGCCATAAATAGCTCAGCAGAACCAAACCTTCTTTCATTTCTGAGACCTCGGCTTCTGTGGGTTGTTGAACTTTCAGCACGATGTCTGAACCGCTGTAAATTTCTTTTGCAGTAGGAACGATTGCGGCACCTGCTTCTTCAAATTCTTTGTCAGAGAAATTGGCTTTTGTACCTGCCCCCTTTTGAATACGAACTTCAAAACCTTGTTTCTGAAGTCGTTTGACTGTTTTTGGTGTTGCTGCCACCCGGGGTTCTTCGGGGTTCAGCTCGACCGGAATTCCAACTATCATAAGTTAATTATTTTGGATGTTTCGATTAAAACAAAATCAAAATTCTCTTTGTTTTATTAAACGGGCAAAGTTAAAAAATAAGGTGGAAATACAAAGGATTTAAATCAGTAACTCAAAGTTTATCATTATGCTATGACAGTTGTCAATTTGTTTTATGACAGTGGATTTGTTTTTGGGTTTTCGTTTTTTGGTTTTCATTTTACAGAATGAAAATTTCCCCAATAATTACAATTGTTTTCCCTGTTCCGGATTGTTGTTTTTTGTTCTATAGAAATTATTTTACTACAATTTTGGCATTGTATTCTAATTTTTCACCTTCGGCTTTCAGTATGTAAACGCCTTTTCGGCTAAGGTTTACCTGAATTTTAGTTGAAAAGTTTAAATTCTTTTGCTGCTGAACCAACTGGCCTGTCATGTCAAAAACGGAAATGGTCTGAATGGACTTTTCCGGGTTTTTCAATTCAACTGTAAATGTATTTTCCCCTGAATTATAGACTACAACACTTTCTCTTTCCTGATAGTGAAGATCCTCCACGTTCATGTCCGGTGCCCAAATTTTATAGACATATTCAGGATGATCGATGAACGGGTTTCTGTTGCCCTGATGGTATTGATAAATCAGATTGTTGATGTCCTGTTCCCTTTGGGACACAGGATCCATGATGTGCCATTCAATCAGCGTTTCTAAAAAATCATCATCAAAAACATGATCATTGGAACCGTCAAACATCGCACCGACTGCGGCATTGGATGTATTATAAAAATTATTCATCCTATCCTGATAACAGGTTGCAAAATAAAAATAAGCACGTGCCACATCGCCTTTGAACTCATCAATAGGTTCAAAGACATTGATAAACAAGTTTTTGGTGTACTTTCCAACCAAAGAGCCGTTCTGGCTTTTGCAAGGCAAGTTGGTAGCTCCGCTGTTGCAGGGTTGCGCCTGATTGGCATTGGCCACCGTACCATGTGGGAAATTGGAGCGCCATCCGTTCACTTTGCCATCCACCGGCCAAACATGAAAAACATCGTTTCTCATCGGCAGCTGCTCATCAAAATAAGATTGGGGAATGATGTGTTCACGATTAAAACCCAAACCTTCGGAAGCTGAACTTCCGCCCATCGGGTCATTGGGGTCGTAATTATAAGGATCGGAACCATCCGGATTTTCGGAATAAATATCCAAAACCGTTTGATCATTTTCATAATACAAATCCTTGAAACCGTTGATTGAACTGTTCATCCTATAAAGGCCAGCCATACTGCTGTAACTCTGCACATTAAAATCCCTGATTATGTTGAATAATGCGGTTTTCAGTGCATAACCTTGAAGTCCTTCGGCGGAATCATAATAACCCTGTGGAATCTGAGCCTGAGAAAAACCTACACTACAAATTGCAATCAGCAGTAAAAAATATCTTTTCATTTCAATCATATTGTAAAGGGCAAATGTATTAAATTTGAAATTCCCGAACCCGATTTCATGCGAATCATTCAAAATACACAGGCAGGTTTTCTTTTTTGCAATGCATATAAGCGAAATATATTCAACTAAATAAATAACCGTCAAAAACTTAATACAATATCTGCTCAAAACATTCCGAAGGTTTTGTGAACCTCAAAAAGTTTGTATCTTTGCAGCGGGCAAGTCCTACACAACCAGCTCCCGATGAATCCCCCAGGGTGGGAACACAGCAAGGGTATTCGGTCGTAGCGGTGTGATGTAGTAAGCTTGCCTTTTTTCGTACCCTGAATTGAAGGCCGACTTGATTGAAAATCAGCTTTTGAAATTGATTTAACAAAGCCTTTGCAAACCTTAGAACGGTTTTAATAAAGGATTTTCTAATTTAGCCATTTCTAAAATCAAATAAAATCCAAAATGAGAATCACTTTTTTGTTGCTGACTGTCGTGTTGATTTCATGGGCTTTTGTCAAAACTCCGAAAACAGATGATATATATGAATTGTCAGTACAAGCCGGTGGTTGTCATTATCAGATCTCCATGAATGACAAAATTTTGATGGACGGGAAATCCTATCAGGTCATAGAAAAAAAAATTCGGCTCAATAGGGAACTGACCGATGAAAATGAACAGCAAATTGACATCAATATGTTTCGAATTTCGCGGGAAATGTCGTTAAAAGCCACCAATGCTTTTATCAATCTCAAACTTGAAAAAATCACCAAGGATACAACTGTTTTGGTCAAAGAGCTAAAACTTCCCACATTTTCCTATGATGACGATGAAGAGCAGCCGCAAAGCATCAGCGGTTCCATCCATTTCAAGCTGCACAAACCGGAACCCGAAAGTGAATCCGCGGAAGAAAAAAAGATTGAGAAACCGACCACCCAATCCAAAATGTCCGGTTTCATCAAAAAAGAAAAAGCCGTAAAAAAAGATTCAGTTTCTTGATAGCAAATAAGTTACAAACCAATCTTATGCCGCACTTGCACCTATTATATTGAATACAAAATCTTTAATCCGCTGTTTTTTTCTTAGCGGTTTTTGCTTTGATCATTTCAATCACAATCGGCAAAAGAGAAACCAGAATGATGCCAATCACTACTTTTGAGAAATTGTCTTTAACAATCGGAATATTGCCCAAAAAGTACCCGACCAATGTGATTCCTACCACCCATAAAATGGCACCTACCACATTGTAGGTGATAAAAGTTTTGTAACTCATTCGTCCGATACCGGCCACAAAGGGAGCCAATGTTCTGACAATGGGTACAAAACGGGCAATTACTATGGTTTTGCTGCCATATTTTTCATAAAAATCATGGGTTTTGTCAATATGTGCTTGCTGCACGAATTGTTTTCCGAAAATCTTGACTTTCGTAACTTTCATTCCAAAGCGATTCCCGATGGAATAATTGACCGAATCGCCCGCTATGGCTGCTATCAGCAAGAGACCAATCACTATCCAAACATTGAGTTCATTGGGCTGAGCCGCAAGCATTCCTGCTGCAAAAAGCAATGAATCTCCGGGCAGAAAAGGCATGACTACCAAGCCGGTTTCTACAAAAATTATCAGAAACAAAATGCCGTAAACCCAGTAACCATAATCGCGGATGAAATCAGCCAGATGAGCATCAATATGAAGAATAAAATCAATCAGTTCCATTGTTTTAAAAAATTTAGGCGAACTTAGTCAATATAAAATCTAATTAGCGGACAGGATACTTATTTAACATCAGAAATTTTAGAGAAAGACATTATCGACCGAAAATGTCAATTTTTAGCTAATCATTGAACCGTTTGCAGTTTTTTCTTCAGGAACCAAAAAGCTCAACTTGCCGTCTTCCTTATCGGTCAACAGCAACATGCCCTGACTCTCGATTCCCCTGATTTTCCTTGGTGCCAGATTGACCAATACCGTTACTTGTTTTCCAATCAATTCTTCGGGCGAAAAACTCTGTGCAATCCCAGAAACGATGGTTCGCACATCAATGCCGGTATCGACTTTCATTTTGAGCAATTTGTCAGCATTTTCCACTTTCACTGCTTCCAGAATTGTTCCTGTACGCATATCGATTTTGGTGAAATCCTCAAAAGTAATTTCAGACTTTTGCGGTTCTGCATTGGGATTGGTCATATTGTTTTTGGTTTTTGTGTTTTGTAATTTTTGAATTTGTGCTTCAATGGTTTTGTCTTCAATTTTTGAGAAAACCAATTCTGATTTGTTGAACCGATGAAGGGCCGGAAGAATCTCCGCTGAAGTTTCCAACTCATTCCAGTTTTTCAACTTCATATCGAACATTTTGCACAGTTTTTCAGCTGTAAACGGAAGAAAAGGTTCGCTCAGCTGGGCCAACATTGCAGCAATCTGAACTGCAGCATACATGATGCCTTTGACTTCTTCAGGCTGATCCTGTTTTTTCCAGGGTTCCTGAATCTGCAGAAACTGATTGCCCAATCTGGCAAGGTTCATGTATTCGTGAAGCGCATTTCTGAATTCATATTTTTCAAGATAATGTGCGATGTTTTTCGGAAAATCCTTGAGCTGGTTCAATTCCTCAAATGCAATTGTTTTTTCGGGAACGACACCGTCGAAATACTTCTCTGTCAGTACCATTACACGGTTGATGAAATTCCCCAAAATCCCAACGAGTTCAGAATTGTTTTTGGTCTGAAAATCTTTCCAAGTAAAATTATTGTCTTTGTTTTCTGGCAAATTGGCTGTCAACACATAGCGCAATACATCCTGTTGCCCGGGGAATTCTTCTAAATATTCATGTGCCCAAACGGCCCAGTTTCTGGAAGTTGAAATTTTGTCGTTTTCGAGATTCATGAATTCATTGGCCGGAACATTGTCCGGCAAAATATAATCCCCGTGTGCCTTGAGCATACACGGAAAAATAATGCAGTGAAAAACGATGTTGTCCTTCCCGATGAAATGCACCAGTTTTGTGTTTTCATCCTGCCAATAGGGTTTCCAGTCTTTGCCACTTGCTTCGGCCCATTCTTGGGTGGCCGAAATATAACCTATGGGTGCGTCAAACCACACATACAAAACTTTTCCTTCGGCCTCGGGCAGCGGAACTTTCACGCCCCAGTTCAGGTCGCGGGTCATTGCCCTGGGTTTCAAACCGTCATCGATCCACGATTTTACTTGTCCATAAACATTGGATTTCCAATCGTTTTTGTGTCCTTCCAAAATCCATTCTTTCAGAAAATCTTCGTATTCGTTCAATGGAAGGTACCAGTTTTTGGTGGTTTTCAAAATCGGTTTGGCTCCACTGAGTGCTGAATGCGGATTGATTAACTCATTCGGGCTAAGGCTGCTGCCGCAGTTTTCGCATTGGTCGCCATAAGCATTCTCATTATGACAAACCGGACATTCGCCGATGATGTATCTGTCTGCCAGAAATTCTTTGGCTTCGGGGTCGTAATATTGTTCGGAAATTTCTTCGATGAATTTTCCTTTGTTGTACAAATCCAAGAAGAATTCTGCTGAATTTCGGTGATGCACCGGACTGGAAGTTCGCGCATAAAAATCAAAAGAAATTCCCAAGTTCATCATGGTTTCTTTGATCAGTTCGTGGTATCTGTCCACAATTTTTTGAGGCGTTGTGTCTTCTTTTCTGGCACGAATGGTGATCGGAATTCCATGCTCATCCGAACCACCTATCATGATGACATCTGCTCCTTTTCGTCTCAAATAGCGCACATAAATATCCGCCGGAACATACACGCCGGCCAGATGTCCGATGTGAATAGGGCCGTTGGCATAAGGAAGTGCCGTGGTCACCGTATATCTTTTTGGATTGTTCATTTCTGAAAATGATTTTGGAGTGCAAAGATACACAGAGAAATTTTAAATCCCGGGTAAGCTTGAAACTGATTTCTAACATAAAATTGTGATTTCATGGATAAAATCAATGTCCTATTTCATTCTAAAAACCCTAATTTTGAAAAAAAGTAATGAACGGACAAGAAGCCGATAAAATCATCCAACATTCCTTAGACGGGTTTAATTCCCTGTTGGCTGCGGCAGCTCTGGCTTTGGTTATTTATTTGATTTTCAAAAGTGTTTTCCGGAAGAAGAAATAAAGTTCTCTCATAGACCTAATTGAAATTTCCACATTTTCATAAAGCCGAAAAATTCATTTAAAATTTGCTGTTTAATAATTTCCCGAATTGCTGTTTCTGTTCTTTCAAATTATCTTAATTTAGCGAATTGTCAAAAAAACAGTCATTGAACCTGAAAAATTATTGAATTTTGAAGAAACCTGTATCCGATAAATCCAAAAAAGCTTTAAACCCCACAGAATTTACGCTGCCCAAAATCGGTGAGAGCATCACTGAAGCCACAATTATTCAATGGCATTTTGAAGAAGGAGAAACATTTCAGCAAGGTGAAATCCTGTTAGAAGTAGCCACGGATAAAGTCAACAATGAAATTGTAGCACCGGCTTCGGGTACACTTGTCAAAAAATTGGTTTTGGAGGATGAAGTAATTTCGGTCAAAATCCCGGTCGCCTTGATTCAGTTTGAGGAAACCACCTTAAGAGGCACAAAAGATAAAAAGGCGGAAAAGCCCAAAACGGCAACAGCTCCAACCCCATCAAAACGAACGCCGCTTCCCTCCCACACCGATGTTTCCAATACTTATACCACAAGAGAAAATATTTTCATCAGTCCGCTGATAGACCAGATTGCCAGAGTTCATCACATCAGTTATGAGGAGCTGGCAAGAATTCCTGCGAGTGGTACAGACGGCAGGTTGCGGAAAAGTGATGTGTTCGCTTATTTAGATGCGGGTCGTCCGGCCAAATTCGCACAGCCAGTTGCAGCACAAGGATTCCGGATTCCGGATTTGAAATTCGACAAAGGAAACGGCAGAATCGTTGAAATGGACAGAATGCGCCAAATGATTGCAGACCATATGGTGTACAGCAAACACGTTTCTCCACATGTAACCGCTTATGTAGAAGCTGATTTGACTGAAATGGTACTATGGCGAAATCAGGTGAAAGCAGATTTTGAAAAAAAACACGGAATACGGCTGACTTTCACGCCGCTTTTTATAAGCGCTGTGGTACGCGCCATCCTGGATTTCCCCAACATCAATTCATCGATAGATGGGAAAAATATCATCATCAAAGATGAAATTAATATAGGTATGGCCACGGCATTGCCAACCGGAAATCTGATTGTACCAGTCGTTCATCGAGCTAATGAAATGAAGTTACCGGAATTGGCGAAAAAAACGATTGAGCTGGCACAAAAAGCAAGAGAAAACAAATTATCAGGCGACGAAATCAAAGGCAGCACATTCACCATCAGCAATGTTGGCACTTTCGGCAGCCTGATGGGGACTCCGATTATCAATCAACCGGAAGCCGCCATACTTGCCACCGGAATTATCAAAAAACGCGCTGAAGTGATGGAAAGACCCGATGGCGACAGCATTGAAATCCGGAGCATGATGATGTTGTCACTGTCCTTTGACCACCGGATAGTGGATGGTTATCTTGCCGGATCATTTTTGAGGAGAATCGCAGATTATATGGAGGAAAAACCTACAACCGACGATATTTAGATTGGAATGATTCTCAGTCTAATCCCAATTAATTCTAAAGATTTATGAAAATTAAAAAAGAGAAAATCACCGATAAAAATATTTTGGAAAAAGCCTTTACCCTGCTTTCTACGGCTATGGCCATGACGGATATTTACGAAAAAAATAAAAAAATCACTTCCAAATATGTCCATGCGACTTCCCGGGGTCATGAAATCATCCAAATGGCATTGGGTATGCAATTGAAACCTCGGGATTATGTTTTCCCTTATTATCGAGATGATTCCATTTTGCTTTCCATCGGGATGGAACCTTACGAACTAATGTTGCAGTTGATGACTAAACGCGACGATCCATTTTCCGGTGGTCGTACTTATTATTCTCATCCAAGTTTGCGGGACGATGACAAACCCAAAATCCCGCACCAGAGTTCTGCAACCGGAATGCAAGCCATTCCGGCAACAGGCACCGCCTTGGGAATGCAGTATCGGGAAATCATGAAATTGGAAAAAAACAAAAACGAAATGCCGGTAACGGTTTGTTCAATCGGCGATGCATCCATGACCGAAGGCGAGGTTTCGGAAGCATTGCAGATGGCGGCTTTGAAGCAATTGCCCATCCTCTATTTCGTTCAGGACAACGAATGGGATATTAGCGCATTCAAAACCGAAACTCGGGCTCAGAATGCGGCGGAATTTGCACAGGGATTCAAAGGAATTGAAGCCATCAGTATTGACGGAACCGATTTTGAAACAGCCTACGGCACAGTTAGGCAAATCCTTGAAATAATCCGAAAAGAACAACGCCCGTTTCTACTTCACGCAACCGTTCCTCTGCTCAATCACCATACTTCAGGCGTGAGAATGGAATGGTACCGCGATGATTTGGATGAAGCCCAAAAACGCGATCCCTATCCAAAACTAAAAAAACTGCTTTTGGAAAGAGGATTTACCCAAAAAGATTTGGATGCCATTGAAAAGGCTTCCAAAGTAAAAGTGGAAAAAGATTATAAAAAAGCACTGAAGACAGAAGACCCAAAACCGGAAGATTTATTTACCCATGATTTTGCACCTACACCGATTACTGAAGAAAAAGGAGAACGCGCACCTGCTGATGCTGCCCCTACGGTCATGGTGGATTCAGGGCTTTTCGCCATTGAGGAATTGATGCGCAAACATCCTGAATGCCTGCTTTATGGCCAGGATGTTGGTTTTCGTTTGGGGGGTGTTTTCAGAGAAGCTGCAACTTTGGCACAAAAATTCGGAAATCACCGGGTATTCAATACCCCGATTCAGGAAGCTTTCATTGTGGGTTCTACTGTGGGAATGAGTGCTGTCGGCCTGAAGCCCATCGTGGAAGTACAGTTTGCAGATTATATTTTTCCGGGACTTAATCAATTGTTCACCGAAGTCAGCCGAAGTTGTTATTTGTCCAACGGGAAATGGCCGGTTTCCATGATTTTACGAGTACCGATTGGGGCTTACGGCAGCGGCGGCCCTTATCATTCCTCTTCGGTTGAAAGCATTGTTACCAGTATCCGTGGTTTGAAAATCCTGTATCCGAGTACGGGTGCCGATTTGAAAGGCTTGATGAAAGCAGCTTATTACGACCCAAATCCCGTGGTGATTTTTGAACACAAAGGACTGTATTGGAGTAAATTACCTGGCACGGAAAGCGCAGCCACTCCGGAACCATCGGAAGATTATATCATTCCCATCGGAACAGCTAATGTGGTACAGGAAATCTGGCAACAGGAAAAGTCGGAAACCGCGACCATCATCACTTACGGAATGGGCGTACATTGGGCTTTGAATGCAACCCGGCAAATGGGATTGGAAGATAAAGTAGAAATTGTGGATTTGCGCAGCTTGCATCCTTTGGATTATGAAACAGTGTTCAAATCCGTAAACAAAGCCGGAAAATGTTTGGTGCTAACCGAAGAATCTGTGGAAAATAGTTTTGCAAGGGCATTGGCAGGGAAAATTCAAGAGCATTGTTTCAAAAGCTTAGATGCACCGGTCATGGTTTTGGGTAGTGAAAATTTGCCGGCGATTCCACTGAATGAAACTTTGGAGAAAACCATGATTCCCAATGTGGATAAAGTGGCTGTGAAATTACAGGAATTGCTTGATTATTAAACTTAAAACAATACCGGTCTTTTCGGTTTTTCATCTTCTAAAATCTTCGTCAAAGCAGGTGGCAAGATGGTGATATGATTGAAGAAATCATCAAAAAATCCTTTGGTTTCTTCCGAAAGTAATTCCGCATATTCCTCTATAAAACTTTCTCCGTAAAGCATGGGCAATTGTATCATTTTATCACCTTCAAAAATACCGACTAAATGGTATTCATTCAATGCCTCCAAAGGTCTTCCCGTTGCAATGCAATGATTGAGCAGATAATCCATGTCAATCTCAGTTTCTCCTGCATCTTCCGGTACAGGCATCCCACCCATTTCCATGGCAAATCGCTGGATGTTTTGAAACGATTCTTTTGAAATGCTTTTCAACATATCATTTTTGCATCTTTCACAAGTCGCGTATTCAAAAGTCAATTGAAATTCAGACTGATCATGTGTACGGCGAAAGGCTTTTTCGATAAAGAAAATTCCATCCTCAAGCAAACTGCCGCAAACGGAGCATTCCTTGTGGAGTTGATGGTTTTCTGATGAATAAAACTGTTCGGGAATATCTTCCGAGAAATTAAAAAAGAAATGCAATTTCATAAATTTAGGATGTAAAATTAGGAATTTTAAATGGGTTTCTGGGCTTAAAATTTTCAATTCAAAATTAATTTTTGACACGAACCACAAAACAAGGCATCCTCATTAAGCACTAATCCAAAAAAAAATGTACTTTTGAATTTCAATCATAAAAAAGTGAAGCTATGTCATACGGTTTATTAAAAGGAAAAAAAGGAATCATCTTCGGGGCACTTGATGAGCACTCTATCGCCTGGAAAACCGCCCAACGTTGTTATGAGGAAGGTGCTGAATTTATTTTATCCAATGCACCAGTAGCACTGAGAATGGGAACGCTCAATAAACTGGCAGCGGAAACAGATTCTGAAATCATTGGTGCAGATGCCACTTCCATGGAAGATTTGTCCAATCTGTTTGATGCAGCCATGAAAAAATTCGGGAAATTAGATTTTATACTTCATTCCATCGGCATGAGTGTCAATGTACGCAAAGGCAAGCATTATACCGACCTGGATTACAGCTATTTGACTAAAGGTTGGGATATTTCCGCCGTCTCCTTTCACAAAGTCATGAAAGTGGCTTGGGACAAAGACGCCATGAATGACTGGGGGAGCATTCTGGCACTGACGTATATTGCGGCACAAAGGGTTTTCCCGGGTTACAGCGATATGGCTGACAACAAAGCATATTTAGAATCCATCACACGAAACTTTGGTTATTATTGGGGCAAAGAAAAAAATGTAAGAGTCAACACCATTTCTCAATCTCCGACGCAAACCACAGCTGGACAGGGTGTTGAAGGATTTCAGGGATTCTTTAAGTTTGCAGAAGAAATGTCGCCTTTGGGCAATGCTTCCGCCGAAGACTGCGCCAATTATGTAGTGATGATGTTTTCGGATATGACGCGAAGAATCACCATGCAAAACTTGTTTAACGATGGTGGATATTCCAATACCGGCATCTCGGAAGAAATTTCAAAACGCTTTATTTAAAAATTAGTGAATAAATGAAAAGCCTTGTCAGGAATCAAATCTTGGCAAGGCTTTTTTGTATTGACACAAAATAATCCTATAATTATACGTTATCGCCTGAATGTTTTTTATTTGTTTTGAACAAGTTAATTTTTCAAGGAAAGAATGTATTTGACCATGTTTCTCGCAGATTCTTTATTTACATCGGGATGTGGAGTCATCGGAATTTCTCCCCAGTTTCCGGAACCGCCTTCCATGATTTTCTGAGCCAGCATATCAATATCGGCTTCCGTATATTTTTCCGCTACTTCTTGGTAACTCGGACCAATCAGTCTTGTATCGGTTTTGTGGCAAGCCAAACAGTCTGAACCTTCAATCAAAGTCAGCCCATCAACAGACCCCGCATCGGCTACCACATCATTTCCCTCGGTTTCAACGTAATGCTCCGCAGCTTTGGAATAGTCTATGGTGATATCATCAGCAGATTTTTCATTGGATGAACAGGACATTGTCATTGCCAAAATACCAAAAGCCAAAATAAATTTTCTCATGTTTCGTGTTTTTTTTAAGATTATGATTTTTTGATTTGTTCTTTCACTTCTTCTGCCACATCCTTGATATCATTGCTCAATCCTGCTTTTTGATAAGCTAATTCACCGTATTTGGAAAATACGGTGATGATATTGGAGTGAGAGAAATCCATCGGAGATATTTTCTTGTATTTGACGGAAAGGACATTGGCGAATTCACGTGTACTTTCATCATCACTTCTCAGAAAAAGCCACTGTTCACCCTCAAAATTATTCAATTTCAGATAGGCTTTCATCTTTTCGGGCGTATCTGTTTTGGGGTCAATGGAAACAAGCACCAACCGCACCTGTGCAGGGTCGTAATTCCCAATAGATCTTTCGATATTACGCATTTCATTGGTCAGCATTGGACAGGCTGTTTTGCATTCGGTATAAATCATGGCTATTACCAAGATTTTACCATTGAGTTCAGCCAGTTTAATTTTTTGACCGTTTTGATCTTCCCAAGTTGAATCCAATTGGAAGATGGAATTGGACAAATCGACTTCTTTGGGTTTTTCTTCATGCTTGCAGGAAAGCATTGTAAAAATTGCCGTCAATAATAAAAATGCTTTTTTCATCCTTGCAAATTTATAAAAATTATATATCCTTGGCACATCTGAATCCAAGGTTATTTACTGTATAGTCAGCTTTGAGACTTCCCCGCATAGCAAACCGGATAAATGCCGCATAATTTTTCAAATCAGAAGTGGTAACGGCAGCTCCCGAACAAAACAAGGTTTCATTGGTTGCACTGTCGTTGCGCGACTCTCCGGTAATCATCACAGAATTGAAATCGGAAGTCCATTCCCAGACCATTCCGTACATATCATACACACCGTAATAATTGGGCTTATCAGCTTTTATAGGATTCTCGTAAGTCTTTTTATTTTGATAAGAATTCAGAATAAACTCGGTGAATTCAGGTTTGCTTGAGGCGTCTTTGGTTTGTTCATCCGCCAAACCGACATATTCCCATTCATCAATGGTCGGAAGTCTTTTCCCAACACTCCGGGCGTATGCTCTTGCTGCGAACCAGGAAATATTGGTCACCGGCGAATTGGGATCAACATTCTTTGGAATTTCAAAATCGCCTTCCCAGTTGTGTAGGTAATCATTGTCTGCATACAAGCGGTTGATATGACTTTTCGTCCATTGTGGATTTTTTTTCAAAAATTCTAAATATTCTGAAACCGTTACCGGGCTGTCATCAATCAGAAATGAATCCACGGTAACAATTCTTCCCGAATCCTTTCCGATAAAGCCTAAGTAGGATCCACCTTCAATCTTTTTCATCTCTTTGGAGCTTGGGATATGTACCAACTCATGAACAGAAGATTTAACCGGTTCTGTTACGCTGACATTATTATAGCGGTTATAACAGGAAGTCAGTGTGAAAAGCAGTACAGTAATGATTACTAAAGGTTTCATATTCGGGAAAAATTGTTTTAATTTTTTAATTTTAAGAAGCTGTTTTAATCGGCTCATTTTCTTTAAATACTGCCGGATTGTCTTCTCCGATAACTTTGATTTTACCCAAAGCCCCTTTGTGGAATGCTCGGAAAATCGCATGGTCAACCAACACATAATCCCCTGGTACATCTGCTTTGAATTCCAAGATGGCAGCACCACCGGCTGGGATGGATGAGGTTTGCACGTTGTGGTTAATGCTCGTTCCACCTTCCACATACACATTATCAAAGATTTCGCCAATCAAGTGAATGGAAGAAGTCAGGTTGGGGCCGCCGTTTCCGAAGAACAATCTAACGGTTTCACCGGTTTTGACTTTCAATTCATTTTCACCAAGCAGAGAACCGGTATTGCCATTGAATACCACATAATCAGGATTCTCATCGATGGCTTTGTCTATATCAAAGTCTTGAAGGCCTTTTTCACCATATTTACCTTTGGTATAGAAATCACCTTGCATGATGTAGAATTCTTTGTCAACTTTGGGTAAACCTCCTTCCGGTTCAATCAAAATCAATCCGTACATACCGTTTGCGATGTGCATTCCCACCGGTGCAGTGGCGCAGTGATACACATAAAGCCCGGGGTTCAATGCTTTAAATGTAAAGCTGGCTTCTTTGCCGGGTGCCACAAAAGTTGCTTCAGCACCACCACCTGGGCCGTTCACCGCATGCAAGTCAATGTTGTGCGGGAAATTACTGTTTTCATTGTTTTTCAAATTCAACACTATCTCATCCCCTACTCTTGCACGGATAAAAGATCCGGGAACTGTTCCATTGAAAGTCCAGAAATTGTATTCCGTTCCGTCCGCCAATTCACCTATTTGTTCAATGGTTTCCAAGTTTACAATCAATTTTTTGGCTCTGCGGTCACCGGTTGGCTCGGGTACGAAAGGCGGTGCTACCATAGCAAGTGTTTCGGTGGTTCCGTCTGTTTTGATGTTTTCACCGTTGTCGGCATATTCAGTTTGATGACCGAAAAAAGAATCGTTGTTTTGTTTACAAGCAGTGATTGTGAAAATCAGTGCCGATAATACCAGGATGCGAAATAAAGACTTCATATTGTTTAGTTTTTAATAATTTCATTTTTTTGTTTGAATCCATTTTGAGATTCATTTTTAAGTTACAAAGATACATCGAAATTCCTAATAAAGGATAAAAGGGTCTTTTATTTTAATATGAAATATATCAGTTAGTTGCGCTGATAATTATCATGTATTTTTTATTGGAAAATCGAAATCTGATATACGTCATAAAAATCGTTTTTTGGATAATTTATTTAATTTTTTCGTACCTTCGCCAATCTTAAAAAAAAGATGGTTCAGAATCACAAAGTTCTGAAAATTTTTGGAAACTGAATATGAAGGGTAAATTCAAAGAATACAAGACATTAGATTTAGTAAAAACCACGGAAGAGGTTCTTAAAAACTGGAAAGCACATCAAATTTTTGAAAAGAGCATTTCTACCCGTGAAGGAAACCCTAATTTTGTTTTTTATGAGGGACCGCCGTCAGCCAACGGACTGCCGGGGATTCACCATGTCATGGCGCGTTCCATCAAAGATATTTTTTGTCGTTATCAGACTTTGAAAGGAAAACAGGTATTGAGAAAAGCAGGTTGGGACACCCATGGACTGCCTGTGGAATTGGGCGTGGAAAAAGAATTGGGCATCACCAAAGATGACATCGGTAAGAAAATCACTGTCGAAGCATACAACCGCGCTTGTCGGGAAGCCGTCATGCGTTATACCGATGTATGGAATGACCTGACCGAGAAAATGGGCTATTGGGTGGATCTTGATAATCCCTACGTAACCTACGAATCCAAATACATGGAATCGGTTTGGTGGCTGCTGAAACAGATTTACGACAAAGGTTTAATATATAAAGGATATACCGTTCAGCCTTATTCCCCCAAAGCCGGAACCGGATTGTCTTCGCATGAACTGAATATGCCGGGAACTTACAAAGAAGTAACCGACACAACGGTGGTGGCACAATTCAAAGCCAATAAAAATTCTTCGGAATTATTGAAAGATGAGGAAGGAGAAATTTACTTTCTCGCTTGGACAACCACCCCCTGGACTTTGCCATCTAATACAGCACTGACCGTAGGTCGGGATATCGATTATGTATTGGTGGAAACATTCAACCAATATACTTTCCGACCGGTTAAAGTGATTCTTGGAAAACCACTTTTGAATGCTGTTTTTGGGAAAAATTATTTCGAATCCAAGGAAGCAGCTGATTTTGAAAATTTCAAGGAAGGCGATAAAAAAATCCCTTTCCAGATTCTGAAAACCGTCAAAGGCAATGACCTGGTCGGAATCCGCTACGAACAATTGCTGCCGTGGGCGACACCTTTTGAAAATGCAGAAAATGCATTCCAAGTAATTGCCGGCGACTTCGTAACCACTGAAGACGGAACAGGAATCGTGCATACTGCGCCGACATTTGGAGCCGACGACTACAAAGTGGCAAAGGAAAATAACGTTCCGCCCATGCTCGTACTAAATGAAAATGAACAACCCATTCCCTTAGTGGATTTACAGGGCAGATTCATTGCCTTACTTCCCGAAAAATTTGCGGGGAAATACGTGAAAAATGAATATTACGATGAAGGTGACGCTCCGGAGCGTTCGGTGGACGTGGAAATTGCCATTGAACTCAAGGAAGCCAACCGTGCCTTTAAAGTAGAAAAATACCATCATACCTATCCGCATTGCTGGCGGACAGACAAACCAGTACTTTATTATCCACTGGATTCTTGGTTTATCAAAATCACTGCCGTACGCGACCGTATGTACGAACTCAATAAATCCATCAACTGGAAGCCCAAAGCCACCGGAGATGGACGTTTTGGCAACTGGTTAGAAAATGCAAATGATTGGAATCTGTCCAGATCAAGGTTTTGGGGAATTCCCATTCCCATCTGGAGAACGGAAGACAAATCCGAAGAAATCATCATCGGTTCCGTTGAAAGTTTGATGCATGAAATCCAAAAATCCATTGAAAAAGGTTTCATGAATGAAAATCCATTTGAAGGATTTGACCCCGGAAATATGTCGGAAGAAAATTATGCAAAAGTGGATTTGCACAAAAATGTGGTGGACAAAATCATATTGGTTTCCAACAGCGGAAAACCCATGAAGCGGGAAGCTGACCTGATTGATGTCTGGTTTGATTCCGGTGCCATGCCTTACGCACAATTCCATTATCCGTTTGAAAACAAAGATTGGATTGACAACGGAACGAAATTCCCGGCAGATTTTATCGCAGAAGGAGTGGATCAAACCCGTGGCTGGTTTTATACATTGCATGCGATAGGAACATTGGTTTTTGACAGCGTAGCCTATGAAAATGTGGTTGCCAACGGATTGGTATTAGACAAAAACGGACAAAAAATGTCCAAAAGATTAGGCAATGCCGTGGATCCGTTTAAAACATTAGAAACTTACGGTGCCGATGCCACACGCTGGTACATGATTTCCAATGCTCAACCCTGGGAAAATCTGAAATTCGATATAGAAGGCATCGATGAAGTCCGAAGAAAATTCTTTGGAACACTTTACAATACCTATTCATTTTTCGCACTTTATGCCAATGTTGATGGTTTCAAATACGAAGAAGCTGAAATTCCGGTCAGCGAAAGAATAGAACTCGATCGATGGATACTTTCTGAACTCAATACGCTGATCCGGAAAACCGATGAATTTTATGCCGATTATGAACCCACCAAAGTGGCGAGAGCCATACAGGAATTTGTGGTGGACAATCTGAGCAACTGGTATGTGCGCTTGAGCAGAAGAAGATTCTGGAAAGGCGATTATACTGCGGACAAAATTTCTGCATACCAAACTTTGTACAGCATTTTGGAAAAAATCGCCATCATTTCCGCACCGATTGCACCATTTTTCATGGACAGATTGTATTGCGATTTGAATGAAGTGACCGGTAAATCCGCTTTTGAATCCGTGCATTTGGCCGATTTTCCGAAAGTGGATGAAAAGCTGATTGATACAGAACTTGAAAAGCGAACGCAATTGGCACAAAAAGCCACAACGATGATTCTTTCCTTGAGAAAAGGAGCAGGTATCAAAGTACGGCAACCCTTACAAAAAGTAATTATTCCGGTTTTGAACAAGGAAGAAGAAATCCGGCTCAACGCCGTTTCTGAATTACTCAAACAAGAAGTAAACGTCAAGGAAATTCAGTTGCTTAACAATGAAGAAGCTTCGGATATTTTGGTCAAAAGCATAAAACCCAATTTCAAAACTTTGGGTCCAAAATTCGGAAAAGACATGAAAGCCATTTCCGCAGCTACCGCGAAATTGGACGGACAAGCAATTTCCGAATTAGAAAAAACCGGTCGCATCCAGTTGGAATTAGGGGATAAAACCATAGCACTGAGCATAGCAGATTTTGAAATTTCCACCAAGGACATTCCCGGCTGGACAGTTGCTTCCAATGGTGAACTGACCGTGGCATTAGACATGAATCTGAACGATGAACTGTTGTCCGAAGGTTTGGCAAGAGAATTGGTAAATAGAATTCAGAATCTCAGAAAAGAAGAGGGATTTGAGCTGACCGACCGAATTAATTTGACGGTAAAAGAAGATGAAAAACTGAAAATAGCAATTAATAAAAATAAAACTTATATTTGCTCTGAAACATTGACGGACAATATAGAATTCCGTGCAATGCTTGAAAATGGCAAAAAAATAGAAATAGATGATTTAGTAACCGAAATTTCAATTTCAAAACATTAAAATTATGGCTGCAACAGATGAAAGATTAAGATACAGTGATGCGGATTTGGAGGAATTTCGCAGCATTATCATGGAAAAATTGAGCAAAGCCGAAAGAGACCTCGCTATGATCAAAGAAACCTTTATGAATGGCATGGACAACGGAACGGACGATACCTCTCCGACTTTTAAAGCTTTTGAAGAAGGCTCAGAAACCATGAGCAAAGAACAAAACGCCCAATTAGCGGCGCGTCAGGAAAAATTTATAAGGGATTTGAAAAATGCTCTGATTCGAATAGAAAACAAAACTTACGGCATTTGCAGGGTGACCGGAAAGCTCATCGACAAAGAAAGGCTGAAATTAGTACCCCACGCTACTTTGAGCATCGAAGCCAAGAATCTTCAAAGATAATTTCCGGTTTTGAAAAAAGTAGGAATTATCGTTGTGCTGATTCTGCTTTTGGATCAGTTTGTCAAGTTTTATATCAAAACGAATTTTTATCTCAACGAAGGCGTTGAGATTTTTCCATGGTTTCAGCTAAAATTCGTTGAAAACCCGGGAATGGCTTATGGCGCTGAATTCGGCGGATTGACCGGAAAAATGGCACTTTCCGTGCTGAGGATTTTTCTGATTGGATTGATTGCCTTTTATATTTGGAAAAACATTCCGAAACACAATAACAATTATTTTAAAATCGGGATGGCATTGGTTTTGGCCGGTGCCATTGGAAACCTGATTGACAGTTTATTCTACGGCATGCTATTCGACAAAGGCCTGACTTGGAATGCAGAAATGAGTTATTGGAACGGTTATGAAGGTTTGGCGGAAGCTAATTTTCAAGGATATTCCGGATTTCTCAAAGGATGCGTGGTCGATATGTTTTACTTCCCGCTCTTCACTTGGCCTGAGTGGATGCCGCTCATCGGCGGAAAAGAATTCTTTTCCTACATCTTTAATATTGCCGATTCAGCCATTACCGTTGGAGGAGCAATCTTATTGATTTTCAGAAAGAAAGCATTTAATGATTTGATGTAACTTCTAATTTTCAAATCCATTTAAGTCCAAATAAAACAGGCTTCCGAAAGTAAATTCAGAAGCCTGTCATTTTATTTTCCAACAGGATTTATTGTTTCAATCCTCTTTCTTCCAAAATCGCATTCACATTCGGATCACTGCCGCGGAAAGCTTTGTAAGCTTCTTTGTATTCGATGGTGTTGCCTCTTGACAAAATCATATCGCGGTATCTTTGTCCGTTTGCGCGGGTCAGTCCACCATTTTCATCAAACCATCTGCCGGTATCCAAAGCGAGCATTTCCGTCCAAATATAAGCGTAATAACCAGCTCCGTAACCGCCACTAAAAATATGATTGAAATAAGTAGCACGGTATCTCGGCGGAACATTGGTCATCCAAAGTCCTTTTTGTTCTAACGATTCTTTTTCAAATTTATCTGCATCAAAATCATCGGCTACTTCGCCCATGGTATGAAAATTAAAATCCAGTTCAGCCGCCGCCAAAACTTCACCGAACATAAAGCCCTGATTGAAAGTCGATGAACTTTTGATTTTATCAATCAAACTTTGTGGAATTTGTTCTCCGGTCTGATAATGTTTTGCATAATTTTTCAAAACTTCAGGATACAAAGCCCAATGTTCAAAAGCTTGTGAAGGAAATTCCACAAAATCACGAGCTACCGAAGTTCCGGAAATGGATGGGTATTTCTGATCTGCGAAAAACCCGTGTAGTGCATGCCCGAATTCATGAAACAAAGTTTCCACATTGTCATAAGTCAGCAATGCCGGTTCGCCTTCAGAAGGTTTGGTGTAATTACAAACATTATAAATCACCGGCTTTTTATTGAGCAAATGGGATTGGGTAACAAAATTACTCATCCATGCGCCACCGCGTTTACTGGGTCTTTTGAAGAAATCCCCGTAAAAAAGACCAAGTGGCGTGCCGTCTTCTTCAAAAAGTTCATACACCATCACATCCGGATTGTAAACCGGAATATCTGTACGCTCTTTGAAAGTAATTCCGAACAATTTAGTAGCCGCATAGAAAACCCCATCTTCTAAAACGCTTTTCAATTCAAAATAAGGTTTGATCTGGTTTTCATCCAAATCATATTTTTCTTTTCTGACTTTTTCGGCATAATAAGACCAGTCCCAAGGCTGTAGTTCAAAATCTCCACCTTCGGCTGCAATCTGATTTTTCAATGCAATGGTTTCTCTTTCCACGGCAGCAATTGTTGCGGGAACAAGTTGTGCGAAGAAATCATCAACGGTTTCGGTGTTCTTCACCATCGTATCCTGCAAATTCCAAGCAGCATAATTCGGATACCCTAATAATTTAGCCTTTTCTACTCGGAGTTTCACGATTTTCTGAATTAAATCCAAAGTTGAATTTTCCCCGCCATCGGTTCTTGACCAGCTTTTATTGAACAATTCCTCACGTGTACTTCGGTCTTCCAAGGACTTCAACATCGGCTGCTGTGTGGTGTTCACAATCGGTATTTCCCATTCATCCTTGTCTTCCACTTTGATGGAATTCATTTCTTCCGGCGTCAGCCCGTTCAGTTTTTCAGAATCAGAAATTTTCAACGAAGCCGCATTGCTTGCTTCCTGCACCAAATTCCCAAAAGTATTGGTCAAAGAAGCTAATTCGGAATTGATTTCCTTTAATTTATTCTTGTCAGCGTCGGATAAATTAGCACCGGATTTCACAAAACGCTGGTAAGTAATTTCTAACAATTTCAAATCTTCTCCTTCCAATCCGGATGCCGTTCTGTCATCGTACAATGTTTTAATTCTTTGAAATAATTTCTCATTCAATAATATATTGTCACTGTGTTCTGCGAAAATAGGAGACATTCTTTCTTCCACTTCTTTCAATAAATCATTGGCATCAGCATTGGTCAGTGAAAAGAAAATATTAGCAACACGGTCAAGCATTTCTCCTGCTTTTTCCATTTCCACCAATGTATTTTCAAAAGAGGGTGGTTCCGGATTGTTGGCGATTCGCTCGATCGCTTCATCCTCAAGTTGCAACGCATACATCAAAGCTGGTTCATAATCTTCATCCTTGATTTTCGTGAAATCAGGAGCAAAATAAGGCAGCGTACTTTCCTGCGTCAACGGGTTGTTTTTCATTTCTTCTGCGGTGTATTTTGTGGTTTTGACTTTATTTGTATCCTTACATCCTGTGAATACAAATAAAATCAAGGCCGCAATGGTTAATGTTTTGATTTTCATATTAATTTAATTTGAGCCAAAAATAAAGGATTATCTGAAGAATTCAAAAAATGAATCTTTACAAGGATTTTACCTGGAAATTTCAGCCGAAATAATTACAACACCAGGGTTAGCAAAAAGAAAGTTTCTTCCAAAGCCTGAACGCTGTGCGGAACTTTGGGTTGCAAAGCCACCATCTGCCCTGCCTCCAATTCAGCGGACTGTGGCAAAGCATTGAAACGCATCTTTCCCTGAATCACCTGAACGCTGATATAACCCGGCGCATGATGTTCTTTCAGTTCAGCATCTTTTTTCAAGCCAATCAGGACAATGCGCATTTTTGAAGATTTGAAAACCGTAATCGTATTGCGGTCACCGGCTTGCCAAGTCGTTTCACTTTTGATTTGTTCGATGAATTTCTTCAAATCCATTTCCACCAAAACATCATTGATAATTCTTCCGCCCTCCGGTCGCAAAGGGGTCGGGTCATTGGTTTTCTTTCCCATTTCATCAGATTTTCAACAAAAATAGAAAAAAAAGCAGGAAGCTGCGGCTAAATCCGGAATTACTCTACCGTAACCGACTTGGTCAGATTCCGCGGACTGTCCACATCCGCCCCTCTCCAAACAGCGATATGATAAGCCAATAACTGCAAGGGAACTACCGAAAGCAAGGGTGCGAAAAGCTCCATAGTTTTCGGAATTTCAATGGTATGATCAGCTAAGTTTTTGATGGTTACATCTCCTTCATTGACAATGGCTATTACTTTTCCTTTTCGGGCTTTGATTTCCTGAATATTGGAAATGATTTTGTCATAAGCACTGTCATTGGTTGCAATAAAAACCACCGGCATTTTTTCGTCAATCAGAGCAATAGGTCCGTGTTTGATTTCCGCAGCGGGGTAGCCTTCTGCATGGATGTAGGAAATTTCTTTCAGTTTCAATGCACCTTCCAAGGCAATGGGATAATTGGCTCCTCTGCCCAAAAACAGGAAGTTATTGGCTTCATGATAAATCTTCGCAACTTCTTTGATCGGGTCGTTTAATTTCAGGATTTCTTCAATTTTCTGTGGAATTTGTTCCAATTCAAACAAAATTCGGTTGAGTTGGGATTTTGAAAGATTTCCTTTGTAATCCGCCAATTGCAAAGCCATTAACGTCAAAATCACCACTTGTGCAGTAAAAGCTTTGGTGGATGCGATGCCGATTTCCTGTCCGGCATGGGTGTAAGAACCGGCATGTGACATTTTGGAAATGGTGGAACCTACGGAATTCACAATTCCATATATGAAGGCTTGCTTTTCCTTGGCCAATTCAATGGCAGCAATGGTATCCGCAGTTTCTCCCGACTGGGAAATCGCTACAAACACATCTTCGTTGCCGATGACCGGTTTTCTGTATCTAAATTCGGATGCATGTTCCACGGAAACTTGAATTCCGGCGAATTCTTCAATCAGGTATTTCCCAACCAAAGATGCATGCCAGGAAGTTCCGCAGGAAGCAAAAACAATTCTTTTGGCCTGATTCAGCCGGTTTCTGTATTCAGTGATTCCACCTAATCTCACCCAGCTTTCTTCGGTGTTCATCCTGCCACGGTAAGAATCAATAATGGCTTTGGGTTGCTCGTGGATTTCCTTGAGCATATAGTGGTCGAAACCCTCTTTTTCAATGGCTTCCAATTCTTCTTGCAGTTTCTCTATGACCGGGGATTTTTTGATGTTTTTCAAATTCAACAACCGGATTTCCTCCCCGGGCGAAAGTCGGTAAACATCTTCCTCTTCCATATAAATGACCTGTCCGGCATAATTTCCAAGTGGTGAAGTATCGGTAGCCACCAAATATTCATTTCCATTGTCACTGACACCGATGACCAATTGCGCTCCTTTTCTGGCTGCATACAGTGCTTTTTCAGATTTGTCCATGATGACCAATGCATAAGCTCCAACCACCTGATTGAGTGCTACTTGAATCGCTTCTTGCAAATCGGAAGCTCCTTTATTTAAAAGAAATTCAATCAGATTGATCAATACTTCAGAATCCGTATCCGATTGAAATTCATATCCTTCTTCTTTTAATTTCTCTTTCAAACTGGCATAATTTTCCACAATTCCTTTGTGAACGATGGCCAGCCGACCGGATTGAGAAAGATGCGGATGCGTGTTTTTTAGACTCGGCATCCCGTGGGTTGCCCATCTGGAATGTGCAATTCCCATTGTCCCCTTGGGTGGAGTTTCTTCGTTTTCCTTTTTGAGCCCTTCTAATTTCCCTGCTTTCTTTCTGACAGTGAAGGCATTATTGTCCAAGGTTGCCAACCCGATGCTGTCATATCCGCGGAATTCAAAACGGTTTAAACCGTGAATAAGTACCGGATATGCTTCTTTATTCCCAATATAACTAATTACTCCCGACATGATAAAATTTGAATTTTAAACCGCAAAAATATGGCTTTTTACGATTCAACCGCGGGATGACACAGAAAGTTCCGGTTAAATTAGAGCCTCAGAAAAATCTACAAAATATTTTCTCTGCAAAATCAACATGAAAATCTGGTGTTTTCTCCTTGAAATGAAGTATTTGCAAAATTCATCTGAAAATATTTATGAACTAAACTGCTTTCTTTTTAAGTTCAATCAAACTGATTTCAGGCCACATTCCAACCCTGCCGGGGAATGCGAGAAAGCCAAAGCCTCGGTTGACATAAAGATAGCGACCCGCGTTTTCATACAGCCCTGACCAATGTGGATACCTGTATTTGACCGGACTCCATTTGAACCCGGGAATTTCAATTCCGAACTGCATGCCATGCGTATGCCCGCTCAATGTCAATTGATAATTAAAAGGATTGTCCTGCACTTTCAAATCCCAGTGCGAAGGATCATGGGAAAGTAAAATTTTGAATTCATTTTTACCGACATTTTCCGATGCTTTTTCCAAATCACCGTACTTTTGGAAACCACCTTTCCCCCAGTTTTCAACGCCTACCAACCGAATGGATGAATTTCCTTTGCGGATGATTTTATTTTCATTTTGCAATAATTCAAATCCTATTTTAGGGAAAATATCCCGAATCGCTTTCCGGTTTTTCATTCGGTCTTCTTCACTCGGCCATTTGATATAATCCCCGTAATCATGGTTACCAAGAATTGAAAATTTCCCGAATTCAGGCGTGTGAATCGAAGCAAACATATCTAACCACGCATCCATTTCGTTGGCTTTGGAATTAACCAAATCACCTGTCATAACCATCATATCAAATCGCTGTTGGCTGACTAAATCAATTCCATATTGGATTTTCTCCCGATTGTCAAAACTTCCACTATGGATGTCTGAAAGTTGCAGAATGGTAAATCCGTCGAATTCATCTGGCAAATCTTTGAAATAAACCGTCGATTTCAGAACTCTGTAATTGTATCTCCCTTTCCACATTCCATAAACCATGGAAGCTATGGGGATTGAAGCCAGTGCCAATAAACTCTGACTAATGAATTTCCTACGTTCCGGCAAAAATGAATCAGCGTTTCCGGTATTAAAAAAATAGCTGATGATGCCGTATCCGACTCTTATCACATCTTCCGAAAACAAGAAAACCGCAATCAAAATTTTGGGAATATAAACCAACAAGAAAACGGCGATGACAAACATGGAGAAATGATTCAGCCCCGCCCGCTGGTTGAAACTGAGTATGGAAATTATCAGAAAAATTACAATCGCAATAGAGGCAATCAGATAAATCCTGGTCACCCATTTATTTTCAAATGCCGTTCGTACAGCCTGATATGAATAAATTTCCGCTAAAAAAAGAAAGAATAAAAAATAAGTCAAACGCTTCATATACCAACAATAAATTCATTGAGAATCAAATTTTATTTTCAATGAAAATTCGAAAAAATAAATTTCCAAGTGAGATAATCAAATTAGATACCAAAATTCAATTTCATCAATATACGAGGTCTTTTCTGAAAGTTTTTCTCCGCTTGTGCAATTTCGGCTGATAAGCTTTCCACAAAGCCTGAACACTCTGATTCTCTTCTAATTCCGGATTGGTTTCCAAATATTTGATCCCGTGCTTTTGGAAGGTTTCAAAAGCATCTCTGAAAATTATGGAGGTGATTCCTTTGCGCTGATAATCCGGATGAACCCCGATTAAAACAAATTCTGCTGTATCATTTTTCCGTTGGGATTGCAACAAATGATACCATCCAAATGGAAAAATTTTACCCCTTGTTTTCTGCAAAGCCTTTGCAAAACTCGGCAGTGTGATGGCAAATGCACAGAGTTTTCCTTCGGCGTTCTGAATGAAAGTAATGTATTCAGGATTCAGAAGTTGTGTGTATTTTTTGGCATAAAATTCTTTCTGTTTTTCCGAAATGGGAACGAAGGTATCTAAATCATGGTGAGATTCATCTATCAAATCAAAAACCGGTTTGATGTAGGGTTGTAATTCTTTGGAATTTTTGAAATGCAGGATTTTTAGTTTGTATTTTTCAGTAACTAAATCCGCAAAACGATAGATTTTTTCTTCGATGGCATCCGGCACGGTCAAATAAAATTCTATCCATTTTTTCTCTACCGCAAAGCCAAGTTGCTGAAAATGTTTTGGATAATATTCATAATTATAAAGGGCGATGGCAGTTCCCAAACGGTCAAATCCTTCGGTCAGCATGCCGGCGGTTTCTAAATTGGAAGCGCCCATCGGGCCTTCCATATATTTCAGACGATGTGCTTTCCCTAATTCCTCCACTTTGGTCAAGAGGGCTTTGGTCACTTCCAAATCGTCGATGACATCAAAATGGCCGAAACGGATTTTTTCCGCACCTTGATTTTTGACTTCTGTCCAATTGATGAACGCAGCCACCCGTCCGACGATTTCTCCATTTCGATAAGCCAAAAAATAATGCGGTTTAATGTTTTCAAAAACCGGATTGTCTTGCGGATTTAGGTCTTTGACTTCTTCCGAAATTATGGGCGGCACAAAATAAGGGTTACCCTTGTATAAATTCAACTGAAACCGCACAAAATCCTTCAGATCTTTTCGGGAATGAATTTCTTTGACTACAATTTCCATAGGCGCAACAAAGATAATGCAATCTATGGATTTAATGGAAAATCACCCACCAAATACATTTCAGATTCCATTGCGTTCAAATCTCTTGAAGGCTCCAAAACTTCTCCTTCAAACGGATAATCTGGTAGCGTAGGTTTTCCGAAATTCCCAATATAATTAAAGGTGGTGGCAAGCAAAATATCGCCCTCGCTTCCCAAAGGATAGAAATTATTGAGATATTCCAATTCATTGATATCATAATCCGGCTGAATTCCCGAAACCGGCGATGGGAAATTCTGACTGTTGGTCGCGCCAAAAACAATAGGTTGCATGGCCCAGGTATGCGATGTATTGACACCATTCTTGGACGTATAGGAACTTGAAGGTGAATCATATAGCGTGATGGAACCTACTGTTTTTCCGTAAGTTCTACTACCGATGACCTTCACATCGATATAAGGTTTAAGGCAATGAATCAACATTTCACTCGCTGAAGCAGTGCTTTGTGTGGTAATTACATACAATTTATTCAAATTCAAATGATTGAGTACGAAATCTCCGGTTTCATTAAAGTTTTCATCAAAGGTTTTTCCGGTATCTTCAAACAGAAAGGTTTGGTCGTTATCAGCTGCTTTGTGATTAAATTTCAAATGAGTAAAGGTTTGTCCGGTTAAATTTCCGGTAATCATGCTGCCGAGATAGGCGGAAGTCTGAACCGCACCGCCGCCGTTGTACCGTAAATCCAAAATCAAATCTGTGATTCCCTGAGATGCCAGATGACCAATCGCCGCATTGAGTTCTGTATTGTAATTTGCTCTGAATCCATTGTAAACAAGATAGCCGATTTTACGGTCAAATTTATTGAAAACCTTGGTCAGGAATACCGGATTTTCTTCGACAATCACTTTGGTCAAAGAAATTTCCTGCTGCAAATCAACCACTTGCCCATTGTGAATTTTCCCCATTCCGAAAGTGGCGTGATCCAGTCCCAATAAATCTGAATAATTGGAGTCTGTCAGTTGTTGTCCGTTGATTTTAATGAAAATATCACCGCGTTTCAAACCGGCCGATTCTGCCGGTGTATTCGGCAAAACATAGCGCACATACCCCAAAATCTCGTTTGAATTATGACTGAGGTACACCAAACCATATTTCATTCCAAAATCTTTTTTGATGCCGGCCAAAGAATTTTGTAAATCATGATAATCATTTACAATCCACGAAAAACGATCGGTATTTCCATAATCATACAAAAGACTGTAAAACAAGGCATCCGACTGTTTTGAATTTAAAAAATTATGATAATCTGCTTCTGTTGAAAAACGATTGTCAGACAAAGCCGGCACATCTTCCTGCCAATAATACCAAAGATTCATCGCCTTCCATATAAAATCATTGACGGATACCGAAGGTGGACTATCGTCATCGTTGCATGAAATCAGGGAAAAAGTAAAAAATAAAAAAAGTAAAGGAATTAAAATTTTAGGTTTCATTTTTCAAAATAATTTGTAATTTTAAAGGTATGAAAAAAATCTGTTTTCTATCCATGCTAATTCTTGCAGGAATCCTTTCTTCCTGTCAAAATATCGTTCCGCATTCAGCACCCGAAATCCTGACGGCCGAATATGAAATCAAAACATACAACGACACCGAAAGAGGTTACAAGATTTTTGTCATCGTGGACAAAATACCGAAAGACATGCAAATCAAAGCCATCATCCTGAATAACAAGCGATTTGAAAGATTCAGAATTCATCCGATGGAAAAAAATGAATTTTTCATTGATGAGCTATTGCTCTTGCAATCCCGGATGATTCAGAATTTCGAACCGCCGCCGACTGACAGCAGAAAGGATGGAATGGTTTTTGAAAATGGCAACGAGGAAATATTTAAAGAAATAAATTTTAAACTAAAATAAAACCCTATGTTATTTGATCCCCTTTATCTGATTGTAGTTGGCGTACCGATGCTACTGAGTCTGTATGTCAGTTCAAAACTGAAGAGTAAATTCCAATTTTATTCCCGTACACAATTGTCCAATGGAATGAGCGGCAAGGAAATCGCAGAAAAAATGCTGTCTGACAACGGAATTCATGACGTGAAAGTCGTTAGCGTGTCAGGCTCTTTGACCGACCATTATAATCCAGCCACCAAAACTGTCAATCTGTCCGAGCCTGTTTATTCACAAAGAACCACCGCTGCTGCCGCAGTTGCAGCACATGAATGCGGCCATGCCGTGCAGCACGCCAAAGGTTATGCTTGGCTTCAAATGCGTTCCAAAATGGTGCCGGCCGTCAATATCTCCAGTAACTTGTTGCAATGGGTATTGATGGGTGGAATTGTGCTTTATTTCTCATCCGGTATCTCATCGCTGCTTTGGATTGGCATTGTACTTTTCGCTGTTACTACGACTTTCGCATTCGTAACGCTTCCCGTGGAATACGACGCCAGCAACCGTGCTTTAGCTTGGTTGGAAGGAAAAAACATGATTCGTCGCGATGAACATGATGGTGCTAAAGATGCCTTGAAATGGGCTGCCAGAACTTATTTAGTAGCCGCCCTCGGTTCACTTGCACAACTGCTGTATTTCGTGATGATTGCCATGAGAGGAAGGGATTAAATCTAAGATTATAAACAATTTGGTTTAAACGACAAAATTGTTGTTTTTTAGAGTTGCTTTTTCAAGTGGACAAAATGGTTGCTTTCTTTTACTGAAATTTTAAGGCTCTAACCAGCTTGTTACATAGCTTTCATCTTCCATATCCAATGCTGCTTGAGTGAGTTTCAACGGATGGAATGTATCAATCATCACCGCCAATTCGCCGGTTTCTTTCTTACCGATACTCCTTTCCATGGCACCCGGATGCGGGCCATGTGCAATCCCACCCGGATGCAGTGTAAAATATCCGATTTCAATATGATTCCGGCTCATGAAATCTCCATCCACATAATAAAGCACTTCTTCCGAATCAATATTACTGTGGTTATAAGGTGCCGGAACTGCGTCCGGATGATAATCATACAACCGCGGAACGAAGGAACAAACCACAAAGTTATGCCCTTCAAACTGCTGATGAATCGGGGGCGGCATGTGAACCCGTCCCGTTATTGGCTCAAAATCATAAATCGAAAATCCATAAGGATAGAAATAACCATCCCAACCCACCACATCAAAAGGATGTGCCGCATAAATAATCGACTGAATCACGCCGTCTTTTTTGACTTTAATTTCAAATTCACCCTTTTCGTCCACCGGCTCTTTGTATTGCGGCAGTTTGAAATCTCTTTCACAAAAGGGCGAATGCTCTAAATGTTGTCCGTAATGATTGCGATATCTCCTTGGTGTTTCAATCGGTGAAAAAGCTTCCAGATAAAGCAATCGATTGTCTTCTGCATCAAATTCAATCTGATAAATCGTACTCCTCGGAATAATTAGATAATCACCTGGAACAAACGGAATATCGCCAACAGTGGTTTTCAAAGTTCCGGTTCCTCTGTGGATGAATAGCATCTCATCACATTGTCCATTTTTATAAAAATAATCCGTCATGGATTTTCGAGGTGCTGCCACCCCAAAAACGACATCGTTGTTAAAGAAAATAGGAACCCTGGCTTCCAGAAAATCATCGGTTGGTTGGGCTTCAAATCCTTTGACCAAACGCGGTGAAATATTTTTCTCGACCGCAGCCTTGGGTGCCACATCCACAGCCTGACCGTATCTGACGATTTGTGTCGGCCGGTGAATATGATAAAGCAACGAAGAAACGCCGCTAAACCCTTCCGTTCCAAATAATTCTTCGTAGTAATAACCGCCTTTTCCGTTTTTAAAAACCGTATGTCTTTTGTGGGGGAATTTCCCTAACTGATGGTATCTCATTTCAAAATTATTTAATAATTAAAGATTATATCCGGTTCAATTTAAACCTAAAATAAACTTGTTTTTACGCTCATTTTCTCCCAAAAATTCATTTTCGACAAAATACGTTCTTTCTCATTGGCAAGCATGGTCAGGAAATCTCTGCTGAAACTCAGTTTTCCGGCCAGTTGATAATAATGATAAGCTTTCACGAATTTCATTCGGTGTTCCATGATTTTTCCTTTCTGGAAAGTCAGTGTCGCCCGGTCGGCACCTGCAATCTGCATCCCCTTGTCGATGAGATTTTCAGCTTCATCAAAACGGTCATAATCAATCAGCAGATAGGCGAAATTTACGTAAACAATGGGATAAGTTCCCTGACAGAATTTAATCGCCAACTCATAATGTCTTTTTGCTTTATCAAAATTCTTGAGTTTGGTTTCGTAAATCCATCCCAAATGATTGTGTGCCCTGCCATAACCGGGATCTATTTCCAAGATTTCCAGCAACAATTCCTTGGCTTCGGAAATATTGCTGTCGTCAATGGCTTTGCCGACTTCCAAAAATAAATTTTCAACATCCTGCATAGCAACAAAATTAAATATTTTAAATCAATTTAGTGCTTTTAATCAGATAGTTTTCAAATTAAATTTTAAAGCCCAAAATACCAACTTGTTTGGAATCATCTGAATTCATTTTTCTTTACTAAATAAGCCATATAAAATCCATCAAATCCGGTTTCAGACGGCAAATGTTGCTTCTCTTCAATCAGATTAAATTCCGTGTGATTTTTTAGAAATTGTGCCACTTGTCTTTGGTTTTCACCCGGCAAAATCGAACAGGTTGCATAAACCATCGCACCGCCCGGTTTAACCATGACTGCGTATTCATCCAAAATTCGCTGTTGTATCTGCATCATTTCATCGATGAATTCTTGGGTCAATTTCCACTTGGCACCGGGATTGCGACTCAAAACGCCCAAACCGCTGCAAGGCGCATCAATCAGCAGCCGGTCAGCTGTTTCTGCCAATCGCTTGATAACTTTCGTGGAATCGATGCGTTTGGTCTGAATGTTCTGAACGCCGTTTCTTTTGGCGCGCTTTTTCAACTCATTCAATTTCCAATCGTGAATATCCAAAGCATAAATCTGACCTTTATTTTGCATCAATGCACTTAGATGAAGGGTTTTTCCGCCGGCTCCGGCACAGGCATCAACAATGCGCATTCCCGGTTCAACTTTTAGAAAAGGCGCAATCAATTGTGAACCGGCATCTTGAATTTCAAACAGTCCATTTTTAAATGCATCCGTGCGGGTGATATTTGGTTTTCCGATTAAAGCCAATGCTTCAGGATACGGGTCATCATTCTGATTCTCATCAAAATGAATGATTTCTGTTTTTACATCTTCATTTTCTAAGATTTCCTGCAATTTTTTTCGGTCGGTTTTCAAAGTATTCACCCGAATGACCGTCGGAATCTTTTGGTTCATTCTGATGATTTCCGTACCCCAAGCCTTCTTTCCAAGTTCATTGATTCCCAATTCATTCAACCAGTCGGGAATGGATTCTCTGACTGCAAAATCATTCATCGCTTTAGATTTTCTTCCGGCAATTCCATGATGATTCAGCCTTTTGAATTCTTCCCAAGGCGGCAATTTCTGTTTTTGCAATACAAACCAAGTGCCGACAAATTCCCAGATATTTTCCGGAGAATTTTCTCTTCCCATCGAAGCTTCAATCAATCTTCGCCAGCGCACACAGTCATAAATGGTTTCCGCTACAAAAGCACGATCCTTGCTACCCCATTTAGAATTGGATTTCAACATCCTTTCAACTTCACGGTCAGCGTATTTGTGGTTAAAAAAAACATTACTCAAAGCTTCGGTAATCCCGATAAATAGATTTTTGTGCGGAAGGATTTTCATCTTGCAAAACTAAGGATTTGAACGGATTTCGCAGCCTGTTTTCTGTTTGTTTCAATATCATCCGCAAATCATTCCTTATCCTCAATTTTAATATCTTTGTCGGGGATATTAAGGATTTTGAACCGATTCAATTTTAATTCAAAACAATACAAAACCAAAAACTTCAAGGGAGTACTTTCTTTGTTGGCGGGCAACACCGTTTCAAAAATTGTACTGATTCTCAGCGGATTGATTCTGGTAAAATATTACGGCCCTGAAAACTACGGCGTTTACACGGTTTTTCTAAGTTACATCGTCATCCTTCCTGCTTTGTCCAATTTGGAATTGAATAATATCGCCATCATGCAGCGCGACAGCAAAAACGTCCGAAATGTTTTCAGTGCAGCCTTGTTGGCCTCGCTATGCATCATTACTTTGTTGGTCGGGCTTGTTTTCTTATTGAAAAAAACGGGAATTGTACAGCTTGAACTTTCTGAACCTTTGTTAATTTTATGCGGTATCGGTGGAATCCTGACCGGCTGGAACCTTAGTCAGAACGCATTGTTTACCAAATATAAATTATTCCGGCAAATGTCTGCTTCCCTGATTATTGCATCCGTTTTTTCGGTGGTTTTTCAGGGGATTTTTTATTTGATGGACTGGAAAGAAAACGGACTGATTTACGGCTGGTTGATTGGATTATCTGCTGCATTCCTTTATAATTTCAGGGTTTCCAAAGAACGTTGGGACAAAGTAAATTTCGCCGCATTGAAAATAAGTGTCCGGGAAAACATCAATATCGTCAAATATGCCTATGCTTCGACTGCACTCAACACACTTGCCAACAATATTTTACCGATATTAATCTTAATTTATTTCACGAAATTGGAAGTCGGCGTTTATGCAATGGCCATCAAGGTACTGGCTACTCCTTTGGATTTATTGAGCAAATCCGTTTCCAAAGTATTTTTTCAAAAAGCGGTGAGTCTCTATCATCATGATAAAAATTCCTTGAATAAACTTTCAAAAAAAGTGAGTTTCACCGGATTTTTTCTGGTATTAGGATATGTAATTTTGATCAATACCCTTGGGATTTATCTGTTGGAATTCATTTTTGAGGGTGATGAATGGATTGGTTTAAGAACTTATATTTTGATTCTGACCCTTTGGATATTGGCCAGAAGTTTTATCAATCCAATTTCCGAAATCATGGTTGTCATCAACCGAAATCAATATTCGTTGATTTTCAATGTTTATCTGTTTGTCATCAACCTTACAGCGATTTACTTCGGAGTACTCTATGATAGCTTCATAGTTTGTCTTTATATTTTTTCTATATTTTCAAGTCTCGGATATTTCATTCAGTGGCTTGCGGTGATGTGGGATTTAAAAAAACTTGCAGAAAATGAAGGCTAAACATATCCTTTTTTTACCTTCTTGGTATCCGTCTCGGGTGGAGCCTTACAACGGGGATTTCATTCAGCGGCATGCCTCGGCAGCTGCTTTGGTCAACCGGATTTCGGTGGTTTATGCCATCAAAGATCCTGAATTGGAATCCGAATTTGAAATCATAAAAAACGAAGGGAAAATCAGGGAAGTCATTGTATATTACCGAAATGCGAAATTCAGACCTTTTAACTTTTTCAAAAGATTAAAAGCTTTAAAAATGGGTTTGAAACATTTGGATAATTTTGAAATGGTTCATCTAAATGTTTGTTATCCGGCAGGAGTTTTTGCTTTGTATCTGAAATTTTTTAAAAAGAAAAAATATGTGCTGACCGAGCACTGGACAGGACTGACCAAAGAGAAATTTGCAGCCCATCCTTTTTTTGAAAGATTTTTTATCCGAAGAATTCTGAAAAATGCTGAATTTCTGATGCCGGTTTCCGGTGAATTGGGAAATAATTTAACCCGAATCGCACCCGGAAAAAAAGTAAAAACAATCCCCAACGTAGTGGACACCAATCGCTTTCAACCGAAAGAAACGCAAACGTCAGAAAATAAAATCAAGTTTCTGCATTTGTCCATGCTGCTCGACAGGCACAAAAACATCAGTGGAATGCTGAACGTTGCCAAAAAACTTGTCCAGGCCGGTTATGATTTTGAATTCCAAATCGGCGGCAACGGCCCGACAGCTTGGATCGATGAATTCATCAAAGTTCATCATTTGGAAGAAAAAGTCAAAACTTTCGGTGCATTGAGTCATGAGGAAGTTCCGCAAAAAATGGCAGAATCCGATTGTTTTGTATTGTTCAGCAATTTTGAAAACCAGCCTTGTGTACAAATCGAATCTTATGCCGCCGGAGTTCCTTTTATCGGTTCGGATGTCGGCGGGATTTCGGAATTCATGCCTTCGGATTTTGGGATTTTGGTGACCAAAGGAAATGAAGAGGAATTATTTGATGCCATGATTGAAGTGATTAAGGGGAAAAAATTTAAATCCAAAGCAAGTTTGCACGAATATGCGGTGAATCATTTTTCGCCGATGGTCATCGCACAACAATTTGATGAAATTTATAACAAAGTTTTAGAAAATGAAGAAAATTAAAAAAACACTGTCCGCCTTTGCCATGATTGCGAAGAATCCATGGTTGCTGAACAAAATCGTTGATGACAATTCGGAATGGCAGAAAAGGGTAACGCAGGATTTCGGGATGCCGGCTGGTTTTCCGATGATTACTTTGGATGAACTTTTCAACGGATTTTCTGTGAAATTGAATTCATTTTCATTTTCGGGCGGCGGTTCGCTGCCTACCGATATTGCATTGTTGAAATTGCTTAGTCAAAAAAAAACGGATACTTCCTATTTCGAAATCGGTACCTGGCGCGGTGAAAGTGTGCTGAATGTCGCTGAATCCGCGAAAGAATGTTATACACTGAATCTTTCGCCGGAAGAAATCATCCAATTTTCGGGTTCTGAAAAATATGCGGATGCACATTTCTTTTTTTCCAAAGATTTGTCCAATGTCACCCAATTGTATGGTGATTCCAAAACTTTTGATTTCAAAGGTTTGGATAAAAAATTTGATTTGATTTTTATTGACGGCAACCACCATCATGATTATATCAAATCCGATTCGGAAAATGTTTTCCGACATTTGATGAAAGAAGATTCCATTGTGGTTTGGCATGATTATGCATACAATCCGGAATCGCTTAGGTATGAAACCATGCACGCCATTTTGGAGGGCGTTCCGAAAGAATTACACCAACATCTTTATTTTGTTGCCAACACCATGTGTGCCATTTTCATCCGGGGAAATTTCAGTTCCAAAACTTTTGAACTGCATGCGGATCCGGAAACGATCTTTGAAATTTCCATGCAGTCAAAAAGCATTTAATCCATTAATTCTCAATAGATTCAAATTATTGCTCTAACAAATACATTCTTCTTTTTGGAAATGAATTCCCAAAAGTCTGTTCGGATTCGATGACCATGGTTTTGGAGGTTACATCAATGATAGAAATCGTTTGATTATTGCCGTATCTGAGATGATTTTCCTTCTCTTTGGTCTGTGGATTTTTCCCGAATTTGAATTTGTATTTCACCCAATCTTCTTTCTCATTGCTGCAATGAAAGGGCTGAAATCTACTTCTGTTGGTTTTGAATGTGATTTCCACGTCTTCATTTCCGCAATGGTTCTCGAATTGGTTGTCGGCATCACCGTCTTTTATAAACTCTTCATAAGTTCCATTGTAAACACCCACTACTTTCCATGTGCCATCAATCCGTTTTTCACTGATTTCCCCTTCGGCTTTGCTAACTGCCCAGCTGACCCCTTTGACCGTTCCTTTGACGATACCGACAGTAGCTTTCACTGCTGTTGACGCAACTTTTCCAACCGCCGAAACCACGCAGGAAGACAACAAGAACAACATGCTTCCGATTAGTAAATATTTTTTCATTTTTTAAATTTCGTTGAAGTTTTTAAAATACACTTTTTTCAATTTCCTAAATTCATTTGCAAAAAAAATAGCTGCCGGTTCAAGGACAGCTATCTGATTATTTCAATATGATTGCTTAAAAATCAAAATTGATTCTCCATTTGATTCGGGTGGATTCCCCAACTGTTGATGTTGGAGTTGGCAAAATCCAATTTATATTTTTCCGCAATTTTACCTTTCAGCATGGAACCGACTTCAATGGAAGGGAAAATTTCTTCATAAGTCAGCATTTCATTCAAAGAAATTCTGCGGTAAATATGTTCACGTGTCAGATTTTTCATTTCATCCAATCCGGAAGCGCCAAGCATTTCAACAAAAGCTTTTACCGTTTCTTCGTGGTAATTGGCCAAACGAACTTTTTTGTCTTCCACCACCAGTCCCACGGTCAGCTTCGGATCCTGCGTAGTGATACCGGTCGGACAGGTATTGGTGTTGCACAATCTGGCCTGAATACATCCGATAGCCATCATCATGGCCCGTGCTGAATTACAAGTATCGGCACCCAATGCCATGGCGCGTGCTATATGAAATCCGGTCGAAACTTTTCCGGAGGCAACTACTCTGATGTGCTTTCTGATGTCCAACCCATTCAGAATGTTCACCACAAAATCAAGTCCGTCAATCATCGGGGCACCGATGTAATTCGTGAATTCCTCCGGAGCCGCTCCTGTTCCGCCTTCTCCACCGTCAACGGTAATGAAATCCGGATAAACATCTAATTCTATCATCGCACGGCAAATCGAGATAAACTCACTTTTATGTCCGATACAAAGTTTGAATCCTATGGGTTTTCCGCCTGATAAATCACGCAACTTCTGTAGGAATTTCACCATTTCCAATGGTGTATCGAATGCACTGTGGTAGGGCGGTGATTCCACGATGGTATGAGGTTTTATGTGACGAATTCTCGCAATTTCCTCAGTATTTTTGGATTTCGGCAAAATCCCTCCGTGTCCGGGTTTTGCGCCTTGAGAAATTTTAAGTTCAATCATTTTAACGGAAGGCAATTGGGATTTTTTGGAATACAATTCCGGATTGAAAGTACCGTCTTCATTGCGACATCCAAAATATCCGGTTCCAATCTGCCAAATCAAATCTCCACCATGTTTGAGGTGATAATCACTGATGCCTCCTTCTCCTGTATTTTGGGCGAAATTCCCGATTTTTGCGCCGGCATTCATCGCTTCGACTGCGTTCCCACTCAGCGAACCGAAACTCATCGCAGAAATATTGAGAATACTTGATGAATAAGGCTGTTTGCAATCTTTATTTCCAAAAACCACCCGCGGATTATGATTCAAAGTTTTGAAAGCTTTTGGCGCAATGGAATGACACATCCATTCATAGCCCTCGGCATACACATCAAATTCTGTCCCAAATGGAATCGTCTGCAATTCCTTTTTCGCACGCTGATAAATCACCGATCTGTCCACCCTGTGAAAAGGACGACCGTCAATATCGGATTCGATGAAATACTGATACATTTTTGGACGTAAATCTTCCAAAACATATCTCAGTCTTCCTACCAATGGATAAATCCGGCGAACAGTATGTCTGGTTTGGAACATGTCCTGATAACCCATGATTACAAAAATCAAACAGATGCCGAAAAGCACATACCAATTGGGGTTTAATAAAATGGAAAGTGCAAGCGTAATGATTAAAACGATGGTTGAAACTATAACAAATTGTTGACGCATAATGAGCCTTTTAATTATTATTCCGTTAATTCTTAAAAACAAAAGGATTGAAATCTGCTTCTGCTTTTACGGGGTAAATTTAGGGATTAATCGGAAATAAAGAAGAAAGGAAATCAAGGGAAGTTTTGCTAACTTGTATTTGACCAAGCAAATCAATACAACGCTGGATTCTATACAAAACAAGCCATCATTCAATAGCACAGGGCTTTACAAATGCTCTTAAGAAAATAAGTTTTATATTTAATTAGATATCAATGCATTATAATTCCTCAAAAGCCAAGTTAAAATGGATTATTCCATGGGATTTTTGAAGAATTATACAATAATTTTTAATTGTTCTAAATTATATTTTCCAGTCCGAATTATCGGTCATCGAGCATTTCATACAAAGGCTGTCCAATGCTTCCGTTGGGTTGTTGAATATGCAAAAGCGCAGCCACCGTTGAAGCTATATCCGACATATAAGTTGTCCTGTGGGTATTTCCTTTTTTAACACCCCAACCCATAAAGACCAATGGAATGTGACTGTCATAAGGATTCCATGCGCCGTGGGTGGTACCGGTGCCGCTGCCGTATGCATTGAACCATTGCGGCTCCATAATCAACTGAATATCACCCGATCTTTTGTAATTGTAACCATTGATAATCATTTGCTTAATCCTGTCCGGAATACTGGACATGCTGACTTTTTCCATGTCCGCCACAAATGAAATTCCCTTTTGTGCTTTGAAGAAATCAATGACAAGCGTTTTTATTTTTTCTCGATTCAATTGCTTTTCCGTCATCAGTTTGTTGTTTAAAAAAACCTGATTATTGGAAATGGCGTAAATGATTTTGGGATGCCCAAATTCCTTCTCCAACAAATCATTCACTTGATTCATCATGTCGTTTCTCGGAAAATATCCCGCATTGCCGCCTTCATCCATGATGAATTGCGGATTACTGGCCGCTCCATGGTCGGCAGTCAGAAAAACCGTATAATTTTTATGACCGATTTTTTGGTCCAAAAATTTGAAAAAATCTTCCAAATCCTGATCCAGCCTCAGATAAGTATCTTCAATCTTAGCAGAATTTATTGCAAACTGATGACCCACATAATCCGTTGAAGACAAACTGATGGCCAAGAAATCCGGCACATTCGCTGGATTCAGTCCTAAATTTTCTTTCTCCATGATTTCTTTGGCCAGCATCAAGCTAAGCGTGTTGCCAAAAGGCGTACTTTTGATGATGTCTCTGCCTACCTCTTGGGCTGCGGTTTTCAGCTCAATCGGAAAAGTGACCTTTTGATTTTTCACATAAGGTTCTTCGTAGGGATTGTCATCCTTCAAATGATTCATATAACTGTCCAAATCATAAAGCGGTTGCCAACCACCGTCGATGTATTTTTGGGTGAAATCTTTTTGATTAAAAGCCTTGATATAAGTTGGTAATTCGTTCATATAAAAAGAACTTGTCACCCAGTTGCCGTCCACCATCCAGTACGCAGCATCTCCAAAATGTCCTGCCGGAAGAACCGCTCCCCTGTCTTTGAGTGAAATCCCAATTACTTTGGATTTAAAATCCGTAGCCAATTTCAATTCATCCGTAATGGTGGTGGTCAACAGATTTCGGGGCGACATTTTCCCTGCTTTATGCTCCGGATTCAATCCAACACCATTTACTTCTTCATCCTGCACACAATACATTCTATTTTGGGTTTCCCGTACATAAAAATCATTGCCGGCAATGCCATGAATCGCAGGAACACTGCCCGAATAAACCGTGGCATGACCAATGGCCGTATAAGTGGGCACATAAGGAATCAAGGTATTTTCGGCGGTGAATCCTTCAGAAAGCATTCGTTTGAAACCACCGTCGCCATATCGGTCATAGTATTTGTACAGGTAATCCCACCGCATCTGATCTACCACGATTCCGACCACCAATTTGGGGCGTTCATTGGTGTTTTTTATTTGTGAAAATGAGTGGCTGAAACCAAGAACAAATAGGAAGAGGAGGAATTTAGAAAACAAAAATTTCATTTGAAATTATTTATCAATAAAGCGAGCCAAAGCTATGGGTTTCGGTTTAATTATCAAACCGAATGGTTTAAGTTTCGGTTAATTTTCTGCTTACTCAATTCCCAGAATCTCTTTGCTAAGCCGTATCATCTTAGAATCTCCGGTGTGTTTTCCTTGGTCGTCAGAGAGTTTGATGACATTTGTCCAAGGCAAATCGGGTTCGGACACGGCCACCATTTTGATGACGATGTTCATGGGCTTCAGACCGACATCATTGGTCAAATTGGTGCCAATACCAAAGGAAATTCCGATTTTCCCTTGGGTGGCTTCCACAATCCGTTTTACTTTTTCCAAATTCAATCCATCCGAAAAAATGATGGTTTTGGACAGTGGGTCAATGTTGAATTTTTTGTAATGTGCAATGGTTTTTTCTGCAAACTCAACCGGATCGCCGCTGTCGTGACGCACACCGTCAAAAAGTTTGGCCAATTTCATATTGAAATACTGAAAAAACACATCCGTTGTATAAGTATCGGTGAGTGCAATTCCCAAATCTCCGTGATACGCATTTACCCAGCGATCCAATCCGACTTGATTCGCCAAGCGGAATCCAAAACGCGCACCATGGTACATGAACCATTCGTGGGCGTGGGTTCCGATGGGTTTTACGCCGGTCATCATTGCAAAATGTACATTGCTCGTTCCCACATAACTGTCGCCGCCGAATTTTTTCAAAGCTTCGTCAATCAGCTTTTGGACTTGATAAGAATGTCTTCTTCTCGTCCCAAATTCAGCGACTTTCACACCCATGTCCCGATAAACGCTGAATTTCTTTTTCAAAGTTTCTACCGCTTTTTTGTCGGAGTCTCTTTGCTGGTCGGTCATTTCATAAAAAACTTCACTGATGAGCGAAAGCAGTGGAACTTCCCAAAGGATGGTGCGGTACCAATAGCCTTCGATGCTGACTTTCAAATCGGTTCCCTGCTGCACGATTTCTACTTCCGAAGGGTCGTAACGATAACCTTGCAGAAAATCGAGATAGGCCATGTTCAGGTAGGGACAACTGTCGTGCAGGTATTTTTTTTCTGCATTGGTCAGCGACAATTTTGACATTTCCTTGATTCTTTTTTTCAGCGCTTTGTCATAACCTTTTGGGAATTCATGTTTCCCACGGTTGATGAATTCGTATTTGGCTTTGGTGTCTGGGTACAATTTCACGACTGCATACTGCATGGTGAATTTGTAAAAGTCGTTGTCAAGGATGGATAATTTACTCATATTTTTTTATTTGCTTTGAATTGAAAATCAATTGCTAAAACTTGTGTTGCCAAATGTAGATAAAAATGTGAAAAAAACTGCGAAAACCAACAATTGAAAACCACCGGTTCTGTACTGATTTTAAAATCTTCTTTAGAACGGATTAAAATTAGATTTTTTCAAATCGTTTCATTTGCATTGCCCTAACTTTGCCGCCAGAAATTCTATCATGCGTACAAAATCAACCGGTAAGAAGAAAATCAACATCGTAACGCTCGGCTGCGCCAAAAACATCTATGATTCAGAGGTTTTGAGCGGTCAGCTGAAAGCCAACGGCAAGGATGTAGTACACGAAAAAGAAGGTGAAATCGTGGTGATCAATACCTGTGGATTTATCGGCGAAGCCAAACAGGAAAGTATCGATACCATCTTAGAATATGTTGAAAAAAAGGAAAACGGTCAGGTGGAAAAGGTTTTCGTAACAGGTTGTCTTTCTGCACGCTATAAACCGGATTTGGAAAAGGAAATTCCCAATGTCGATCAGTATTTCGGTACTCGGGAGCTTCCGCTTTTATTGAAAGCATTAGGGGCAGATTATAAACATGAATTGGTCGGCGAAAGGCTGCTTACCACGCCCCAGCATTACGCTTATCTAAAAATTTCTGAAGGTTGTGATCGCCCTTGTTCCTTCTGCGCCATTCCGCTGATGCGCGGGAAACACCGTTCGACATCGATTGAAGATTTGGTGGAAAGGGCAAAAATCTTGGCTTCAAAAGGCGTGAAAGAATTGATACTAATCGCACAGGATTTAACTTATTATGGATTAGACATTTATAAGAAACGTGCTTTGTCCGACTTACTAAGGGAATTGGTCAAAGTGGATGAAATCGAATGGATTCGCCTGCATTATCTTTTCCCCACCGGATTTCCCGAAGATGTACTCGATGTCATCAAGGATGAACCGAAAATTTGTAATTACATCGATATTCCTTTGCAACATATTTCCACCAAAATCCTGACTTCCATGCGGCGGGGAACAACTTTTGAAAAAACCAATGCACTTTTGGATAAAATCCGCCTGAAAGTTCCGAATTTATGCATTCGGACAACGTTGATTTGCGGTTATCCGGGAGAAACGGAAGAAGATTTTTTAGAAATGAAAGAATGGGTAAAAGCACAACAGTTTGACCGCTTGGGCTGTTTTGCTTATTCACACGAGGAACAAACCCATGCTTACAATTTGGAAGATGATGTTCCGTCGGCTGTAAAACAAAGAAGAGTTGCGGAATTGATGGAAATTCAATCTCAAATTTCTTGGGAATTGAATCAGGAAAAAATCGGAAGAACTTTCAAAGTCCTGATTGACCGCAAAGAAGGAAATTATTTTGTTGGCAGAACCGAATTTGATTCACCGGATGTGGACAACGAGGCTTTGATTCCGGCAGACGACAATACTTATCTTTCCATCGGTCATTTTGTGGATGTAGAGATTGAAAAAGCGGAAGAGTTTGACCTGTATGGAAAATTGGTGTAAACAAAATTCAAGTTATTGATTAACAGATAATTTCAAAATCTCACCCAAGGTCTTTTCAGTATGTTTCCCAAATCTTTCATCTGCGCTGCCGAGGGCTTTGAATAAAAAAATCCTGAACTTTTGTCGCTGCGCATGCCTCTCACAAACAGATAAAAAATGCCGCCAAAATCTCTTTCAAAATCAAAACTTTTGCCCAATCTGCTTTCTAAGTATTTTTTAATGGCCAATGAATAAATCAAATATTGTAAATGGTAATTGTTGGCAGTCATCGCCGCTGCAACTTTCTCCGCCGAATAATCCGCCAAATCAGGGCCCAAGTAATTGGATTTCCAGTCGAGTATATAAAATCTGTCGTTGTGTTCAAAAAACATATCCACAAAACCACCCATCATACCTTCTACTTTCCACGGAAAATAATCCGAAATCAATAGGCCGTCTTCCATCAATTTTTCGAGCTGTTTGGGTTGAAAAGGAGCCACCGGAAAATCAAATTCGAGTTCGTGCAAAACTTTGTAAGGTTTCAGTGATGAAAGTCTGAAAGTTTCGTTTTTCGCCATCAATTCCGCATTCAGCACATGTCCGAGCAGTGAGTTGAGGTTATCGCTGAATGGCGAATCATCCTTTTTGGAAGGCATGAATCTCGCCAATGCTTTTTCTATGGTTGAATCCCAAGTGTCCGGATATCCGAAGTTCAGATTTTCAAACAAAAAATGCAGAAAATTCCCGGTATGTGCTCCTTTGGGCAAATCCCTGAAAATGAATCGTTCATAACTTTCTTCCGTTGCTGTATAGTTTTCCCGTGAAAGCAATTCGCCGTGTGCAGACAATCGGCTATAACTCAATTGCATCCAATTGTTTTCGCGCAATTCAATTTTTTCAATTTTCGGATGAATTTGCTCGGGCATTTTCGGTGGAGAATAATGGTTCGCAATCGGTTCAACAGCTTGTGTAAACTGAATGAATTCACTCTCGCGAATCTGTTCGGTAAAATAAGTCAAACTCGAATTTCTGTAATAATTCGAATTATTTTTATAAATAAAACATTTGTAAACCGCCCTTGTGATGGCCACATATATCAATCGCCGATTCTCCTGTTCGTCTTGGTATTTGTGGGCAGCTAATTCCTCTCCGTTCAGTTGATTTCTTTTGGCGGTAATATAATTTCCATTTTCAGTTCTCAGATTGACAATCTCGTGTTTGCTATTGTATGTCAAATCGAGTTCCGGTGCAATGACAATGTTGTATTGCAGACCTTTGCTCGAATGGATGGTCAGTATATGAACAGCGTTCTCGTCGCTTTCGATTCGTTGTTCCATTTCGTTGCCATCGTTTTGAGAATTTGACATGCTTTTTTTCAACCAATCTGTGAGTTCGGTAGGATTCAGCCGCTGCCGACTTTCGACTTTGTATAAGATTTCGGCCAGATGATAAAGATTGGTCAAAACCCTTTCACCGTTGTGTACATTTCCGGACAGCAGATGAGAACGAACTTCAAAATCCTTAATGAATTTCATCAAAGTAGCATAAATTCCCTGTTTGTGCCAATTTTCATTGTATGATTTGAACAATTGCACTCCTTTTTCTTCGTCTAAATTCAATAGGAAATCGGTGGTGTATGGGGTGAAGGATGTCATAAGCGCACGGTTGATTGTGGAACGAACGGGCTTCAACATCGCTTCAAGAATACAAACGAGTTCTTCTGTTTCAGCAGCATCCAAGATTTTGTCATCGGTGTTGGTCACCGCCGGAATTCTCAATCGGTTCAATGCGTTTTTGATTTCTGCTGCCCGTTTTTTTGAGCGCACAAGAATACCGATATCGGACGGAATGATTTTTCTTTTACTACCGTTTTGAGGATGATAAAAAAAGTGGTTTTCATTGGTCAGTAAATCCAAAACCTGACGGGCGGTTTCTTTGCTTACTTCCTCTTTGTTATCGAATTTAGTAATACTTAGAGGCAGACATTCCTGTCCGTAGGAGAACAAATTCCCTTTGTGGTCAGACGCTTGTGCATCCACTTTGTGGTAATGAATTTTATCCTTTTCTTCAGCAAAGTGAAAGGTATCAAAATCATCGGTTGGCAGGAAGAATTCGTTCATTGCAATGACCATATTTTCGGTGGAGCGATAATTGGTGTTCATTCCATAAACTTTCTGCACCGAATTGCGCGCCTCAAAATAGGTGGCGATGTCTGCTTTCCGCCAAGCATAAATCGACTGTTTGGGGTCGCCGATGTAAAATATAATTGAATTTCCCTGAAATGCAGTTTTGAAAATTTCATACTGCTGACGGTCGGTATCCTGAAATTCATCAATAAAAACCGCCTTGTATTTTTTACGGAGTTCAGTCTCCAATCTCGGATTGGATTTTTCGGTCAAGGCCCTGTACAAATTCCCAATCAAATCGTCGTATGAAAGCAGATTGTGTGAAAGCATAAAGGATTTCACTGAAACCGAAATTTCCTGAATCGCAAAGGCATAGAGATAATCCATGAATTCTTCTGTAATCGCACTTTTCTTTTCTTTGATATCGTCAATTTCTTCAATGTAATCAATGATTTCAGGATAAGTTTCCCGGATATTTTTCAGCAATTTTTTTTCCTCAATTCCGGACAACAACATGAACGGGTCAGTGGCTTTGGGTAAAATGTGTTTGTTGACATAATTGTTTGCACTCCCCTGCGCTGTCAACTGATTAAAGTTCCGAGTAACGAAATCTAACAATTCTTTTTCTTTTTGAAGAATCAGCATATCCGCATCCGCAATCTTTCCGGCAAACACGGCTTGTCTTTCTTCACTCAAATCGTATGCTTTGTCGGGTTCGAAGTAAATGTATTTTTTTCCACCGATGTGACTTTTCACAATCGACTGTATATCAAACAGATTCAGGTTTTTACTCATCAACAAGGACAACAAATCCAAATGGATTCCTGTAATGTGTTTTCTCCAAAATTTTTGTGTTTCTTCTCTCAGAAGTACCGAATCTTCGGCAATCAATTCAGAGCTGAAGAGTTGTCCGGTTTCGAACGCAAATTCTATGAGAGTTTGTTGGCAAAATCCATGAATGGTCATCACCGAAGTTTCGTCCAAATTCAGCACAGCGAGTTTCAGCACTTCCTCGGCTTCTTTGCGGTCTTGTCTGTCCACTAATTTTTTGATGGTTTCATCTCCGATTTCTTCACCCTGTGCATATCGGTATGCGTTTCTCACAAATCGACGAATGCGTTCCTGAAGTTCAGCCACGGCGGCATTGGTAAAAGTGACCATCAGTATGTCCTGTATCAGAATTTTCTTTTCGAGAATTAAACGAAGGACCAAAATCGCAATGGAATAGGTCTTGCCCGTTCCTGCACTGGCTTCAATCAGATTACTGCCGCTAAGTTCTACGACTGTGGAATTGAAATCTATGGGTTCGTCATTCATTTTACTGTTTTATTTTTTTTTATTTAATTTTCGGTTGGCTTCGACTCCGCTCAGCCACCGCGCTCATTGAGCACAGACGAAGTCTGCGAACGAAGTTCACGAAATGCAGCCACCGGTTTTCGGTCATTGATTCGGTCTTCATTCGGTCATTGAGCGGAGCCGAAATGACCCGAAATGACCGTTCTGAATTCATCCAAAAAACTCCGCCACATCCTCCACCAATAATTTTGCATAAGCTTGGTATTCTTCAAAAATATTTCCTCTCGAAAAATAGCCGTTTTCATATTCTTTGACCAAATAAGCATCCGTACTCATGCTGTATTCATTCTCAAACATATCTCTCATTCTTTTGTCGAAATCCTGTTTTTCATACAAGATTTTATTTTGCTTGAAATCCGGATGGAAAGCCACAATTCGGCGGTGTCCTTCCTTGAATATTTTCAACAATTCATTCAATCTTCTCAGGGCTTCATCCTGTGAAATTAAATTTCCGTCATCCACTTTCTCATTGATTTTTGAGATAAATTTCAATCTGGTTTTACTTCCCGAAGCCGCCAAAATCAAATATTCCAGATAGGCTGATTGTCGGTATTTGTTTTCATTGTTAGAAATCGAATACCGAAGCAGCTGATTGTTATAAATCCCTTGAATGTTCCCCGTTAAAATTGAATTTTCAAGCGCAATTTCAATCATTTGATTTTCGGGTTCCAATCCCTGCACAATCGCATTGTATAATTTTCTCACTTCTTCAATGTCTTCCACTGCTTCTTGCAAGATCACATCCGCCATGTTTTTCAAAGGCAAAATACCGGTTTTCACCATTTCGTTCTTGAAGTGTTCAACCTTGAATTCAGTCGAATTCAACAGTGTGTTTTTCAAATTCCATTTCTCCAAATGATTCAAATCAAAAACCTCGGTTTCAGGCAAACTCAGTTCATGGTCTTCGTAATAAATCCCCAAGACACGGTTGTAAAAATATTTGAAAGGATGTCCGAAAAACGAAATAAACCGTGCACCGTCCACATTGCTAAAATCAAAAATCTCTTCTTTGGATGTGTCTGAACCCAAATCCGGCAGGGAAGTTTCATCTGTCAGTAGATAAGAATACAGCTTGGGATTCCCCGAGTTGTATTTCCGGCTGAAACCATGCAAAGGATGTTTCACGATAAAATTTTCGCGAACGGAATCACGCTCATCGGTTTTTGAAGCGATAAAATCCAACAATTCATCGACCAAAGCAGAGGGTGGCAAGTCCGCATTGTCTTTCACACTTTGACCTATATAGCTGATATACAAATAATCACCAGCAGAAAGCAAAGTTTCCAAAAACAAATGTTTGTCGTTTTCACGAATGTTCCTGTCGCCTTTTCTTTTTTCGAGTTCCATCAAATCAAAACTCACCCTTCGGTCTTTTCTCGGGAAATCATTCAGGTTCATTCCCAATAGCGCAACTACTTTGAACGGAATACTACGCATCGGAATCAGTGAACAAAAAGTAATGCCTCCGCCCGCAAAGGAACTGCTTTTTTTGGCCCTGGAAAGCATCGGCAGAAAACTTCTGATAAAAACATCATAACCAATGCTTTCATCAAAGAGTTCGTCCACCAAATTGTATTGCTCCAACTGTCTTTGAATCCATTGATAATCCTCGTCTTCCACCTCTTCATTTTCACCTACAAAAAGATTCAAAGTCCAGTTCAGGTATTCCACCCAACCTGCAATATTTTTCTTTGTCCGGCGGCTTTCTAATGACTGAATTAGGTTTTCGACAAAATACACAAAACGGGTGGCTTCCATCATGTCGAAACCTTCGATCAAATCCAAGGGATAAAAGCTCTGTTCGCCCTCGCCAAATTCTTCGCCGCCGCTCATGCAAAGTCCGTACATGATGCGCTGCAAACCGTATTTCCAGCTCACAAAATCGGAATCATCCTCACGGTTGCCTGCGATTCCGAAACGAATGTTGGCGGCCTTCACCCAATTGCGGATTTTTTCGGTGTCTGTGACGCCAAAACGATTTCTGATGACCGAAAAATCGAGCAAACTCACCACTTTTTCGGAAGTCAATTGCTGTTCGTTCAGCGAGAGTATTTCCACCAAAGCATTGGCAACATTATCGGTTTCGAGATAACTTTCGTCAGCAATGGTGTATCGGAATTTGTGGGGCGCATTGTCAAAAACTGCTTTGATGTAGGAAGCGTACAAATCAATATCGGTCACCATCACCACAATGTCACGGGCTGACAAATCTTCCTTTTTTTGGTCAACGAGATGCACCAGATAATTGTACAGCACTTCCACTTCCCGAACCGGGCTGTGACAGGAATTCATCACTATGCTTCCGTCTTCAATTTGTGTTTTGGTGAAATGAATTTCTTCTTTTTGGTTATTGAAAATCGTGTGTTGAATATGGTGTAGCAAACTGTCTTTTTGGGGTTCAGTCACATTGATTTCAGTGTATGAATTTAGGGTTTCTTCGTTTTGAAAAAGCATCAAAAAAGTTTCACGGATGATTTTTCCCCAGGCGGGCAAAAGCGGATTTGCCGCAGATTCTTCGGTGAAATGCATTTTGTTTTTCTGTTTCAAAAAAGCGATGACTTTTTCGGATCTTTCCTCGAACCAATAATCCAATGGTGCAGGATTCTGTACCAGAAAATGAAGTTCAATCCGGTCAGAAAGTTTCTCAAAAATCTGAAGGTGGTATTCGGTAATCAGACTCAAACCAAAGAAATAGAGCCGCGGCATTTTTTTGACAAAACGCTCCATTCTTTCTTCATCCTGTGTGGATTGCAGAATAAAATCACCGATTTCGGTTTTGTTCGGAAAATGTTCACCGGCCAGCTGCTGCGTCATTTGCCAAAGTGCTTTTTGCCAAGATTCGGCATCTTGCAAGGCTTTCAGTTCGTATTTTCTTTGTTTGGAACGCGCCCAATCATCGGTATAAAAACTATGATTTTCGTTCCAGCTTTTTACCATATCAGTCCGATAAATTTGATATTGGTCAAAGAGATCAGCGACTTTTTCTGCCAGTGCCATCCGCTTGACATCCTTCAGTGTTTCAGAGACTTCATCTTTATAATAATCTGCAATCTGCGGAAATTCACTGATAAAATCCGGGTTTTTAAGCAAACTGTAAAGCAACCAATTCAGGTTGTGTGCCGAAAGTGAATCCCGGTAAGTACCGCCCAAAAGCTGAAAAACTTTGTTGATGATTTCATTGGGTTTCACAAATTCGATATTGGCAGCAATCCCCATTTTGGCAGCAATACGGTGTTTCAGCCAGTTGTTCATCCCTTCGGTTTGGGTCACGATATAGACGGGACGAAACACCGAGTTTTCATTCCAAATATGTCTGCAAAGCTCATCTGCAAGGCTGTTCAGAGAATCTGATACTTTCAGTTGAATGGACATGGAGGCTTAATTATTTATTCATTTCAAAAAAACAATGGACTAAGATAATGTTTTCCATTTTCAAAAGTAAAAAGAGTCTGCGACAAAATACGGCGTTGGGAATTATGTTTGATAATTTTTTTGAAGAATTCATATTCGTTTAAGGTTCCAGAGAAAGCATAAAATGTGAATTTAAATTAGTCATTTCGCTCATTTCGGAACATTTCGTGAACTTCGTTCGCAGACATCGGCTCCGCTCAATGACCATGGTGGCTGAGCGGAGCCGAAGCCAACCGAAGCAAAAATTATAAATATTTCAGAATGAATTTAACTACAATTCCAAAATCTGCTTGGCGTGTTCCTTGGTTTTGACTTTTTCGATGACATTTTCGATAATACCGTTTGCATCGATGATGAATGTAGTACGCAAAATCCCATCAAATTCTCTGCCCATGAATTTCTTTGGCCCCCAAACGCCGAAAGCTTCAATGATTTTTTTGTCTTCGTCGGCAATCAGCGGGTATTTCAATGCAAATTTATCGGCAAAATTCTTTTGTCTTTTCACTGAATCTGCACTTACGCCGATGATGGCATAACCTTTTGCTTTCAGTGCGTCTTCATGGTCGCGTAAATCGCAGGCTTCCGCGGTACAGCCGGGTGTATTGGCTTTGGGATAGAAAAATAAAACAAACTTTTTTCCTTTATAATCGGATGATTTTATGGGATTTCCGTTTTGGTCTGTTCCTTCAAATTCGGGTGCTTGGTCTCCTTTTTTCAACATTGTTTTCAATTAAATCGAATGCTAAATATAGCTTAAATTTAGTGAAATTTAGAAATTACTTTTCCAAAGTTCGGAACTTTGGAAAATTCTAAAAATTAAAAAATAATAAAATTATGAGCTTCTTTAAATACTGCCCGAACTGCGCATCAGAGAATTTTAATTTTGAAAACAATCGCCGGCTCGAATGCTTTGACTGCGGAATGGTGTATTTTCACAATGTGGCAGCGGCGGTGGCGGTCATCATCGAAAAAAACAATCAAATTCTTTTTACGGTCAGAAGTCGCGAACCCAAACTTGGGATGCTCGATTTGCCCGGAGGATTTACCGACCCCGACGAAACTTCGGAACAGACCTGCGTGCGGGAACTGAAAGAAGAATTGGGCATTGATTTTCAAACTTTGGATTTCAGCTATTTCAAATCCTTGCCGAACGATTACATCTATAAAGGTATTCCTTACAAAACCGAAGATTTGATTTTCATCGCTAAATTTCCCGAAAATGCAGAAATGATTTTGGAGAAATCGGAAATTGAAACGGTGAAATGGATTAAAAAAACGGAAATCAATCCGGAAGAAATCGGATTTGATTCACTTCGAAAAGCAGTGAAGGAGTACATTCTCAGCTGATCCAATTTTGATTTTGTATGTCATTCACCCGAACACATATCTAAACCGAAATTAGTTGTGCAACAGGCGCAGCAGATTGGCAAAATGGCGGGTTAAGGCTGAAATTTAAAGTTTCGGCTTTCAATTCCACCAAAAGCCAATTTTATTGGCTTTTTGTTTAAATTAGCAAATAGAAATTGGCTTTGGCTTAGTTCGGTCTGAAATGCAAAGCATTTCAAGCCCGCGCTATCGCAAAGCTTCGAAACGTTAGGAGCAATCCCCCTACCATAGAAAAACAGTTGAGTTTTCGTGCTAACGAGAGCGCACCATACTTTCGTATCTATATTATTATTAATTTTATCTTACTCCTTGTAAAGACCGGTTTAAGCAATGGTGTTTCATATCCCGTTGGCAATTAAGGTAAGGTTGTACAAAAGTTTTAGGCAGCAATGCTTTTGACAATCCGCCAACACAATACATATTTCTTGACGAAAAAAGAAAACGCAAATTAGTAACAAGGGTTAAAAAACAAATTAGTAAATTTGACCTGACTAAGGAAGAATCAGACATTGTAATTGGCTGATATTCTATTTATTAAATAATCCAGTCAAGGTTTAAAAGAACACGTATCAAATAAATGGCAGATAATAAATTCAAATATTTAATACCCTTGCACAACCCTCAATTTCACAAGCTAATTTTTCAAAAAAAAGCAATAAATTATTTCCTATATTTGAAAAGTTTGTGAGGATTTTTTTTCACAGACTGCCGTTGGCTGACAGTGAATCAAAAAAGTCGGAAATATTAGCCTTAAATCAATTTAAAATGAAAAAATCAATCTATTTTTTTATGTTTTGCCTAACGGGATTCTTGTTTTCATGTTCAGAGGATGAAGCCGGTAAATCTATCGAACATCAATACAAAAATGTGAATAAAAAGAATGTCAGTCTGCAGGAAATGAAGCAGTTTTTTGAAGAACATTCAACCAATGGTTTGCCTACTCCTCTGCAATTTTCTCTCAACAGAGGTGACAGCACTTATATTACACAAATTGATACAACCAGCATTGTCCAGATTATAAACGAAAATGTCATTTCATTCACACTTCATATTAATACGTTGGATGATGAGTTTTATGCTTATTCCAATCTGGTGATTAAATCATAGGATGGCGAAACCCATGAGCGTATCCTACACTATAATCCAACAGCTGAATGGCAACAGGCATTTGATTCGGGTGAGAGGTTGCCCTATGACGGTCAGCTTCTTATTACTGATATCTACGGTGATGAAATTAGTATATCTTCTAACCATGATGAATTAGAATCTAAGGGAGGCAATAATTGTATGATAATAGTTTTTGTTGCTTGTTATGGTTCTTCTTGCCCCTGTTCAGATGGCAATGGACAAACTTTCTACGTAACTGTTCCTTGTGATGGCGGTGGGGGGAATCCTGGAGATGGTAGCAACGAACCTACTAATCCGGGCGGATTCCCTACTGACCCTAATCCTGGAAGTGGTGGTAGCAGTAATAATCAAGAATTAAATCCCTGTCAGCTGGGCAAAAAACTAAAAACTGATGCTAATTTCAGAGCTAAAATGCAAAATTTAAAAAATTCTGCTCAAAACGATAATATTGAAAATGGTTTTCTCATGAGTCCTGATGGTAGTGTTTATACGTATGAGCAAATACAAGGACTACCCAACTCACCCGAGATTCCATTGTTGGATTATTTAGAAAGTGGTGAAAATTATGCAGGGTTAATCCATGCACATTATGATGACCCAGAAATTCTCTCTGTTTTCTCTGTAGGTGACTTAGCTTCGCTGTATTATATGTATTACAATGGATACATGACCACCCCAAATAAAAACTTTGTTATGGGACTTGTTACTGCTGACGAAACCACCTATTTAATTGTTATCGATGATTATGTCAAATTTGATAACTTTGGGCAGAATAGTTTATCTGACGAGTCAGGATTAGATAATTTACAACTTGTTTATCAAAGTTTTCCTTATTCAATCCTACCAACATCTTCAAATACCCACAACGAACATAGTTTAGCTAAATTTTTAAAACATAATAACACGGGGTTAAAACTAATGAAAGGAAACTATTTAAATTTTTATAACTGGAAAACTGTTGATGTTGATAATAACGGAAACGTAACCACAAACCAATGTCCTTAACAAATAAAATTAAAAATTATGAAAAATATTATTTTTTTATCAGCTTTACTATTTATTAGTAATGCTTGTGCACAAGAAAGAATAATTGATCCAGACAAAATTGGTGATAACTACATTCCCAAAAAAGGCGACTATATAATTAATAATTTTATAGATAGTTTTGTTGGAGAATATAATTTTCATCAGAATGAAATTAATTTTTATATGAAATTGAAAAAAAAGAAATTCTGTGATAATTATACAGAGGTATGCTACGATAGAATATATGGTCAAATAGAGTTAAAACATAATAACAATACTACTATAGAAAAGAGTGAAATGCCAAATAAACATAAAGTTGAGTCTTCAGATTTTAAAGATATCATTCCGCAAGTTTCGAGTATTCTCATTGAAAATGATAAAACAACTCTTAACATTTATGACAGCATTAAACAAAAGTCAATAGAGGGTATATTGATAAAATTGGACAACAGAAAATATTCTTTAAAACTTAAAGAAAAGAGTTACGGTATTTTACAAAAAAATAAAAAAAATGAAAAAGGCTTTACTCTACCCGTAGCAATGATATTAACCAAAACGAACTAAAAATATACACCGTCGGCTAATAACCAAGCTTTCATCTTGCCCGAAGGGTTAAAGAAGAAAACCATATTGGGCAGTGTGTCCCGTTCGTTTCGGAAAATCAGGTTCAAGAATAAAGCTTATTTTTACCCAAAAAAATAAAATGAAATTCAAATACTTTTTCCTTTTCATCATTTCCTCCGTCAGTCTTTTTGCTCAAATTGATGATTTCAAACTCGATGCATATTTCGATGTTTTGGAAGAAAATGATAAATTCAACGGCAGCGTAGCGGTCGCCCAAGACGGTGAAATTATTTATCAAAGAGCCATAGGATTTGCGGATTATGAAGCCCAAAGGAAAAACAATCCTGAAACCCTGTTCAGAATCGGCTCAATTTCAAAAACTTATACAGCTACAATGATTATGATGGCGGTGGAAGAAGGAAAAATAAATACAGAACAAACCATCGCAGATTATTTTCCAACAATTAAAAACGCTGACAAAATCACCATTGACCAACTTTTGAGCCACCGAAGCGGAATCAAGAATTTCACGTCTGACCCGGATTATCTAAATTGGAATACCCACGCCAAATCCGAAAAAGAAATGATAGAAATTATTGCCGGCTACGACAGCAATTTCGAACCGGGAACCACTTTTGAATACAGCAATTCCAACTATCTACTGCTGTCCTTTCTGTTAGAAAAAATCTATAAAAAATCATTTTCCGAAATTTTAAATGAAAAAATCATTCAACCGCTGCATCTGAAAAAAACAAAATTTGAAAGGAAAATCAAGCCGACCGACAATGAAGCTTATTCCTATCAATACAACGGCGAATGGGTGAAATCAACTGAAACCGATATGCTGATTCCTATGGGAGCCGGCGGTCTTTCCGCTACGCCGACGGATGTGATTCTGTTTGGCGAAGCACTTTTCAACGGAAAAATCGTTTCCCCCGAAAGTCTTGAAAAGATGAAAACCCTGCGGGATGCCTATGGATACGCACTGTTTTACTTTCCATTTTATGAAAAAGAGGGTTTAGGACATACCGGCGGAATTGACAATTTCAGTTCGAGTTGGGTTTACTTTGAAGAAGATAAAATTTCCGTTGCCATCACTTCCAATGCTTCGGATTTCAATATGAATAACCTGACCATCGCCTTGCTAAGCGCAGCTTTCGCCAAGGAATTTGACCTGCCGATCTTTGAGCAATCCACCGGAGAAGTAACACCGGGCTATACCGGGAAATTCGGAAACGGACAATTGGGAATGAAAATCGAAATCACCGAAACGGATGGAAATTATTTTGCACAAGCCAGCGGACAAGGGGCATTTCCTTTGGAGAAAATAAGTGAAACCGAATTTCGATTTGACTTGGCCGGCATCGTGATTGAATTCAATCCGGATTTGAAATCATTCATCCTCAAGCAAGGCGGCGGAGAATTTATTTTTGTGAAAGAATAAAGCAGTTAATCCAAATTCACTTTGGTCCGCAATAAATTTTTGAAAGTATCAAGGTCCTCATTCAGTGCTTCGACGGTTTTGGGCAGTCGGTATTCGGCAATGACATTTTGTTCTTTGTCAAGAAAAAGCAATTGTTTTTCTTCGCCGTCCACCATGTTTTTGAACAAGTCCCACATGGAAACGCCGTGGGTTTTGAGCATTTCAAAAAAATCGTCTGCCTGAATCTGAATGATTTTCATTTTTGGTTTTTTAATTTTCGTCAGCAAGCTGTGAAATTATTTCAAGCCCAAGGTTTTTCTGACCCTGTCCAAGACTTCATCAGCAACTTCTGCTGCGCGGGCAGCACCGGTTTCCAAATAATTGTCCAAAACTGTTTTGTCCTGAAGCAATTCATTAAATTTCTCTCTGGCGTCAGCATATTTTTCCAAAATCACTTCAAATAAAGCGGTTTTTGCATGGCCGTATCCGTAGCCGCCGTTCAAATAGTTTTTTCGCATTTCGGCGGTTTGTTCAGCTGTGGCGAGCAGTTTGTAAAGTGCAAACACATTGTCGGCATCCGGATTTTTGGGGTCTTCCAACGGGGTACTGTCGGTTTGAATGGACGAGATTTGTTTTTTCAGTTGTTTCTCCGGCAGAAAAATATTGATGAAATTGTTTCTGGATTTGCTCATTTTCTGTCCGTCAGTTCCGGGTACAATCATCACTTCCTCACTGATTTTGGCTTGTGGAATGACAAAGGTTTCCCCCATTTGGTGGTTGAATCTTTCGGCCACATCGCGGGTGATTTCTAAGTGCTGCAACTGGTCTTTTCCGACCGGCACGAGTTCGGCGTCGTACAACAAAATGTCGGCGGCCATCAAAATCGGATAAGTAAAAAGTCCGGCGTTGACATCCGAGAGATATTCTTGTTTGTCTTTGAAGGAATGCGCCAAAGTCAGCCGTTGAAAAGGAAAGAAATTCAGTAGATACCACATCAGCTCGGTCACCTGTGGCACATCCGACTGACGGTAAAAGACCGATTTCTCGGTGTTCAATCCCAAAGAAATCCAAGTGGCTGCCACTTCGTAGGTGTTTTGTTTCAGGATTTCCGGCTCTTTGATTTGGGTGAGTGAATGCAGGTCGGCAATGAAAATGAACGACTTTTCGTCGGAAGAATTCGCCATTTCGATTGCGGGAGAAATCGCTCCCAATATATTCCCCAAATGCGGGGTTCCTGTTGCTTGTACGCCGGTCAGAACTCTTGACATCTTTTGAAATGATTGATTTAAAAAACTTGGGCAAAGATAATAAATCGAAATCTACCTTTGTTTTTATTCTTCATAAATCATACAAGCATTGAATAAATCTTCTGAAGTTTGGCTTGAATCTTATTGCTGCCCTGCCACACAATGTGCGCTACTTTGATGTGGACAAGGTTTTTTTATAATATCAAATCGGTTAAATATTCTACTATGGGTTCATTGGCTAAAAACAAATCAAATTCTTTCTTGTTATTGAACCCTGCGATTTTTTTCCGATACTCAAATACTTTTTTGGGCTCTTCTATTTCAAATTTTCTGTTTCTACTCATTTTTAAAAACTCTTCTTCTTGGTCAATGCCGAGAAAGCGACGGTTTGATAAATTGGCTGCAATTCCTGTTGTTGAGCTTCCTGTGAAAGGATCTAAAATCCAAGCATTAGGTTTAGTTGAAGCTAAAATAAGTCTTGTCAAAACCGAAAGTGGTTTTTGGGTTGGATGTTTGCCACAAGATTTTTCCCATTTTGCAATGGCAGGCAAAGTCCACACATCTTTCATTTGTTTATTACCATTCAACTGCTTCATTAATTCGTAATTGAAATAATGTGGAACCTTGGGTTCTTTTCTTGCCCAAATAATTTGTTCTGTTGAATAAGTAAAATATCTGCACGAAAAATTAGGCGGTGGATTTGTTTTTTGCCATGTGATAATGTTTAATATCTTAAAGCCCAATTCAGTTAGGATTTGACCAACCGAAAAGATATTATGCATGGTTCCGCTTATCCAAATTGTGGCGTTGTCTTTCATCTTTTCACGAACCAATGAAAGCCATTTTCGGTTAAAATCATTGATGAATTCAAAACCTTTGGACTTGTCCCATTTGCCTTTATTTACACTTACGATTTGCCCGCTTTGTATTGATAAACCATTGTTTGATAAGAAGTAAGGTGGATCGGCAAAAACCATATCAAATTTATGCTCAAATTGAGGTAAAAGCTTCATTGTGTCTCCATGTAGGAGATAGAAATTTTTGTCGTCTGATTTGAAGTAAGGTTTAAGCATTTAGTTGAGCAATTTAAAATCATTGTTGAACTCAGCTAAGTTATAATAAATTATTTTATCATTGAAACCTTCATTTACATCCACCCAGCGAATCAATACATTATTAAAACTGTAATCAAGAGTTGGATCGATTTCAACCGTCAAGCCTCTATAATTCCACAGATTATTTTCATTAACAGAATACAGAAATCCTATAAACTCATTGATCTCATTGCTTGGACTTTTAGTGCCTTTGTAATCAAATTTCATATCAATTAAATTTTAAATTATACAATACAAATATACGAAAATGATACTTATTGTATGTGGTTTCAATCTTTTATTTTGAGCAATTTTACAGCAATGAAAACGGAATTATTGATAAAGTTCGGCAAGCGTATAAAGTTGCTAAGAAAAGAAAGAAACTGGTCTCAGGAAAAGCTTGCTGAAAAAACAGGCTTTCATAGAACTTATATTGGGATGATTGAGAGAGGTGAACGGAATCCTTCATTAGTTAGTATTAATGTTTTTGCTGAAACCTTTGGAATAAATATTTCGGAATTATTAAAACTTGAATATGAAGTACAACCCTAATTATTACCATAACAATAAATTACATCAACTTAGACCAAGGAGAGAAGCTATACACACATTTAAAACTTCAGAAGGGATTTTGATAGGTGTTTTTCAAGGATCAAGAGGTTCGCATCCAGAAATTGATTTTGTTGTAAGAATATTAAAACCGGGAAAAGGGGAGCGTCCTTTTCCGCCATTACACTCTTTTTGGGTTGTTGATTTGATGATGAAAACAATAGATTTCAGAAAGGAAGTAATAGAAATTCTGAACTATTATATTCATTTTTATGAAACCGTTGAACCTTTCCAAAACCAACAAGAAAGAGCCGACTTTAGTTTTAAAACAGTAGAATTAATAACTCAAAAATATGCTCACATTAATCAAGAACACACGCTTTCCTTAGACTATGTATGTATGATTATAGAGCTTTTTTGTATTAACGAAAAGAGAAATGAAGGTGCGTATATGTTTTACAATTTGCTAAACACTCTATTGAGTTATGCAAAAAAGGAAGTTGATTATATTTCAGTTATTCAAGCTTCTCAACCTGGGTTTAGATAATTCAAAACTCTATAACTTCTTCCGCGTATCCACCCGACCAAGTACATCTTGTCTGTTCATCGGTTCGTCCATAGCTTTGGATAAAAATATAATAAATTATGGAAAAGCGCAAAGAAATGTTTGGGCTTGTTTCGCAATGGCAGGAAAGTGG
>JBBAEI010000012.1:0-81038 GCA_041656055.1 Weeksellaceae bacterium
ACTAATTTCTTTTCTATATTTTTGCTATTCATATTTTGGTTTTTAGTCAATTCAAAAATATGAAATTAGGGGGAAACCATCTGGAATCCCCCTTTAATTATAAATTTAGTCGGTTAGTAGTGATTTTGAATGATTAATAATTGTGGTTGAAATAATCAGGAAATACCTCTTTCAAGGTTGAGGGCTTTTCGGGATTGAATACTTTAATTCTCTGAATCGTAATACAATTTGTAATATTTTTTGCCTTGTTCATCGGTACCTTGTTCAATCATGTTGCGGTTGCCGTGTACATAGATATGGAAATTCTTGTCTAATTTGATGATGCTTTTGAAGAAACGGGCGTTCTTTTTCACTGCGCCTTTAGAGATGTCAAACTGTTTGCTAACTTCGGTTTCATAAACATCTTCGTATCGCTGTTTGTAATTTTCAAAACTTTGTTTCAATTCCTCTTGTTGTAAAACATGGTCGGTGAAATCATCGATTCTGAATGTTTCATTTTCCTTAAAAAAATCCACGGATTTATTGAGTAAATCGGCCTGATCCACACGGTTCACTTCAAATTCTTCGGGCATTTGATCCATGACATAACTGCGACAAAGGTTCAGCACATTTTCGGTATCATAAAATTCATCTTCTCGCTGACGGATTTTTAGAAATTCATCAGCCCAGATGCCGAAATCTTCCCCTTTTCCTTTGTCAAAAGAGGATATTGTAAATCCATTCTCTTCATCTTGGTTGAAAATCAGGCAACCTTTGTCCATTTTGTCGAGCAGCAAGGCAGTTTCTAAATTCAGCGAATAATTATTTTCTGCCGGAAATGCTTTGATGAGTGGATTTTTGTCATCAATTTTAAAGATGCCGATGACCTTGGTATGTTCGCCTTCCATCACGGCATCGGGAAAGAAAACGACTAACAATGTGCCGCCCGGTGTTTTGGGATTTCCGCTCACACTATACAATTGGCTTGCGATGGATTCTGAATTGGAAAGCAATTGGGTAGGGTCTTCAAAAATATTTTTCACTGCATGAAAAACCGGATTTTCCTCCCTTTCCGTGAATTGGAAATATTCATCTGTTTTGAAGGGTTTTAGAAAGAATCCATAGAGCGGTTCTGTCAGTTCCGGATCATAAAATGTCAGAGTTTTGGATAAATAAAGACTTTCTTGTCGGCCACTGTTGCCAACTCGATGAATGACCAGATCAAAGCTTTCGTCAGTATTAATTGCGTGCATAATTTTGTTTTGGGTGTGCGAATTTAGGTAGGAATTATTGAAAATAAAAAAATCCCGTAAACGACGGGTTCTCAAATTCTTGAATTTCCGAACACAAATAGCCCTAATATAAATGGAAGAATTAGGATTCGGCGTGGAAGTTCAAGTGTATTCCAAATTCCAGCAATCTTTACAACTCAATCCGGTTAGAATGATATAGATAATTCCTGCTTATAAAAAAGGGAGCCTCATACGCTTTCTTTTGTTTTGAAAGACCTCCAAGATTTCTAAAACCTTGGAGGTCTTTTAATCAATATAATAAGTTAAAAAAATCAACATTTAAAAGAGGAGTAAGCTGACCGTTTGGAAGAAAAGGAATAAACAAAATAAGCTACAAAAAAATGCCGCCTCAATTTTATATGAGACGGCTTTCAAGTTCCTGAATTTTGTGACTCCGGCAGGGTTCAAACCTGCAACCTCTTGATCCGTAGTCAAGTACTCTATTCAGTTGAGCTACGGAGCCAAAATCGGACTGCAAAGATAAATATTCTTTCCTTTATTGCAAACTGATTTTGTGCATTTCAGCGGCTGTTTCTATCGCAGTTTATTGTCAGGTGTTTTTTCAGAATCGGAAATTATCTGAAGCCAATTTGAAATTTGTTGCAAATCATTTTCGCATAAGAATCCTTGGTCAACCTTGAATGGATTCGTTAAAATATCCTTATTTTGCCAACATGAAAAAAATGCTGATTTTAGCTTGTATCTGTTTGGTTTTTGGCTGTAAAGACCGAGCGAAAACCATTGAATCAGATGCACAAGCCATTGAATTTAAATACATTACAAAAATCAGGATGACGGATGACGGCGAATCCATCCGTATTCATTCGGGCGGAGAAGTAACTCGGTTTTCCAAAGAAGAATTACCGTTGAATTCTGCGATGGTCATTCCGACTTCGGTCATCGCATATCTGGATGAATTGGATTTGACAGACAAAATTACTGGCATCAGCCAACCGGCACATACATACAACCCAGCAATCCGGAAGTTGTATAAAAATAATCAAATTCAAGAAATCGGGACTTTCAATGAAATTTTTATAGAAAAAGTATTGGTCAGCAAACCGGAAATCTTTGTTTCCATGAGCAGTCCGGCTTTGGCGAAATTTCATGAAATCTTGAAAAGCAATGGCATCAGCGTCATTTACATCGATGAATATGAGGAACTGAATCCGCTGGCAAAGGCAGAATATGTGAAAATCTTCGGAATACTTTTCGGGAAAGAAAGAGAAGCGGAGAATTTGTTTCAGGAGATTGAAGAAAATTACAAAACCATCCAAGCTATGACGGCGCAATTAAGCGGGCAAAAACCAACCGTCATGGCCAATCAAATTTATGGCGACATCTGGTATATGCCGGGCGGAAAGAGTTTTCAGGCCTTGTTGTTTCGGGATGCAGGTGGTGATTATTTGTGGGCCGACACTACGCAGGAAGGCACGCTACATCTGTCGTTTGAAAGTGTTTATGAAAAAGCCAAAGATGCGGATGTATGGATGAATGCCGGAGATTTTCCGAATTTGAATGCACTGAAAGGAAGTTACAATAATTATGATTGGTTTGAGGCCGTCCGGAATCAGAAGGTTTATAATTGGAATCAGCGAATTACGGCTTCCGGCGGAAATGATTATTTTGAGAAAGGTGTGACCCGCCCGGATTGGGTGCTGAAAGATCTGGCCGCAATTTTTTATCCCCAAAGCTTTCCCGAGCATGAACTCTATTTTTATAAACGGCTCAAATAGAGGAGGATGTGTTTTGTGTTTTGCTTCGGTTGGCTTCGGCTTCGCTCAGCCACTGCGGCCATTGAACACAGAGAAAGTCTGCGAACGAAGTTCACGAAATGACCTAATTTTTATATAAACCTCACTTCTCGAAATCGATGCTTCGACTTCGCTATTAGATTTGTTTTATTAAATTTATATGCAGTTTAACCATATTAAATTTCTGAAAAACCAGAAGGAAAAGGAGGTTTATCTTGGCTCGAAGCATGGTCAAAGCATTACCGCTAATCGAACCTCGCAAGGGGATTTTCATCTCTATCCGTACGGGCAAGTTATTGTGTATATCCAAATTTGTGCAATTATTTGTCATTATTTTCATTCTCATAGCCTTCGTAATAATAGGATTGTTCAATTCCTTTGAAAATTATTTCTTGGTTCTCAACATCTTCAGTTAGGTTTTCAGAAAGTAATGTTCTCAATTCTAAATCATTTATTGGGCTCCTTTCCATTGCTTGTAAATAAAGCGTTTTATCTACGAATTGCCAATTCACTACTTTTTTCAGATTTTTTTTCAGGATTTGGTCAAGCCAAATTCGCATTGTTCTACCATTTCCTTCCATAAAAGGATGCGCAATATTCATTTCCACATATTTCTCAATGATTTCCTCAAAAGTATTTTCTGGCATTAACTCAATTTTAGCAAGAATTTCGTTTAAATACATTGCGGTTGCAAATCTGAATCCGCCTTTTGAAATATTTAATTTTCTGATTTTTCCAGCAAAATCGAAAAGATTTTCAAACAAATATTTATGGATTTCTTGAAGCCCTTTAGTAGTTCCAATTTCAATTTGATTTATGTCGCCACTCTCGAATAATCGATAAGCATTTTCAAGACTTTTTTTATAAATACTTTTCATCTTCTATTTCAGACGTAACGTTTTTTTAGGATTGCAGGTAACGGGAAACAGATTGGCGATAGAGGCGGAGTGAATTGGACTGGAAGTTCGATTCAGCCCACCCATGAGCCGATGTGTTTTCACAGAGCTAACTTACAAATTTCTGAGCGAAAGTGTTCCACATTCGGCAGATAAAAAGCACAATATTTCAACTTAACACTTAACCTGCCATTTCGCCAAACCTTGTACCTGTTGCACAACTCTTTTACTTGCTTTATTGGAGTAATAATCAAAAATATCCTTAAGATTTTCTATCGCAAAATCAGTCCAAATAATTTTCATTTTACCAGTTTGCTGATATTTTCTCTAAATCTTCTTGTGATTTATATTTTCCATTTTTAAAATCTTGTTCAGATTTTTCAATTCTATTTATTAGTTCTTCAGCTGTAAAGGGGCTAAATTCAGAATTATCTTCTTTTTCTAACTTTCGTAAGATATAATTTTCAATTTTTTCAAAAAACTTTCATTTTGCAATAGTGCAAGATATGTGATTAAGTTTAACTTTCTAGTTTCTTAATCCATTGTAAAATTATTTAAATCAAATTTAGCAAATTATTTTCGGAATTTGAATTTGTTGAAGGTTTTTAGCAAGCTGATTTGAATCATTTTCAGATTTTCATCAAAAATGAATTTCCTTTTGTGGATAAAAATATTTACAACGTCGTATATTGTCATTTTAAACCCTTATTTTTGAAGTTCAGGTTTGAGAGAATGATTAAATTTAAATATAGTAGAAATGAGCGAATTAGACAATAAAAAGAAAGCACTACAACTGGTTTTGGACAAGATGGACAAAACCTATGGAAAAGGAACGGTGATGCGAATGGGCGACAGCGCAGTGGAAGATGGAATTGGTGTAATTCCTTCCGGTTCACTTGGATTAGACATTGCCTTGGGGATTGGCGGTTATCCGCGGGGAAGGGTAATCGAGATTTACGGCCCCGAATCTTCCGGTAAAACCACGCTGACGCTGCATGCCATTGCAGAAGCCCAGAAAGCGGGGGGCATTGCGGCTTTCATTGACGCTGAACATGCTTTTGACAGATATTATGCGGAAAAACTCGGTATCGACGTCGATAACCTGATTATCTCCCAACCCGACAACGGAGAACAAGCTTTGGAAATCGCCGACAATCTGATTCGTTCGGGGGCTATTGACATCATCGTCATCGATTCCGTGGCGGCGTTGACCCCTAAAGCAGAAATTGAAGGAGAAATGGGCGACAGCAAAATGGGATTGCAGGCCAGATTGATGTCGCAAGCCATGCGAAAACTGACTGCCACCATCAGCAAAACAAAATGTACAGCCATATTTATCAACCAGTTGCGGGAAAAAATCGGTGTCATGTTCGGCAATCCGGAAACGACCACCGGCGGTAATGCACTGAAATTTTACGCTTCTGTCAGATTGGACATCCGCCGTATTTCTCAAATCAAAACCGGCGATGAAGCTACCGGAAACCGCGTGCGTGTCAAAGTCGTGAAAAACAAAGTGGCCCCTCCATTCCGTCAAGCGGAATTCGACATCACCTTTGGCGAAGGAATTTCAAAAGTCGGTGAGATTTTAGACATCGGCGTGGAAAAAGGCGTTGTGCAGAAAAGCGGTTCTTGGTACAGTTATGACGACAATAAATTGGGGCAGGGTAGGGATGCTGTCAAATCACTTTTGGCTGACAATCCTGAGCTTTCAGAAGAATTAGAGGAAAAAATCAAAGAAGCAATCAAAGCGGGTTAATCTTTGAATGTATAGATAGAATCAACTTTGGAAAAGTTTTAAGCTTTTCCAAAGTTTTTCATTTTTTTCACTAATTTAGAGCCTTTTAAATTTGTGAATTGAATAGGTTTTTAGGTTGTTTTTGAACGAAAAAGCGAATTTTAAATTTCGTAATAAAATTTGACGAAATTACAACCAACAACAAGCATAAACAAATTATCAGAAAAATTTTAAACAGGCTTTTAACCCCAAGAAATTATTACCTACTATGAGATATTTATTACAAATCCTTTTTATGCTGACAGGAAGCATTTTGTTGGCGCAAAACCCGAATTACATTCAGGGTGAAATTTTGGTTCGTTTGACAGAAAACACCAAAATGGATGATTTTTATGAACGAAATCCGGCAATCCATGCGACTGAATCTCAGCAGGTTTCAAGGGCGATGAACATTTGGAAAATGAAAATAAGCGATTCGTTTTCAGAAATTCAGACGGTTACGGAAATGTACAAAGACCCGGCGGTCATTGATGCCCAATTGAACCATACAATATCCCTGAGAAATACCCCGGACGATCCCTTGTTTCCACAGCAATGGCAATATTATCAAGCCAATGACAAGGACATCGATGCGGATGAAGCTTGGGAAGTTACAACAGGTGGATTGAATACGGATGGAAAGGAAATCGTGGTGGCGGTCATCGACGACGGCATCAATGCAGATCACCCTGATCTGGCGGCCAATTTGTGGGTCAATCATGCGGAAATTCCGGGCAACGGCATTGACGATGATGAGAATGGATATATTGACGATATTCATGGCTGGCACGTTTATTTTAATAATGGAAATATCAACAACAATGGCTGGCATGGCACACCGGTTTCCGGTATCATCGGGGCTGTGGGCAACAACGGTGTGGGCGTGGCAGGCGTCAACTGGGATGTGAAAATCATGACCATCATTTTGTTTGGAGCTGCAGAATCAGACGTGATTTCTGCTTATGATTATGCCTTGTTGGCACGTCAGAAATTTAATGAAACCAATGGTGAAGAAGGTGCATTCGTTGTGGCTACCAATTCTTCTTGGGGAATTGATTTCGGGCAACCTTCCAACGCACCGCTTTGGTGTGCTTTTTATGATGAAATGGGGCAAGCCGGAATTTTGAGTGCGGCAGCTACCATCAACGGAAATTACAATGTGGATCAAGTGGGCGATTTGCCAACAGCTTGTCCAAGTGAATACCTGATTGCCGTAACCAATATGAATCAGAATGACAACAAGGTTATTCAGGCGGGATATGGCGCAGAGTCGATTGATTTAGGGGCGCATGGGGAAGGTGCTTATACCGTTACAACCCAGTCTTATGGTGGATTTGGTGGCACTTCAGGTGCTACGCCGCATGTGGCGGGTGCAGTGGCATTGTTGTATTCCGCACCTTGCGAAAGCTTTACCGAACTAACAAAAACAGACCCTGAATTAGCGGCTCAGAAAGTCCGGAATTATATTTTTGAAGGCGTTGACCCGAATCCGACTTTGGCGGGTATTACTGTAACCGAAGGAAGATTGAACCTGAATAATTCCATACAATTGCTGATGGATGATTGTACCCAAATGAATCTGGACGAAGTGAATTTTGCCACAACGGTGGAAATTTATCCGAATCCGACCATTGACAAATTAAACATTGTCAGCCAACAAGGAAATCCTGTTGATCTGGTGCAGATTTTTTCAGCCGACGGAAAATTAGTGAAAAGTCGTACTTTGTTGATTTCCGGTCAAGTGGATGTTTCGGAATTGCCCAAAGGCGTTTATAAAATCCGTATCAAATTTAATGGTCAGCAAGGCTTGGTTACCAAAAAGTTTATCAAACAGTAAATGGATGAATTTTAGTTAGAAATCCGGGAGGTTTCCCAAACTTCCCGGGTTTAATATTTTAAACAATCATTTCCAAGAATGCATTTCATGGCCTAAGTTGGTGTTGTTAAGATGTTAATAAAGCATTTTTACAATTCATTAACATTTTGAAACTTTAACATTGTCTTATTGTATCTTTGCCACATGGTTGCATTCATTCGAAAATATGCGGTGATTCTCATTTTTTGTTTCACTGCTCCATTGTTGACAGCTCAAAACCAGCAATTTTATAATTTTTCTGAAATTAAAGAAATGGCTGTTTTTCCGGGATGTGAAGCCATCAAAGCTTCCAATCTCAATAAACAGGCTACATGTTTTACAGAAAGACTGACCCAATTGTTGTCCAAGCGTTTGCTCGGTTTGAATACGCTTCTCAATCAGATTGGGATAAGCGATGTTTCCGCCAATATCCAATTCATCGTTTCCAAAGAAGGTGTCATCATTGACATTCGGGAAAGAGAGGGCAGCAATCCTGTCTTGGCTGATGTTTCTATCAATGCACTCAAAAGCATTTCGGAAGAAATTCCGCCGATTCGCCCGGCCAAAATCAAACATGATCAATCGGTCAATCTCCTATTCCAAGTTCCCATCAGGTATCATATTGAGGAACAACCCCAAACGATGGTCGCCACCGTATATCCTGTCGATGAAATCGTGCTTTTCACCTTGAAAGAAAATGAATTGAAATATGAAATCCGAATGTTCAAAAACAAGGATTTCAAGATTTATGAAATTAAGGAGAATAAGGTAATTTATTTGGGAAGATTTCTTTCACTTTGGGAAATTGAAAGTTCTGAACCTTATAAGACATTGATTACCCAAGAAAGAAAAAATGAAAAAACATTGATAGCAGAAGGTTCATTAGAGGACGGCGATTATGAAATCTATATTCACAACCTATTTGCCAAAAATAAAAAGAAACCGATTTTTGTGGAAGTGATGAAGGTAAATGGCAATAAAAGGAAGACGATTGCAAATTTTGAAAAGGAAATTGAGTTCAATGAATCCCGTTATGCGCCGTTGATTTACAGAAACTAATTAGGTTTTCCTCCCGCAAGTACCGCATTTTCAATTGCTTATGCAGCAATAAATGGAGTGATTGAAATTTATTTTATTGCATGAATAATCAGCTCAAGGGATTTCTTCATAATCCTTTTTCATTCTCCAAAATCTGACTATTTTTGCACTGCAAAATTAAATAGGATGTCAGGAAAAATTACACTAACAATGATTAAGCCCGATGCTGTGAAAAACGGTCATATCGGCGGAATTCTAAAAGATATCACCGATGGTGGATTCAAAATCAAAGCGATGAAATTGACCCAGTTGTCACAAACTGATGCTGAAAATTTCTATGCAGTTCATCGTGAAAGACCTTTCTTCAAAGATTTGGTTTCCTTCATGACCTCAGGTCCGATTGTAGCCGCAGTTTTGGAAAAAAACAACGCAGTTGAAGATTTTAGAAAACTGATTGGTGCTACCAATCCGCAGGAAGCAGCCGAAGGCACCATCCGAAAAAAATATGCTGAATCCATTGAAGCCAATGCAGTTCACGGTTCAGACAGCGATGAAAATGCTTTGATTGAAAGTGGTTTCCACTTTTCTCAAAGAGAATTTTACAATTATTAATAGCTGAAGTTCAAATCAAGAGAAAACAATTCTCCTTTAAACTTCCAATTCATACAAAAACAGTTCTCGGAAAATCCTGAGGACTGTTTTGTTTTTTTCAATTGCTCAATTTATTATTGATTTCTCACGGAAATATGCCCCATGTATCTCTGTTCCGGCAACACGCCATTGGCCGGGATTTTGATGATGTACCAATAATCGCCCGGGAGTACATTTCTGCCGTTGTATCTTCCGTTCCATTTGAAATCTTCAGTAAATTTGGTGCTTACAAATATTTTTCCGTAACGGTCAAATATCTGAATGCTTGATTCGGCAGTAGTGGTAATTCCTCTGATTTCCCAGAAATCATTGATTCCGTCCCCATTTGGGGAGAAGAAGTTTTGAGTAAATTGCAAGGTCACATCGAAAGTAGTCAATGCACAACCCGACCTTACCCAAACCGTGTAAGTTCCGCCCGGTGTCAGATTACTGAATTTTGGATTGCTCTGCCAGAAAATTCCATCAATTGAATATTCCAAATCTCCGCCATCGTTGGAAACCGCACTGACAATCAGGTAGTCACTGCCGATTTCCATGCTGGTAATCGTTGGTGGCAATGCAGCTGAAATTGTCAGGGTATGTTCGTCACTGATGCAACTGTTGCCGGTATATGCAATCACCGTCCAAATGCCCGACTCAGTAAAGACCTGAGTTGCACCATTCAAGATTGTTCCGTTCGGCAACGACCATTCGAAAGTTGCGTTTGGAATGTCGCTGCTTGCGCTAACCGTAATTTCTTCGCCATCACAAATCTTCACAAAATATTCTGATAATTCCATTTCCGGAATGACGGACTCTTCAATTTGAACAGTTACTATGCTGTTACAGTAACCTGTTTTTTCCATGCTCACATAAACCTGACCCAAGGTTGGATTAAACTGCGTAGGATCATCTATTTGACCGATTCCGGATTGTGCCGCCTCCAATGTCAGATAATAGCTGAAAATCACGTTGCTTTCGGTGGTAATTGTATTTTCAACCTGCGTTAAATCAAGAAGATATCCAGGACAATATCCGAGTGCAAACGGCCCTTGCGCATGGGGAACGCCATCTCCTTCTTCAAACAATACAGCCACCGCATCCGAATGACAGCCATTCTGATAGGCACCGACCACATAAATGGTGGATGGCAAAGCTGTGAATTGATAATTGTTCAATTGAGCTGTAGGAATCGGATTGTCATTGTTTAAATCCGCTAAAGTTGCATAATAACTATAAGCCGTCCCCAATCCGCCACCCAACTGACTTTCCAACTCCATGAGATTCGTTATGAATTGTCCATTTTCATCCACACATAATCCTTGGGCTGGCAATGGGTTCAATTGCGTACTTTCCAGAATTTCGATGTCAATGCCAATGGATGTACTACAAAGAGCATCCGGAATAAATGTATAATGGGTGACTCCCGGTGTGGAGGTGTTAATCACTGCCGGTATCCACGTACCAGAAACTCCGTTATCCGAAATTGTGGGCAATACATCAGGTGTTTCACCCTGACAATAAAGCGTGGTGATATCAGTAAATTCAGGTGTCACATATCCTGAAATTGTTATTTCTATGGTAAAAATCTCCGCGCATTGCCCTTCCGTCGGCGTAAAAGTATAGGTAAAACTGCCGATGGCGGAAGTATCGATAACCGCAGGTTCCCAAGTTCCTGTAATTCCATTGTCGGACAAATCCGGGAGTTCCGCAGGAATGGCGTTCAAACAATATTCCGTTGCAAAGCTGAACTCAGGTAAAATGTTTTCCGTGATTTCAATGCTAATTTCCACAACCTCCGCGCATTGCACTTCTGTCGGCGTAAAAGTATAGGTAAAACTGCCGATGGCGGAAGTATCGATAACCGCCGGGTTCCAAGTTCCTGTAATGCCATTGTCGGACAAATCCGGAAGTTCGGCCGGAATGGCATTCAAACAATATTCCGTTGCAAAGCTGAACTCAGGCAAAATGCTTTCAGTGATTTCAATGCTAATTTCCACAACCTCCGCACATTGTCCTTCCGTCGGCGTAAAAGTATAGGTAAAACTGCCGATGGCGGAAGTATCGATAACCGCAGGTTCCCAAGTTCCTGTAATGCCATTATCGGACAAATCCGGGAGTTCAGCCGGAATGGCATCCAAACAATATTCGGTTGCAAAGCTGAACTCAGGCAAAATGCTTTCAGTGATTTCAATGCTAATTTCCACAACCTCCGCGCATTGCCCTTCTGTCGGTGTAAAAGTATAGGTAAAAATACCGATGGCGGAAGTATCGATAACCGCCGGTTCCCAAGTTCCTGTAATGCCATTGTCGGACAAATCCGGGAGTTCGACCGGGATGGCATCCAAACAAAATTCGGTTGCAAAGCTGAACTTAGGCAAAATGCTTTCCGTGATTTCAATGCTAATTTCCACAACCTCCGCACATTGCCCTTCTGTCGGTGTAAAGACGTAAGTAAAACTGCCGATAGCGGAAGTATCGATCGTTGCCGGGTTCCAAGTTCCTGTAATGCCATTGTCGGACAAATCCGGGAGTTCGGCCGGGATGGCATTCAAACAATATTCCGTTGCAAAGCTGAACTCAGGCAAAATGCTTTCCGTGATTTCAATGCTAATTTCCACAACCTCCGCGCATTGTCCTTCCGTCGGTGTAAATACGTAAGTAAAACTGCCGATGGTAGAAGTATCGATCGTTGCCGGGTTCCAAGTTCCTGTAATGCCATTGTCAGACAAATCCGGGAGTTCGACCGGGATGGCATTCAAACAATATTCCGTTGCAAAGCTGAACTCAGGCAAAATGCTTTCTGTGATTTCAATGCTAATTTCCACAACCTCCGCGCATTGTCCTTCCGTCGGTGTAAATACGTAAGTAAAACTGCCGATGGTAGAAGTATCGATAACCGCAGGTTCCCAAGTTCCTGTAATTCCATTGTCAGACAAATCCGGAAGTTCGGCCGGAATGGCATTCAAACAATATTCCGTTGCAAAGCTGAACTCAGGCAAAATGCTTTCTGTGATTTCAATGCTAATTTCCACAACCTCCGCACATTGCCCTTCCGTCGGCGTAAAAGTATAGGTAAAAATACCGATGGCGGAAGTATCAATGACCGCAGGGTTCCAAGTTCCTTCGATGCCATTGTCGGACAAATCCGGGAGTTCCGCCGGAATGGCATTCAAACAATATTCGGTTGCAAAGCTAAACTCAGGCAAAATGCTTTCTGTGATTTCAATGCTAATTTCCACAACCTCCGCACATTGCCCTTCCGTCGGCGTAAAGACGTAAGTAAAACTACCGATAGCGGAAGTATCGATCGTTGCCGGGTTCCAAGTTCCGGTAATTCCATTGTCAGACAAATCCGGAAGTTCCGCCGGGATGGCATCCAAACAAAATTCGGTTGCAAAGCTAAACTCAGGCAAAATGCTTTCTGTGATTTCAATGCTAATTTCCACAACCTCCGCACATTGCCCTTCCGTCGGCGTAAAAGTATAGGTAAAAATACCGATGGCGGAAGTATCAATGACCGCAGGGTTCCAAGTTCCTTCGATGCCATTGTCGGACAAATCCGGGAGTTCCGCCGGAATGGCATTCAAACAATATTCCGTTGCAAAGCTGAACTCAGGCAAAATGCTTTCTGTGATTTCAATGCTAATTTCCACAACCTCCGCACATTGCCCTTCCGTCGGCGTAAAAGTATAGGTAAAAATACCGATGGCGGAAGTATCAATGACCGCAGGGTTCCAAGTTCCTTCGATGCCATTGTCGGACAAATCCGGGAGTTCCGCCGGAATGGCATTCAAACAATATTCCGTTGCAAAGCTGAACTCAGGCAAAATGCTTTCTGTGATTTCAATGCTAATTTCCACAACCTCCGCACATTGCCCTTCCGTCGGCGTAAAAGTATAGGTAAAACTACCGATGGCGGAAGTATCGATAACCGCAGGTTCCCAAGTTCCTGTAATTCCATTGTCGGACAAATCCGGGAGTTCCGCCGGGATGGCATCCAAACAAAATTCGGTTGCAAAGCTGAACTCAGGTAAAATGTTTTCTGTAATTTCAATGCTAATTTCCACAACCTCCGCGCATTGCCCTTCCGTCGGTGTAAAGACATAAGTAAAACTGCCGATGGCGGAAGTATCGATCGTTGCCGGGTTCCAAGTTCCACTAATTCCATTGTCGGACAAATCCGGGAGTTCCGCCGGGATGGCATCCAAACAAAATTCGGTTGCAAAGCTGAACTCAGGTAAAATGTTTTCTGTAATTTCAATGCTAATTTCCACAACCTCCGCGCATTGCCCTTCCGTCGGTGTAAAGACATAAGTAAAACTGCCGATGGCGGAAGTATCGATCGTTGCCGGGTTCCAAGTTCCACTAATTCCATTGTCGGACAATTCCGGAAGTTCCGCCGGGATGGCATTCAAACAAAATTCGGTTGCAAAGCTGAACTCAGGCAAAATGCTTTCCGTGATTTCAATGCTAATTTCCACAACTTCCGCGCATTGTCCTTCCGTCGGCGTAAAAGTATAGGTAAAACTACCGATGGCGGAAGTATCGATCGTTGCCGGGTTCCAAGTTCCTGTAATGCCATTGTCGGACAAATCCGGAAGTTCGGCCGGAATGGCATTCAAACAATATTCCGTTGCAAAGCTGAACTCAGGCAAAATGCTTTCTGTGATTTCAATGCTAATTTCCACAACCTCCGCACATTGCCCTTCCGTCGGCGTAAAAGTATAGGTAAAACTGCCGATGACCGAAGTATCGATCGTTGCCGGGTTCCAAGTTCCTGTAATGCCATTGTCAGACAAATCCGGGAGTTCCGCCGGGATGGCATTCAAACAAAATTCGGTTGCAAAGCTGAACTCAGGCAAAATGCTTTCTGTGATTTCAATGCTAATTTCCACAACCTCCGCGCATTGTCCTTCCGTCGGTGTAAAAGTATAGGTAAAACTGCCGATGACCGAAGTATCGATGACCGCAGGTTCCCAAGTTCCTGTAATTCCATTATCAGACAAATCCGGAAGTTCGGCCGGAATGGCATCCAAACAATATTCGGTTGCAAAGCTGAACTCAGGCAAAATGCTTTCTGTGATTTCAATGCTAATTTCCACAACTTCCGCACATTGTCCTTCCGTCGGCGTAAAAGTATAGGTAAAACTGCCGATGGCGGAAGTATCGATAACCGCCGGGTTCCAAGTTCCGGTAATGCCATTATCGGACAATTCCGGAAGTTCCGCCGGGATGGCATTCAAACAATATTCCGTTGCAAAGCTGAACTCAGGCAAAATGCTTTCTGTGATTTCAATGCTAATTGCCACAACTTCCGCACATTGTCCTTCCGTCGGCGTAAAGACGTAAGTAAAACTGCCGATGGCGGAAGTATCGATAACCGCCGGGTTCCAAGTTCCGGTAATTCCATTGTCAGACAAATCCGGAAGTTCCGCCGGGATGGCATCCAAACAAAATTCGGTTGCAAAGCTAAACTCAGGCAAAATGCTTTCTGTGATTTCAATGCTAATTTCCACAACCTCCGCACATTGCCCTTCCGTCGGCGTAAAAGTATAGGTAAAAATACCGATAGCGGAAGTATCAATGACCGCAGGGTTCCAAGTTCCTTCGATGCCATTGTCGGACAAATCCGGAAGTTCCGCCGGGATGGCATCCAAACAAAATTCGGTTGCAAAGCTGAACTCAGGCAAAATGCTTTCCGTGATTTCAATGCTAATTTCCACAACTTCCGCGCATTGTCCTTCCGTCGGCGTAAAAGTATAGGTAAAACTACCGATGGCGGAAGTATCGATCGTTGCCGGGTTCCAAGTTCCACTAATTCCATTGTCGGACAAATCCGGAAGTTCCGCCGGGATGGCATCCAAACAAAATTCGGTTGCAAAGCTAAACTCAGGCAAAATGCTTTCTGTGATTTCAATGCTAATTTCCACAACCTCCGCGCATTGCCCTTCCGTCGGTGTAAAAGTATAGGTAAAACTGCCGATGACCGAAGTATCGATGACCGCAGGTTCCCAAGTTCCTGTAATTCCATTATCAGACAAATCCGGAAGTTCGGCCGGAATGGCATCCAAACAATATTCGGTTGCAAAGCTGAACTCAGGCAAAATGCTTTCTGTGATTTCAATGCTAATTTCCACAACCTCCGCACATTGCCCTTCCGTCGGCGTAAAAGTATAGGTAAAAATACCGATGGCGGAAGTATCAATGACCGCAGGGTTCCAAGTTCCTTCGATGCCATTGTCGGACAAATCCGGGAGTTCCGCCGGAATGGCATTCAAACAATATTCCGTTGCAAAGCTGAACTCAGGCAAAATGCTTTCCGTGATTTCAATGCTAATTTCCACAACTTCCGCGCATTGCCCTTCTGTCGGTGTAAAAGTATAGGTAAAAATACCGATGGCGGAAGTATCAATGACCGCAGGGTTCCAAGTTCCTTCGATGCCATTGTCGGACAAATCCGGGAGTTCCGCCGTGATGGCATCCAAACAAAATTCCGTTGCAAAGCTGAACTCAGGCAAAATGCTTTCCGTGATTTCAATGCTAATTTCCACAACTTCCGCGCATTGCCCTTCTGTCGGTGTAAAAGTATAGGTAAAAATACCGATGGCGGAAGTATCGATCGTTGCCGGGTTCCAAGTTCCTGTAATGCCATTGTCAGACAATACCGGAAGTTCGGCCGGGATGGCATCCAAACAAAATTCGGTTGCAAAGCTAAACTCAGGCAAAATGCTTTCTGTGATTTCAATGCTAATTTCCACAACCTCCGCACATTGCACTTCTGTCGGCGTAAAAGTATAGGTAAAACTGCCGATGGCGGAAGTATCAATGACCGCAGGGTTCCAAGTTCCTTCGATGCCATTGTCGGAAATGGATTCAAGTGTATCAGGCGAATCTCCAACACAATAAGCGGTTTGCATATCATCGAAAACCGGTGTTTGCATGGCATGAATCGTTATGGAAATCTCAAACGGAACTCCACAATCAGCATTCGGCGTAAATGTATAAGAAGTTGTTCCCGAAGTGGAAGTATCAATAATAGCTGGGTTCCAAGTTCCTTCGATGCCATTGTCGGAAATGGATTCAAGTGCATCAGACGAATCTCCAACGCAATAATCGGTTTGCATATCATCGAAAACCGGAGTTTGCATGGCATGAATCGTTATGGAAATCTCAAACGGAACTCCGCAATCAGCATTCGGCGTGAAAGTATAAGTAGTTGTTCCCGAAGTGGAAGTATCGATAACCGCCGGGTTCCAAGTTCCACTGATTCCATTGTCGGAAATGGATTCAAGTGTATCAGGCGAATCTCCAACACAATAATCGGTTTGTAAATCATCGAAAACCGGAGTTTGCATGGCATGGATCGTTATGGAAATCTCAAACGGAACTCCACAATCAATATTCGGAGTGAAAGTATAAGAAGTTGTTCCCGAAGTGGAAGTATCAATAACCGCCGGGTTCCAAGTTCCTTCGATGCCATTGTCGGAAATGGATTCAAGTGCATCAGGCGAATCTCCAACGCAATAATCGGTTTGCATATCATCGAAAACCGGAGTTACGGCATCAGTTACGATTACGGTTATGGTATATGTTTCCGTACAATCATTATCGTTGGGGGAGAAAATATAAGTTCCGGAACCGTTGATTTGGGTTGCATTCCAAAAGCCTTCAATATTGTTGTCTGATTCATTCGGAAGCACAATGGGAAGTTCATTTTCACAAACCTCCATTTCCGTCGGAAAGTCTGAGAATTCCGGGGTCTTCAATGCTAACAACGTAATTTCAATCGCAGTTGGCTCCACACAAGAATTATCAGGCGTAAATGTAAAAGTCTGGGGGACACCGATAATATCCGGGTTGATCGCTTCCGGTAGCCATATTCCCTCATTTCCATTGTCATCAATCGTTGGCAATGAATCGGGATAATTATCAACACAATATTCATCTTCTAATTGTAAGGTAAAATCTGCCGTTCCAGCCGGCCATACTTTAATCTCTATGGTAATCGGTTCTAAACAGTAATTAAATTCGGTTGGTGGATATACAGGGGCAAATGTACCCGGAGCATACGGAGGTGGTAGTTCTTCTTGTGGAATTTCAGGATAAAAGGTATATTCAAAGGTACCTGCAAAAGTGGTATCAATCATATTTGATGGAGACCAATATCCTTCTACATCATCTCCATGTATATTTTTAGGCGTGGGCAATAACTGCGGCGGTTCTCCTTGACAAAATTCTCCTACATAATCATCAATGACCGGTGGTGGTAAAATAGAAATATGAACCCCTTTATAGCAATAATCATCATCAGGTTTAAAATATAATGTAGTTGATGAACTTGGAATACTCATTGAAGGCTGAGGAATACCAAATGGGTAAATATTCCACTTTCCCGGAATTCCATTGTCAGAAATATTGGGCAAATTGCCAGTAGTGCCTTCACAAAATATCAAATCATTTATACCAATTACCATATACGGTTCAAAATAAGGGGCATCACCCGTTGGTTGGGTACATGGCGGATAAGTAAGTTCTATCCTTTCAGATAAAGGACAAAAGCTTACATATATCCTGGCATCCGGCAACGGACAACTGTCTGTTACTACCTCCAACTCTAAGCCGGTACCGATAGGATTGCCGCCTTCTGCTGTATTCCACCAAGTTACTTCATTAGGAATGCAGAGCGAACAATTGGTGATCGAAAAAGTTGAAGTAAATATATAATCCGAGTTGGATGGCAATAGGGCGCATTCAATTTCAATATTTTTCTCAATTTCATAGCCGGCGGAACCTCCTTCGGCTTCGAGTCTGAAAGTTATCCTTGAATCTAAATTGTCGGGTGATGAGAAACAGCCGGTTCCGCCATGGCCTTTGCCGTACATGGTAATAGGCACTTCGTTGCCTGCTATCATAGAAGCTGGAAAAGTCATATCAAACTCAAAAGTCCTTTCTGAAGTTGCTCCACTGTCGCCCCAATTATTACTCGGGTCATTATCTTCAGCAGTCGGGGAACAGCCACAGCTTGAACTAAAAGTACTGCCATTGTAATAAAATCCGTGGTCGCTCGTATATCCGGAACAGGCTCCTTCATTTTGGTTCATTTTCAGCCAACCTTCGGGTACTGTGGCGTTGGAAATAATAATATCAGATCCTTCTTCAAAAAAGAATCCATGCCACCTCTGTTCTCCATCTGAATTCCAACCCGTAACAGATATAGTAATTTTTAAGTTTACATTCCCACACAGATTATTTACTTTCAGTTTTCCATTTTCTAAAGTTACACTATTATGCGTACTGCTGATAAAAGTAACGGGCTGAAGTGTTACGTTAGCGTTTTGGAAACGTCCGGTTTTTTCAATAGGCTCAATGATGTTAACAGTTTGTGCAATAAGCCATTGTGTCGTAAAAAGGGATAATATCAGGAGGAGTTTTCTAATCATAAACAGTGTGTACTAAAACATAAAGTTCACATTGCAATCAGTCTCAGGTATTTGACTTGTAGTCCATAACTTGCGCTTCCACAGAGGAACATCGTCAATAATAAACTGTATTTCATATTGTTTCGTGTTAAATAAGATATCACCAACAAAAATAAAAGTCCTCAGATTTCATGCTCAGCGGAATTTCAAATATAATTTTTTTATTGACACTAAGGTTTATTTTTGTGATTTATAATGATTTTTAACGGAGATGTATAATTCCCGTAACCGATTTAGTCGTTTTGTATTTTTGAAATGTAAGTTGTAAACCTTGGTGGTCATTGAGCTTCGGTCATTGAGCGGAGCCGAAATGAGCCGAAATGACCCGAAATGACCAATTTTACTTAAATTTCATTTCTCAGAACCTCTTAATTCTTCACTACTTTTTCCGTGCGGAATATTTTCTTTTCGGATTCCGCTTGAACAAAATAAATCCCTTTTGGATAACTGCTGAAATCAATTTTAATCTGCTTTTCAGGGGTATTGATTTGGTCAATAATTTTTCCGGAAACATCAGAAATCGTGATTGCTGTAATTGCTGAATTCTGATTTAAAATATAGAGAATATCCCGCACGGGATTCGGAAAAACAGTCATTCTCTGTGCAAAAACTTCTTCGGTATTCAGCGCATTGCATTCCACTTCGTTGTGTACGAAATGAAATTCGGTATCAATATACCAATCATCTAAATAGGGTGCAGACGTATCATCGACATAGATGCATTCTAAGTTAAAACTCTGTACGATGGCAAATAATTCAACTATTTCATTGTTTCCATTCCTGAAATCCACATACGTCAAAGCATTGTTATACCCTCCTGAAAAAAAATACAAGTTTGGATTTTGGGAAAAATCATAATGAGAAATATTAACATGACCTGTAAAAAGCACTGCCAATTCTGGATTTTGGGATGTGTCTAATGCCTGCAATTCATTAATGTGGCACCAAAGTGTTTCCAGTTCCGGGTTTTGTGAAATATCCAATTCAGTCAGAAAATTACCTTGGATGTACAAAGTTTCCAATACCGGGCATTGTGAAAGATCGATGGTGGTCAATTGGTTTTCGTAAATTTCAGCAATTTTAAGATTTGGTTTATTCCCTATAATCATAGAACTGATGGGACTTCCAAAAGTAACAAGATGTTCAAGATTCAAATTGTTTGATAATTCTAAAGTAGTTAAAGCCGTAAAAGCCAAGCCTAATATTTTTAAGTTTATATTCAGGGACAGGTCTATGGAAGTTATGGGATTGTATGAACCGTTAAAGAATTCCAAGGACACAAAATCTTCTATGCCTGTAAAATCATTAATTCCGGCTTGACCGGCATCAAGTTCAGTCACATTCTCAATATTGGCAGTTAGGACTTGTCCATTTCCGGTGACACCATCGCCCATACCGTTGTTTTCAAGAAACAGTTCAAAGTTGGGGTCGGGAATCAAAGTGTATTGTGCTTCTATTCTACTACAAAAGAAAGTCAGAAACAACAAAATGACAGGTGTGAATTTTGACTTATTCATAATTATTGTACAATTAAGTGTTTAACAGTTGTGACATTCTCGTTAGATACATGTACGAAATAAATGTTGGGTACAAAATGGGAGATATTAAGTTGGATTACTTCATTGGAAGCCGAACCTGATTCTAGAGACTCACCATAGTGATTATAAATATTATATTGATATGTGCCAGAGGGGTTGTCTCTTAAATCCAAATAAACTGTATCATCTTCGGGATTAGGATAAATGGTTAATAAAGGGACATCTATTAAACAGGGATTTTGCCCATTTATAGTATATCGGCTAACACTCTGAAGATGTGATAGTAATACAAGGGCTTGTTTTGCTCTGGCAGCTTGCCCTGGGGTTATATAGCTCATGCACAATGGATTGGTATAGGACATAATGTTGCTTGTATCAGGATTATATACTCTAGGAGGATTGCAATTGTCTGTTCCCGAACCCAACCACTGACAATTACTAATATTGACATTTAATTGTATATTTGGATCTGCCGGTGTATCGGCAACATAATCACCACAAGTCGAGGTATTTGACCCATCTACACATTCAGCACACTGATATGGATCTCCCGTTTCATGGACAGTACCGTGGTGTGTATGCCATAAAAAAAGTACATGTCCCATTTCATGGGACAGCACATGAGAACGCACTAGCGATGTCCACCCATTATTCATAGAACCCGTTACCAATTAATTTTGCTGGATATCTACCAACTCCAGCTGCTGTACCCCAGCCATTACCAGTAACAGGATGGTTGGTAGAGTCATCAAACAGATAAATATCAATTCCGTTTGTATGATCATAAGTGGTTACAGACATAATACTTCCCGGAGAATTATAATAGCTGGTATTATCAATATAATTTATATTGTTGTCCCAACTAAAAAAAATATCATAAGGGTTATAGGCTGCATCCACATAGCCTAATGCATCGTTGACATTGGAGACACTTTGCCCTCCCGTCCCATCACTTTTACGTACAACATGAATGTAAATCCTTACACAAAATTTGTATTCTGAAAAATCTATAAAATTGTAAGTTTCCAGTATAGATTCCGAATAATCAGAAATAGCAGGAGTTTCACAAAAGGACTGTGATTGAGCTTTTAAAGAAAGGATGACACTCATTAAAAGTAGTAGTAATAATTTTTTCACTTTAACAAGAATTTAAGATTGTTGTAAATTTAAAAAAACTTTGAATATATACATCACTTGATTTGAATGCGTTAAAGATTCTTCACAAAATCCATTTACAATAAATTAAAGATTAATTTTTGCAGATGAAAAAATAAACCGAAGGGTTTGATATTTATTTTTACTTTTGATAAAATTAAAATCCATTATCCAATTAAAATAAATCAATAAAGATGAAGTGGACGAATGAAAGAGGCGGAAATGTCGAAGACCGTCGCGGTATGAGTAGGCGCACAGTAGGTGGTATCGGGATAGGTACACTGCTGATAGCAGCGGTCATTTATTTCATGGGAGGAGATCCGCGCGGAATTCTCGAACAAAGTCAAAGTCAAACTGTTCAAACGCAAGAGCGCGAACTTTCCCAGCAGGAAAAAGAAACCGGAGAATTGGTGCAAATGCTCGATGCTTGGAACACCAAAACATGGGAGCAGATTTTCATGGAAAAAGGGGCGCAGTATCGTCCTGCAAAAATCGTTATGTTTTCGGAGGCAACCCAGTCGGGATGCGGTTCGGCTCAAACTTCCATGGGGCCGTTCTATTGTCCGGCAGATGAAACGATTTATGTGGACATGAGTTTCTTTTCTCAGGTGCTGACACGTTTTGGAGCCGAAACCACACAGTTTGCAATAGCCTATGTTCTGGCGCATGAAAACGGCCATCATGTCCAGCATCTGATGGGAACTTTGGGCCAACAGGAGCAGATGCGAAGAAGTGGCCGATATTCGGAGGAGCAGCTCAATCAGGTTTCAGTGGCTGTGGAATTGCAAGCGGATTTCTATGCAGGTTACTGGGCAAAAAGAAATAATGAGCGGGTTCAAGGCGGGGTATTAGAACCCGGAGATATTGAATCTGCGGTACAAGCCGCAGCCGCCGTTGGGGATGATAATATTCAGAAAAGAACCCAAGGATATGTGAATCAGGAAGCTTTTACACACGGAACATCAAAGCAAAGAGTGGATTGGTTTGTGAAGGGGTACAAAGCCTCAGACATCAACGAAGGAGATACTTTCAACGCAGTTTTGCGGTAATTCAATATTTGAAAATTCTAAGCTTTCTGACCCTTGCCGACTTAGGAATTTGTTTGTTTCAAATGCAAATTCCATTGAGCGGCGGTCATTGAACTTTGGTCATTGATTTTCGGTCATTGAACACAGACGAAGTCTGCGAACGAAGTTCACGAAATGCCCCACAACAACTTTCAAATTAGAAAATTTGCATTCAATATTTTCAAAATATCAATCGAACAGCCTAATCATTCCCCCTGATTTTCAGATGAGTGGAAGGAATAATTTCTCCATTTTTCAAAGAGTTGCTGCATATCTTCCGGCAAGGGTGCTTCGAAGTGCAAGCGCTTTCCGGTTTCTGGATGTTCAAAGCCCAAAGTTCGGGCATGCAGGGCTTGTCTCGGACAAATTTTAAAACAATTTTCCACAAACTGTTTGTATTTATTGAAAGTAGTTCCTTTCAGGATAATATTTCCTTCATATCTTTCATCGTTGAACAAAGGATGCCCAATATATTTGAAATGCACTCTAATCTGATGGGTTCTGCCGGTTTCCAATCTGCACTCCACACGGCTAACATACAGGAAACGTTCCAAAACCTTAAAATGCGTAACCGCATTTTTACCTTGAGATTCATCTTCAAAAACAGCCATTTGCAGCCGGTTTTTCGGATGCCGACCGATGTGTCCGGTGATGGTGCCTTCATCATTTGCTAAATTTCCCCATACCAAAGCTTCATAAACCCTTTCAGTAGAATGGGCTTTGAATTGTGACGCAAGAGATTGCATGGCTTTTTCAGTTTTGGCAACGACCAAAAGACCACTCGTATCTTTGTCGATTCGATGCACTAATCCGGGGCGTTCCAAATCAGCGGACAGGGATGGAAGTTGGTCAAAATGAAATTTCAACGCATTGACAAGGGTGTCTTTGTAATTTCCGTGTCCCGGATGAACCACCATGCCTGCCTCCTTGTTGATGACGACGACGGCATCGTCTTCATAAACGATTTGAAGCGGAATATCCTGCGGAATGATCTCAATCTCTCTCGGCGGATTTTCCAAAACAATTTTGACTACATCTCCAGGTTTGACTTTGTAGTTGGATTTTACGGCTTGGTTGTTGACCCGGATTTGACCGTTTTCCGCAGCCTGTTGAATCCGGTTTCTGGTCGTTTGAATATAGTTGGTCAGAAATTTATCCACCCGAATGGGCGACTGCCCTTTGTCTGCGACCACAGCGAATTGTTCAAATAATTCTTGTTCCGAATTTTCAAAATCAGGTACAGCCATGATCAATCGATTTCCATCCCTTTGGGAATATCTGTTGTTGCGGGAACCTGCTCAGGGGTGGCTGTTTGTCCGTCCGCTTCTGTAGGAATAACCATTTCACTTCTTTTGGTTCCCAATTCTTCCGCATATTTAGCGGCCGCAATAGAGTCGTTGGAGCCGTAATTTTTAAACTGTCGGTCAAGGTTTTTGATGATTTCGGACAATTCCCGGGATTGTCGGATTTTTCTTTCTTTCTGTGCCGGCGTGTCATCTTCAGATACGGGCAAGCCCTGTGTGACCCATAAATCGACCGGAAGTCCTTGGTCATAATAATCATCGGCGATTGGATATTGGTAGAACACCTTGAGCTGACTGCTGTCTGTAACGATGCCCTGAACATTCAGCATACCTATTTCAAACTGATTGGCGATGATTGCGGCTTGCGCATCTTCAAGGCGCATACCCACTAAATTTTCCATTTTCACGCCATATTCCAATCCTTGTCCAAGGACTACATCCACTTTTGAGAATCGGGGCAACACCTCATTGAACGCGATGGGTTTTCCTTGGTACATCACTCTGAGTACGGCATCTTTGGCAATATCGGGTTCGTAAATCGTGTCCCCTACGGAAAGCCCGGCCATTTTCAATTGGGTGAAAGCAAGTCGTTTGGATTTCCCAACGATATCCGGCAAGTTCGTCGGTCGCCATCCGCTGGGATTGGATTTGATGAAAATTTTCCGACCTTCTTTGACTTTGAATCCTGCTTGTGGATAGAATTCCAGAATGGAAAATGGAGCTTTGGAAGAATCGTATTTGATGCTATCAATTTCGTAAGTCAGTTTCAGTTTATCCAAAGTCGCTATGGCGTGTTGTACATCCAATTCCGATAAATCCGGAATTTCAATTTCCTGATTGTGATGGGTATATGCATTCAACCAAACTTTGAAAATGAAATGATAAAGCCCGAAACAAAGCAGTCCCATCAAAAGAATACTCACCCAAAACTGCCATTTAATAAAGGTTCTGAAAAAATTCACCCGTTCAAATATTAAGTTTCGGAAGCAAACTTACGCAAAATATTTATGTAATTAACCGCTATTATGGATTCAGCAACTGTTAAAGAATTACGCCAAAACGTTTGATGGATATTGATTTGCATTCCTTGTTGGTCTGAAAAATCAAGTTAAATTTCATTTTTCCTAATTTTGTTAAATTCCTGTGATTCCGAATTTATTTCTGAAATTTTTTCATTATCATTCAAATTATATTAATTTCGAAAAGTGTACGAGAAATTAGAACCCATCATCAAATCATTGCCCGGAAAACCGGGGGTTTACCGTTATTATGACAAAAACGGCAAGGTGATTTATGTGGGCAAAGCCAAAAATCTCAGAAAAAGAGTTTCTTCTTATTTTACCAAAACCCATGATTCGGGAAAAACAAGACTGTTGGTCAGCAAAATTGCAACCATCAAAACCATTGTGGTGGACAATCAGTATGAAGCATTGCTGTTAGAAAATACACTGATCAAAAAGTATCAACCCAAATACAATGTAATGCTCAGGGACGACAAAACGTATCCTTGGATTTGCATCAAAAAAGAACCCTTTCCGAGAATTTTTAAAACCCGAAATTTGATAAATGACGGCTCAGAATATTTCGGACCCTATGCTTCAATCGGGATTCTAAATGCACTTTTGGATTTCATTCGTGAGGTCTATCCACTGAGAACTTGCAACTATGATTTGAACCAAAAAAACATCAAAGCCAACAAGTTCAAGGTTTGTTTAGAATTTCATATCGGCAACTGTCTGGGGCCTTGTGTGGGCAAGCAGACCGAAGAAAATTATGAGAAAAACATTCGTTCTATTCGTCAGATTCTGAAAGGAAATTACAGCGAAGTGATTCAGTATATGACCGATGATATGAAGGCTTACGCTGATACGCTTGACTTTGAGTCTGCCCAGAAAACCAAAGAAAAAATCGAAGCGATTAAAAATTATCAAGCCAAATCTTTGGTCGCCAATCCCGCCATCGGAAATGTGGATGTGTTCAGCATCGTTTCGGATGAATCTTATGCGTATGTGAATTTTATTAGGGTTAATAAGGGCTTGGTGGTACAGTCTTTTTCGCAGGAAATCAGAAAGAAATTGGACGAACCAAACGATGAAATTTTGGAAGAAGCCATCATCGAGATTCTCAACCGTTTGGGCTCGACCTCTAAGGAAATTTTGCTGCCTTTTGAACTTGAACTCGAAATTCCCGGAATCAAAATTGTCGTTCCCAAAATCGGGGACAAGAAAAAATTGGTGGATTTGTCCGAAAGAAACGCCAAGTTTTACCGCATTGAACAATTGAAACAAATCAAAATCATTGACCCTGAACGACATACCAAAAGAATCATGGCGCAGATGAAAAAAGATTTGAGGATGCCTGTGGAACCACGGTTGATTGAGGGATTCGACAATTCCAATATCCAAGGCACCCACCCCGTTTCGGCCTGTGTGGTGTTCAGAGACGGCAAGCCGAGCAAGAAAGATTACCGGATTTTTAATGTGAAAACGGTGAAAGGACCGGACGATTTTGCAACGATGGAAGAAGTGATTTATCGTCGTTACAAAAGGGTATTGGAAGAAGAAGGAGAGCTGCCGCAATTGATTCTAATCGATGGTGGAAAGGGACAGTTGAGCGCAGCTTTGAAGAGCATTGACAAATTGGGTTTGCGCGGTAAAATCACGGTCATCGGTATCGCCAAAAGATTAGAAGAAATTTACTTTCCAGGTGATTCCGTTCCGCTTTATTTGGACAAAACTTCTGAAACCTTGAAAGTGCTACAACATGTACGGAACGAGTCTCATCGCTTCGGAATTTCAAGGCACCGAAACCGTCGGAGCAAAAGCGCTCTATATTCTGAATTGGATGGAATTCCCGGAATCGGTGAAAAAACCATTCAGGAATTGCTTCGAAAATTCAAATCACTGAAAAGAATAAAATCCGCCACCAAAGAGGAATTGACGGAAGTAATCGGTCAATCGAGGACGGAGAAAATTCTGGCGTTTTTTAATCAATCCTGAACCATTCCTTGCCGGGAATTCGAAAATTCAAAATCATTTCACTTCAAATGCTGTAAAACCCAAAATCCCAATTATTGCTCTTCATTTTTATTCCAATTAAATTTTCACTATTTTCGTTTTGCATTTCACATCAACACATTTGGAAATGCCTGAAAATTAATAAATTAAAACATGAAACAACTTTATAAATCCTTGCTTGTAATCCTTTGTGTTATCTACTCTTTTTCAGTCCACGCACAGGAAACTTTGCTTCCAAAAGGATTGACAGAACAGGAGAAAATCCTGCTTCCGAATTATCAATTCAAAAGTTTCGGAACTTCCGAAGCACCTGAACTTCCTGTAAGGACTGCAGCCGAATGGGAAGAAGTCGAATATGTGGTTTTAGGTTGTCCCGCCATGCCCACAGCCATTCAGGTTCAAATCATCGAAGCTGCCATTCAGGAATGCAATGTGCTGATTGCGACCACCAATGTGAGCGGTGTTCAAAATTTTCTGATTGCACAGGGCATTGATATGACTCGCATCGAGTTTATCAATGCGCCGGTCAACAGTATTTGGATCAGGGATTATGCGGGAAATACAGTTTACACCAATGATGTGGGGGAACGTGCGTTAGTGGATTGGATTTACAACCGACCCCGCCCTTATGATGATGTTCTGCCCACTGCACATGCGGATTATCTTGATATTCCGATTTATATAACCAATACCGGAACTGACGACTTGGTCAATACCGGTGGAAATTTCATGTCGGATGGCTTGGGAAATGCTTTTGCGTCAAAACTTGTTCTGATAGAAAATGAGCAGGGAAATCCATACAATGTCAGTCCCAAGACCGAAGAACAAATCGACGGCATCATGCAGAACTACATGGGAATCGATAATTATATGAAAATGGAAGTACTCCCCTATGATGCAATTCACCATATCGATATGCACATGAAACTATTAGATGAGGAAACGCTTCTGGTCAGCAGTTATCCCTTAGGCGTCGCCGACGGCCCGCAGATCAATGAAAACATCGCATACATCTTATCCCATTTTCAAACTCCTTTCGGCAATGATTATGAGGTGCTCTGGATACCAGCACCGCCTGCAATTGACGGTTCTTACCCCGATGAAGGAAGTTTTTACAGAACTTTTACAAACTCGGTTTTCATCAACAAAACCGTATTGGTTCCGCTTTACAGACCTGAAGTGGACGACGCCGCGCTGGCACTTTATCAGGAGTTGCTCCCCGGATACAACATTGTCGGTATCAACGTGGAAAATATGATTGCAGGAAATGGTGCCATTCATTGTATCACCCATACCATTGGCGTAGCAGAGCCTTTGTGGATTGTACACGAAAAAATCAGAGAGGCAGATAATTATGCAAATATTCCGGTGGAAGCGATGATCAAACATATTTCAGGAATATCCGAAGCCAAAGTTTTCTGGCGGGAAAAAGGCACTTTGCCTTTTCAGGAAAACAACATGACTTATATTTCGGATGACAATTGGACAGCCCATCTCAGTGTGCCTTCGACAGCAACGGAAATTGAATATTATATTTGGGCGGAAGCCAATTCCGAAAAAACCATGACCAGACCCATCGTGGCACCGCAAGGATATTGGACTTTTGCGGTAAATCATCTTGGTGTTCAGGATTTGGAAGACTATCAGATTTTAGGGCCTTATCCGAATCCGGCAGGAGATGTTGTGGCTTTTGACGTGAAAAACATTTCCGAAGACATTACCGTAAGCATCCATGCGCTTACCGGACAAAAACTCTTTGAAAATCAATTGCCGGTTACAAATGGAAAAATCAGCCTGAAACTTATTCCGACTTGGAAAGGAACTTTGATCATCAGCCTCAGTGGAAGTTTCGGGAAAATTAACCGCAAACTGCTGAAATTATAAATCTTTAATGATAGCTTGTAGGTCTGTGTGGGTTTCATCCTCAAAAAGGCAATGTTGAGTTTTAGTGTCAAGAGTAAAAGGCAAATTAGAAGCATAAAATTCAAGTTTCGGCTCATTTCGTGAACTTCGTTCGCAGACTTCGTCTGAACTCAATGACCGAAACTTAGGGGGCGAACGGCAATAGGGTGATATTCAACTTGTAATTGAAATAGCAATGTGTGAAAATATTGCCGTCTGCTTTAGCGGACGGAAAGAAAAGCAGACCTCCGATTGGCTTTAGCCCCATTCATGCAAGAGATTCAATGCGGCTCATTTCTGCTCATTTCGTGAACTTCGTTCGCAGACTTCGTCTGTGCTCAATGACCGAAACTCAATGACCGAAACTCAGGGGGACGAACGGCAATAGTTTTGTCATTTAACTTTAAAAATCAACCGCTTACAATTTGAGCGAATTCTTCTCAATGTATTTTTTTTCAATTTCCTGATAATCAAATATTAATAAAAAAAGCCGCCTTATCTTAGACAAGACGGCCTGGTTTTTCTATGTTCAAAAATCAATTGTCCGCTATGGTGATTTCAAAAGGAGTTTTGGTCATATCAATGGTTGAAATATCAATTCCCAAAGCATCTGCTACACCTTGACCATAAGACGGATCGGCTTTGTAACAATTCAGGATGTGTCTTTTTTGGATGAATTTCTCTGCACCCCCCACTTCGGCCGCAGTATTTTTAAACAAAACCTGTTGTTGTTCTTTGGACATCAGTCTGAACAAATTTCCTGGTTGGGTGTAATAATCATCGTCGTCTTCCCTGAAATCCCAGTGATCCGCTGCACCTTCCAATTCCAATGGTGGTTCGGTGTACTGTTTTTGTTCTTCCCACTGGCTGTAGCTGTTGGGGAAATAATGGATTGTACTGCCCTCATTGCCGTCCACACGCATTTGTCCGTCTCTGTGATGGTTGTGGAATGGACATTTTGGTGTATTGACCGGAATCTGATAATGGTTGACCCCCAATCTGTATCGCTGTGCATCTGAGTAGGAGAACAGTCTGGCTTGCAGCATTTTGTCGGGTGAAAATCCGATGCCGGGAACTACATTTGCCGGATTGAAAGCCGCTTGCTCTACATCCGCAAAATAGTTTTCGGGGTTTCTGTTCAATTCAAAATAGCCGACATCCATCATCGGATAATCTCCGTGTGGCCATACTTTGGTCAGGTCAAACGGATTGAATGGACAGTCTTTGGCTTGCTGTTCGGTCATCACCTGTATCATCATGTTCCATCTTGGGAAATTTTTGTTTTCAATCGAATCAAACAAATCTCTTTGGTGGCTTTCTCTGTCGCTCCCGATGATGGAAGAAGCCTCCTCATTGGTCAGGTTTTGAATTCCTTGCTGGGTTTTGAAATGGAATTTCACATATACCCTTTCGTTCTGAGCGTTGATTAAACTAAAGGTGTGACTGCCGAATCCGTGCATGTGGCGATAAGATTTTGGAATTCCGCGGTCGCTCATCACGATGGTCACCTGGTGCAAAGCTTCGGGCAGCAAGGTCCAGAAATCCCAGTTGTGGTTGGCACTTCTCAGATTGGTTTTTGGGTCTCTTTTCACCGCTTTGTTCAAATCCGGAAAGCGATAGGGGTCTCTCATGAAAAACACCGGCGTATTGTTGCCGACCAAATCCCAGTTGCCCTCTTCGGTATAGAATTTCATTGCAAAACCACGGATGTCTCTTTCGGCATCGGCCGCACCTCTTTCACCGGCCACTGTTGAAAAGCGGGCGAACATCGGGGTTTCTTTTCCGATTTCAGAAAATATTTTCGCTCGGGTATATTTTGTAATGTCGTGGGTCACTTTAAAAGTTCCGAAGGCACCCGAACCTTTGGCGTGCATCCTTCTTTCAGGAATCACTTCGCGGTCGAAATGCGCTAATTTTTCTAAAAACCAGAAATCTTCTAACAACATCGGGCCTCTCTTACCGGCTGTTTTCACATTTTGGTTCTCCGCTATCGGTCTGCCCGATACGGAAGTGAGTTTTTTCTTCTCTTGATTGTCCATGATTATAAGATTTTTAAATGTTCTGAAACAAATATAATAGAATATAACTATTATTGATTTATGCTTTTATAAATTTACCTTATAGCTTAATAAGCATTAAGAAATTAGGTGGTAATTAAGGCTTAAATATAAGAAAAATTTAAATTGAATATTGTCAATTATGTGATTTGATTTCGAATGAAATTTTATAACTCGAGAAAAACATTGTAAAAGTTGCTATGAAGTTTTGCGTGATTTTCCGGACTTTCTTATATTTTATGATGTAGCAACCGTTTATTTTGATTGGTGGTGAAGATGGGTTGAATATGGGTTATTGATGTTGTACTGCGTTTTTATTTTTCGAATTTATTTCGCATATATTCAGTAAACTCATCTTTGTTTTTCACTTTATTGTAATGTTTTCGCGCAAGCTTTAACATTTTTTCATCGTTATTTTTAGTTCCGACTTCCAATAAACTCATTGCGTAGTTTCCGTTAAATTGGTCAAATTTTCTATACTTATTTTTTACTTTTTCATAATAAGTTAATGATTCTTCATGTTTTTCATTTAATGTTAAGAGGATGGCTTTTAATAATTGTGTGTCTGCATTTGGCTGGCTATACTTTTTTTCTGCCATATTCACATTTTCCAAACCATAATCAATGTCCCCAATGATTGTTGAAGTTAATGCAACGCCATAAAATCCTTCAGGACTGTTTGGGAAGTATTCTTTTATTTCTTCAAATTTTCTTCGGGCCAAATCATCAGCACCGACAATCATACTTGTAGCTGCTAAATTTTGCTTATACTCTAAAGATTTGTTTTGAGCTAAGCTGTCTGCCATATAATACAATGCAACAGCTTCTTTATTCATATCACTTTTTCTGAATGCGTATCCAGCCCAATAATAAGCATCACAAAATGTAGAATCTATTTTAATTATTTCTGTCATTATTTCAGCAACAGAACCGAGATAAATATTTCTTTGAATACATTCAATTCCCAATGGAAAAATTTCTCTTGCTCTTTCATTATCAGGAAATTCGCAAGTAGTGCTATTAAAATCAAAATTTTGGGTAAAACCTGATTGAGCGTTTAATTGTGATATAAAACAGATTAAGAATAAATATAAAATTCTTGTTTTCATTAGATTTGTGTTTAACAATGACTTACAACCTCTGCCTATGAAAAAAAACCATCACAGACCTTTCAAATATAGAAAATAATTTCTTGCTTTCATTTTTAAATCAGATTAAAAATTGGGGTTGAGTAAGGGTTACTGTTCTATATACTATTTTTTGTTTGTTTAATTTTATTGGTCGCAATATTTCTTATAGATTTATTAGCACCAAAAAAAGTGAGCTTTTCTAATTGAATTATATTCGCATTTTTTAATAAAAAATCATGAATAATAGGATCTTTGAATTGTAAAGCTTTTTCAAATAATTCATCGTTAAGTTTCTGCTTTTTTAATTCTCGCAATAAAGCTTGTCTTTGAATTATATTTTTTGTCCAATCACCGAAACTAATTAATGTATTGCAAACTATTAAAAATTGATTATCTGTTAATGCAACTAAATTGAAAATGTCAATAATTGCTGAAGTTGCCATTGTTTTATCTTCGTCATTTATTATAAGGGAAAGATAATTATTAAGTTGTTTTTCAGTAATTACAGAATGATTTTTTAAGAAATTTTTGAATGTTGAATATCGATAATGTTCTGTGTTTTGATCATCACTATTTTCGAAAATTTTTATTTGTTTATTTAATTCCTTAATAGTCAAAACGCCATAGTCCAACCACAAAGCTGAATAACCAATTTTATCAAGTTTTTCCTTAAGTTCTTTATCCGTCATCGTCTTTGTTCTAAAATTCTGCATAACCTCAGCCTGTGAAAATTCTCACAAAACCCTCAAATATAAGCAACCATTTTTTCAATTACGTCTACAAATCCCAATTTCTTCAAACATTAGTTATTGGCGCATCCATAAATAGGGATATATTTGATGTAATTTGCTAACATAAAATGCCGTACAGAGCGAGGTTTTCACAGCTTGTCTTGTCTTTACGGGATAAAGTACTGTAAGAACGCAGGGGTGAAATTCCCTTGCGTGACTCGATTAGGCAACAGCTTGAAAAAAAACGTCGCACAATAACCAAGTTTTCGTCTTGCCCGGAGGGCTAGAGATGAAAACTTTGTTGGACGGAATCGGTGTTTGTCTTTATGCTATGGATTTGTCGAATTCAGGATTACTACTTTTCTGACAGATGAAGTCTCTGTTTTTAGGGAATTGAATTTTGGTTAGTCAATGCTCATGTTTTATTAGCGATTTTTTTGAATTTTGCACATTGGTTATTGGTATATCCGTAAAAGTTATTACTTTTAAGGTGCTTTATTAATAGGAAGAGCCGTATGAAGGGAGACTTCACGCCAAGGTTTATATTGAGCGGAGTCGAAATGATTCCGTGAGAACGCAGGGGTGAAATTCCCTTGCGTGACTCGATTAGGCAACAGCTTGAAAAAAAACGTCGCACAATAACCAAGTTTTCGTCTTGCCCGGAGGGCTAGAGATGAAAACTTTGTTGGACGGAATCGGTGTTTGTCTTTATGCTATGGATTTGTCGAATTCAGGATTACTACTTTTCTGACAGATGAAGTCTCTGTTTTTAGGGAATTGAATTTTGGTTAGTCAATGCTCCTGTTTTATTAGCGATTTTTTTGAATTTTGCACATTGGTTATTGGTATATCCGTAAAAGTTATTACTTTTAAGGTGCTTTATTAATAGGAAGAGCCGTATGAAGGGAGACTTTCATGTACGGTTCCGTGAGAACGCAGGGGTGTAATTCCTTTGCGTGACTCGATTAGGCGTAATTTTATTGACGCACACCAGACATCTAAACAATGACAGAAAACAAATACAAATTCACAGTTCAGACTTCCAATGTAGGAACGTTAGATATCCCATTGACAGAGGGGAAAGCTTTGTTTGTTCTTGGAGCAAACGGAGTTGGCAAATCGACATTAATGCATAAACTTTTTGAGCAAAACTTTGACCATACAAAAAGAATTTTAGCACATAGACAAACTTGGTTTCATTCAAATGCAATGGATATGACAGCTTCAAGTAAGAAGCAAACAGAAAACCAAATTAAAAATACCGACCGACAAGTTTATTCTCGATGGAAAGACGACTATTCTGAAGCAAGGTCTTCAATATCAATTTTCGATTTAATCAACTCCGAAAATGTTAGAGCTAGAAATATCGCTGGTGCAGTTGATAAGGACGATATAGCATTTGCAAAACAACTTTCCAATGCCCAAGCTCCTTTGCAAGCAACAAATGAACTTTTGGCAATATCTAATATACCTGTTAAAATCACATTAGGAAAAGACGAGCAATTATTTGCATCAAAGAACGACAGTGAACCATACAGTATTGCGGAATTGTCAGACGGAGAAAGAAATGCTTTGCTAATTTGTTCAGACGTGTTAACAACCGAGCCAAATCATCTCATCATACTTGATGAGCCTGAAAGACACCTGCATCGTTCAATAATTTCCCCTTTGCTTTCTTCGTTATTTCAAAAGCGGAAAGATTGTGTTTTTGTAATTTCTACGCACGATGTTTTCTTACCAATAGACCATTCAGAAGCAAGCGTATTACTATTGAGAAGTTGTCAATGGAATGGAAAAAACATAAAAGATTGGGATGCAGATTTAATTTCAGAGGCAGACGAAATACCAAATTCTATTAAACGTGAAATACTTGGTTCAAAAAGGAATATTTTATTCGTTGAAGGCGAATATGAAAGTTTGGATAGACAAATCTATTCGTTAATTTATCCAAATGTTACAGTTATGCCACAAGGCAGTTGCACACAAGTTGAAAAGGCAGTTGAAGGAATAAAAGGAACAGAAAAATTACATTGGATAAATTCCTATGGTCTAATAGATGCTGACGACAGGACAGCAGAACAAATCCAGACTTTACTCGACAAAGGAATTGCAGCATTAAACTGCTATTCAGTTGAAGCTCTTTACTATAATTTAGAGATTGTAAAGCGTATTGCAAAAAGATTTTCAGATGTATTAGGACAAGATGAAAACATCCTTTTTGAAAAAGCAACAAATGGAATTATCAACGAAATCAATCCTCATAAAGTAAGGCTGTGTTCTCGACTTTGCGAGAAGCAAGTTAGAAATAGCGTAATGACAGCATTACCCAAACATAAAGACATTCAGGAAAAAGGTGATTTTGAATTAAAAATTAACTTAAAGGAAATTCAAGAAAAAGAAGAAGAATACTTTGATAAATTAGTTGCAGACAAAAATTTGGATGGCTTAATCTCTCGTTATCCAGTCAGAGAAACACCAGCGTTGACAAAAATTGCGACAGGACTTGGTATGACACGTGACAAGTACGAAAGTGCAGTTAGAAAACTAATTATTGATGATAATGACACAAAAGAATATTTCAAAACATTGCTTAAACCATTAACAACACTAATAGAAAAATAAAAACTACGCCTAATAACTAAGTTTTCGTCTTGCTCGGAGGGCTAGAGATGAAAACTTTGTTAGACGGAACCGGTGTTTGTCTTTATGCTATGGATTTGTCGAATTCAGGATTACTACTTTTCTGGCAGATGAAGTCTCTGTTTTTAGGGAATTGAGTTTTGGTTAGTCAATGCTCCTGTTTTATTAGCGGTTTTTTTTGAATTTTGCACATTAGAAATTGGTATATCCGTAAAAGTTATTACTTTTAAGGTGATTTATTAATAGGAAGAGCCGTATGAAGGGAGACTTTCACGCCAAGGTTTACATTGAGCGGAGTCGAAATGATTCCGTGAGAACGCAGGGGTGAAATTCCCTTGCGTGATTAGATTAGGTGTAAGCATTTTCCGATGTCTCGCTAAAATTTCATCATCCAAATTTAAAATTTAACGATAAAAGATTGGTTTCCTAAATAAGAAACTTTTATTTTTGCATAGAGAATGAAAATTTGAATGGATAATTATAAATTTCGGGTTGACTTTTTAGAAGAAGCAAAAGAATTTCTTGAGAAACTTGACGAAAAAACTCGGCAAAAAATAATTTACAATATTTGGAAGTCAAGAAGCGTAAATGACAAGGAACTATTCAAAAAACTTCAAGACGAAATTTTGCAGTTCAGAACAAAATACAACAAATTCTATTACAGACTTTTTGCTTTTTGGGACAAGACAGACAAAGAAGACACGGTAGTTATTTCGACTCACGGACTTATTAAAAAAACTGACAAAATCCCACGGAGCGAAATTCAAAGAGCTGAAAGATTAAGAGAAAAATATTTTAACGACAAAAACAAAAAGAAATGAAAAAATATAGTTTAGAGGAATTGACCGACAAATACATCGGTAAAAAAGGAACTCAAAAACGTGACGAATTTGAGAACGAACTTCGCCTTGACTTGTTGGGACAAGCTATTAAACAAGCAAGACAAGAACGCAATCTAACACAAGAAGAACTTGGAGAACTCGTAGGAGTAAAAAAAGCACAAATCTCTAAAATCGAGAACAGTGCAACTGACGCAAGATTTACGACAATTTTAAAAGTTTTCAAAGCATTGGGAGCGAAAGTAAGCTTCAATGTAGAATTGAATAACCAAAGAATTGCTTACTAAAATATGCCTACGCCTAAAATAACCAAGCTTTCGTCTTGCCCGGAGGGTTAGAGATGAAAACTTTGTTGGACGGAATCGGTGTTTGTCTTTATGCTATGGATTTGTCGAATTCAGGATTACTACTTTTCTGGCAGATGAAGCCTTTGTTTTTAGGGAATTGAGTTTTGGTTAGTTAATGCTCCTATTTTATTAGCGGTTTTTTTTTGAATTTTGCACATTGGAAATTGGTGTGTCCATAAAAGTTATTACTTTTAAGGTGATTTATTAACACGAAGAGCCGTATGAAGGGAGACTTTCACGCCAAGGTTTACATTGAGCGGAGTCGAAATGATTCCGTGAGAACGCAGGGGTGTAATTCCTTTGCGTGATTAGATTGGCGGTCATTGTAACGGGCGACCCCAAAACAGACAGAAAAATGAAATATTTTATAAGAACATTTTTAGTATTTGGAATTTTTCTTTTTGGGTGTAACCAGCCGAAAAGTAAAAATACATTAGCAACAGACCAAAAATTTGCTGATACAACAAGCAACCAAACTTTCAGACAAGAAAAACTTGACGATTATAAAATAGACAGCATTGAAAATGTTATAGCATTATTTAAAACGGGAAATATTGACAAAATTTCAAGTAAAATTGATTTTCCTATATACAGAGAATATCCAATACCAAGTATTAAAAACAAAGAAGAATTTAAACAACGCTTTGGTGAAGTCTTTGACAAAAAACTAATTGACAAAATCGTTAATTCAAAAATGGAGCAATGGTCAGAAGTAGGCTGGCGAGGCATTATGTTGGACAATGGAACTTTATGGATGGCAAATTCTGACGGAGTAATAACTTCGATAAACTATCAAAGCGACTTTGAAAAAAAATTAAGACAAGATTTAATAACAAAAGACAAGCAAAACTTGTACGTTTCATTAAAAACTTTTGAAAGTCCGACTTACAAAATAAAAACAAAAAATTATCTGATTAGAATTGACGAACTATCGAACGACAATTACAGATACGCTTCTTGGAAAATAGACGAAAAAGAATCTTCAAAACCTGACATCATTATAGACAATGGAAAATTGGAATTTGAAGGAAGTGGAGGAAATCACGTTATTACTTTTACTAACAGAAATTACATATACAAAGTTTACAGAAATATAATTGGGGAAGAAAATTCGCCCGACATTACACTTGAAATTGAAAAGGACGACAAAATAATTTTAACTGAGGACGGAACATTAATTATAGAATGAATAAACAACGAACCGCCAACAAGGGGTTCCCTTGCTCAACTCCTATTTTCACAAGCTAATTTTCCGGAATCATAATAAAGGAAACAAAGAAATCTCCCAAAAATTCACAAAAGGATTGCTTATATTTGAAATGTTAGTGGGATTTTTCACAGACTGTCATTGTACGACATTTTACTAAGAAAATAATGGAAAACAATAGCGCATCAATTACTTTACTGACAGTTATTTTCTATATAATCATTGGAGGGATTTTTGCTCCGTTTTCAATTTTATTTCTTGGTCACATAGATTGGGTTATTCTCATTTCCACAGGGTTAATCAACAAATTTTTATTATTCAGATTTTTAAAATTGAAATTTCTAAGAAGCCTTACAGCTGGGTTTTTAATTGCCTCAATCTCGTTGATTTTAATGTATCTTTTGTTTTTTTTGACATCATTTGAAAATATCACAATTGGATTGTTTTTATTTTTACTTTGTTCAATTCTTATGCTGTGTTTTATCAATTACAAAAACTGGAAATTTTCATCACCAATCAGACTATTTCTGCTTACCATTTCAACAATACTCTGCTTTTTAGTTGCCTTAAATTTAAAGAATTACTACCCTAATGAATCTCGTAACTTGAGAATTTATTCTTTTACAATAATTGATTCTTTTAAAAGGCCTGTGGTTGGCGATTCTATTGAGGTAAGTGTTTTGAGACAACCTATGCTTAATATACAAGAAACTTATGTTATAAAAAAGATTGTGACTGATAATAAAGGGAAATTTGAAACCTCATTATCCGAATCAACGAAATATCAAGTTAGAGTATATAACGATGAAAATTGGATGAGGGGAGTTTATGAAATAGACTATTCTGATTTAAAAAACAAAAATGATATTGTATTGGAAATTGATGAATAAAAAAAACGTCAACCAACCAACTATTTTGAAACAACATCAGGACATCCAAAAGAAAACCTGATTTTACGCTCAGAAAACAAAAAACTCGACTTGTCATATAGAACTACCGATTTGAATTCCCGGTTACATCCGTTCCGGTGCGGAGATGCCCAAAAGGGAAAGGGAATTTGAAATCACATTCGCAACCCAACGGCTCAAATGCAGCCGGAAGGATTTCAGTGCTTCGGTTTCCGCTTTCAGGACGGAATGATTCTGATAAAATGAATTGAACAATTTCACCAAATCATAAACATAATGGGCGATCAGTGCGGGGTTTAGACTATCTGCCGCGTTTTGAATCACCTCCTCAAAATTATGCAGATGCCGTATGATTTCTATTTCCGATTCATTGAGTTGAATCAATTCAGGATTTAAATCCGAAGGCTGCTCCTTTCGGAGTATCGACTGAATCCGAGCATGCGTATATTGAATAAACGGTCCGGTATCGCCATTGAAATCCACACTCTCTTTGGGATTGAACAGTATGCCTTTTTTGGGTTCAATTTTCAGAATAAAATATTTCAAAGCACCCATCCCGATGATTTCGTACAAACGGTTTTTTTCCGCCTCATCATAATCATCAAGTTTCCCGAGTTCGGCTGAAATTTCTTTGGCGGTCAGGAACATTTCCTCCATCAGCTCATCCGCATCCACGACCGTTCCCTCGCGTGATTTCATTTTTCCTTCCGGCAGGTTGACCATGCCATAAGAAAGATGGTGCAAGGCATCGGCACGGTTGAAACCTAATTTTTTCAGAATGAGAAACAATACTTTGAAATGATAATCCTGCTCATTGCCCACCACATAAATCAGCCGGTCAATATCAAAAGTACGGAATCGTTCCACAGCGGTACCCAAATCCTGCGTCATGTACACCGAAGTGCCGTCTGAACGCAAAACAAGTTTCTCATCCAATCCTTCCGCAGTCAAGTCAATCCAGACCGAACCATCAGCTTTCCGGTAAAATACCCCGTCTTCCAAACCTTGGTTAATCAAATCTTTCCCAAGCAGATAGGTGTTGCTTTCGTATTGATAATGGTCAAAATCAACGCCCAATCTTTGGTAAGTTTGTTCAAAACCCTCATAAACCCAAGCGTTCATCTTTTCCCAAAGCGAACGGACTTCTGGATCTCCGGCTTCCCATTTTCGGAGCATTTCTTGGGCTTCTTGAAACAAGGGCGCGTTCTTTTTCGCTTCCTCTTCAGATTGTCCCTGCGCTTTCAAAGCCGCAATTTCTTCGCGGTAATGTTTATCGAATTCCACATAATACTTTCCAACCAAGTGATCGCCTTTGATGTGGGAAGAGGCCGGAGTTTCACCATTTCCGAATTTCTGCCACGCCAACATGGATTTGCAGATATGAATTCCACGGTCATTGACAATCTGAATTTTCTGCACCTTATTTCCTGATGCTTTGAAAATCTGCGCCATCGAATAGCCCAACAGATTGTTGCGAATATGTCCAAGGTGGATGGGTTTATTGGTGTTGGGCGAAGAATATTCGACCATCACCGAAGCAGCGTGCGGTTGATTTTGGATGTATCCGAAATGCTTGTCCGCCGAATTTTCTTTCAGGTCATTTAGCCAAAAAGCATCCGGGAAACTCAGGTTCAGAAATCCTTTGACCACATTGAATCCTGAAATTATTTTCTTTTCGAGCAAGGCATTACCTATTTCATTTCCGATTTCTTCCGGCTTTTTTTTCAATTCTCTGATCAACGGGAAAATCACCAAAGTATATTCCCCTTCAAACTCTTTTCTCGTATTTTGAATCTCAAGTCTTTCCGGTTGAATACCATACAATCCGGCGATGGTTTGTTTCAGAATGGCGGTGGTCTTTTGTTTGAGATTCATTGATTTTAAATAAATTAGGAGTTATACCATGGTTGTAAAGACGTTTTGTACATCTTCGTCTTCTTCGATTTTATCCAACAGAATTTCTACCTCAGCTTTTTCTTCTTCCGTTAATTTTTTGGTCATGGTCGGGATGCGGTCAAATCCACTGGAAATGATTTCAATATTATTTTCTTCAAAATATTTCTGCAATTGCCCGAAACTTTCAAACGGGGCATAAACCACGAGATTACCTTCTTCCTCAAAAAGGTCTTCGGCACCGTAATCAATCAGTTCTAATTCGAGCTCTTCTATGTTCAGCCCTTCCCCTTTGACCGTAAAATTACAGGTGTGATCAAACATGAATTCCACCGATCCTTGGGTTCCTAAGCTGCCGCCATATTTGTTGAAATAACTGCGGATATTGGCTACGGTTCTGTTGTTATTGTCAGTGGCGGTTTCAATCAAAACAGCGATGCCGTGCGGGGCATAGCCTTCAAAAAGCACTTCTTTGTAATCAGCGGTGCTTTTGTCTGACGCTCTTTTGATTGCCCGTTCGATGTTGTCTTTGGGCATATTGACGGCCTTGCAATTCTGGATGACAGCCCGGAGTTTGGAGTTGGTCGTTGGATCCGGCCCGCCTGATTTGACGGCCATTGAAATCTCTTTGCCCAATCGTGTAAAGGCAATGGCCATTCCGGCCCAACGCTTCATTTTTCTTTCCTTTCTAAACTCAAACGCTCTTCCCATAGTTCAAAAATTTGAGTTGCAAAAATAAGATTATTTTGGGGTAAAATGAAAATTGGCGAATTCGGGAATTTTATTTTTCAAAAGTTCATTGGCGGAATGCTTTGTTATGTTTTCAAGTTTACAAATAATTTTAATTTAAACTGTTACTTCCAAAAAACACCGCTTATGCTATCTTTGCAGATGAATTGGAAATTATGAACGAAAAAATCAATCAATACCGACAAATCATTGAAAATGCGCTAAAAGAAAATACGTTGTCTCATCAATTCCCGAAAGAGTTGTATGAGCCCTGTGATTATATTTTGGAAATCGGCGGCAAAAGGATTCGCCCATTGCTCGTTTTACTCGGCACAGACTTGTTTGACGGCAATGCGGAAGCTGCACTGAAACCTGCGTTAGCCATTGAGTTTTTTCACAATTTCACGCTGATGCATGACGACATCATGGATGATGCACCTCTGCGGCGGGGCAAACCATCGGTGCATGTGCATTACGATACGGATACTGCGATTCTTTCGGGCGATGCGCTCTTCGTTCAGGCTTACCGAATGTTTGAAGACCTGCCCGCATTAACGTTCAAAAACGTGCTGCAATTGTTCTCAAAAACCGCACAAGAAGTTTGCGAAGGACAACAATTGGATAAAAATTTTGAAACCGCAGAACGGGTTACTTACGAAGCGTATATCCGAATGATTGAATTGAAAACCGCGGTATTGGTTGGTGCTGCATTGCAAATCGGTGCCATGACTGCCGGTGCTGATGAATCGCAGCAAAGGATGATTTATGAATTTGGAAAAAATCTCGGCATCGCTTTTCAATTGCAGGATGATTATCTCGATGTTTTCGGCAATCCCGGCTTCGGGAAAATTCATGCCGGTGACATCGTGGAAAACAAAAAAACCATTCTTTATATTTTAGCCGAAACTTCCGCCGGAGAAAAAGAGGCGGAAACCCTGCGAAAATGGTATGCACAGCAAACAGACAACCCTGAAAAAATCAGTGCCGTGAAGGATATTTTCATCCATTCAGGGGCGGATACAGCTGTGAAGCAATTGATTCAGACGTTTACCCAAAAAGCAATGAACAGTTTGGAACAGATTGAAGTAATGGAAGAGAAGAAACTGCCTTTGAAAACGTTGGCAGAAGATTTAATGCAAAGAGAAATCTGATGAGATTCAGAACTGAATTAATTATTCCGGAGTCAAAAAGAAAAATCCAACACAGCCAATCCATTTTTGGGGTGGGTTCATGTTTTGTCAATGAAATCGGCGAAAAAATCAGTGATTCCAAATTCCGGACACTGCTCAATCCATTTGGAACGCTCTTTCACCCTTTGGCCATTGAGAATGCGCTGTTGCGGATATTGTCCTTGACTTATTATACGCAAGGAGAAATTTTCAAAAATGAAGAATTGTATTTCAGTTGGGATCACCATACCTCCTTTGACCGGATTTCAATGGAAAGAACTTTGCAACACATCAATTCCGAATTAGAAAAAGCCAATGAATTCATACAGAAAGCCGATGTTTTCATCCTGACCTTTGGTTCGGCATGGGTTTACAAATTGAAGGAAACCGGCTTATTTGTAGCGAATTGTCATAAGGTTCCGGGCAGCTTATTCAGAAAAACACTTTTAAATGATTCCGAAATCCGCCAATCGCTCAAAAATTGTTTTCACCTGATTCAGGATGTCAATCCGAATGCCCATATCATCGCGACCATCAGTCCGGTACGCCATGTGAAAGACGGAATTACAGCCAATATGCTGAGCAAAGCCAAACTGATTTCCAATCTTCATGAAGTCCTGAAAACCTTTGAAAAAGTTGATTATTTTCCAGCCTATGAATTGTTGATAGATGATTTGCGCGATTATCGTTTTTACAAGCCGGATTTGGTGCATCCCAATGAGCAGGCGGTGGATTATATTTGGAATAAATTTTCAGAAACCTATTTTGATGCGGCAACCACCGAGAAAATCCAACTCGCCAATGACATTCAGAATGCGTTAAATCATCGGCCACTTAACCCGGAAACCATTGCTTACAAAGAATTTCTCTATAAAACCAACAAACAACTCGCCGCCATGGAAAATCAATTTCCGAAAGGAAGTTTTACCAACGAAAAACAAGTCTTGCAAAAACTGATGAAATATGCTGATTGATACACATACCCATCTCTATTCCGAAGCCTTTGATGAAGACCGTGCCGAAATGATACAACGCGCTGTCAATGCCGGGGTCAAACGCTTTTATATCCCTTCGATTGATGCTTCCTATACCCAAAGAATGTTGGCACTTGAAGCTGATTACCCCAATATGCATCTCATGATGGGGTTGCATCCAACTTCCGTGAATCCGGATACTTACCAAGAAGAATTGGCGCAGGTGAAAGCCTGGTTGGATAAAAGAAGTTTTTCTGCTGTTGGGGAAATCGGAATTGATTTGTATTGGGAGCAATCCACTTTGAAAGAACAGCAAATCGCCTTCAAAACCCAGATTGCTTGGGCCAAAGAAAAGTTTTTACCCATCGTAATTCATTGTCGGAATAGCTTCGATGATATTTTTGAAATCTTAGATGAAGAAAAGGATGAAAAACTTTTTGGAATTTTTCATTGTTTTACCGGCACCAAAGAACAGGCTGAACATGCGGTAAGTTTAAACATGAAATTGGGCATCGGTGGAGTTTTAACCTTTAAAAACGGGAAAATCGATCAGTTTCTACATGAAATTCCATTGGAACACATCGTTTTGGAAACGGATGCGCCTTATCTCGCTCCTGCGCCCTACCGCGGGAAAAGAAATGAATCCGCGTATATCGTTCAAGTTTTGAGAAAAATGGCCGAAATCTATAAAATTCCGGAAAAGGAAATCATAAGCATCACTGGAAAAAATGCATTGGAAGTTTTTGAGAAATCGCTTAATTCCGAATATGAAATTCAATAAAACCGGTTTACAAAACCAATGGCTCTAAAAAAATCTTAATTTTACCACACCAATTTCATCTGAAAGACTTCATAAATCATGGATTTGCGCCATTAAAAAACCGACATAGAGAAACAAATGAAAAACAAAAAATGTCTCAATTGCGGAAAAAAATTAACCGACAAATTCTGTTCAGGATGTGGACAAAAATCTGATGTACATCGCATAACATTTAGAAACTTTTTCTTTCACGATGTATTGCACGGCACATTTCACATCGAAAGGGGAATATTGTTTACAGCCAAACAAGCACTCATACGCCCTGGAAAAGCAGCGATAGATTATGTTTCAGGAAAAAGAAAACCTTATTATAATGTCTTTTTACTCATACTTCTGACCATTGGTTTAATGTTATTTCTCAGGCATTTTTATAATGAAATAATCATTGAACAAGGCAGGGGATATGTTAAAGATACGTCCAGCCTGAATCAAGCCAGTAAAGCCATTGACAATATTTTTGCACAAAAAAGTAAAATAGTAATCTTCCTTTTTGTTCCATTTGCAGCACTAAACAGCTTTATACTCTTTCAAAGAAAAAAGTTGAATCTCAGTGAACATTCCATCATTGCAGGAATGATATTGTTAGGGATTTTATTGTTATCAACCCTTGGAAATATATTGTTTTATTTTGACCTGCTGATTGAATTTAGCAATACGGTCGCTGATACCATTAGCATTTCTATTACTACGCTAATATTTTTATATATTGGCTATGGATATTTTAATGCTTTTGGGGATGATTATACCAAATTAGGATTTTCCTACAGAATTCTCTTGTTTTTTGTTTTCATTTTTATTGAGATGATGATTTTACTTTTTATCACTATTGGAATTGTTACAAATTGGGAATTTGGAGAAATTACAATATCGCCTTTTAACTAAGAATCACATAAGTGTCGGAGCAATTGGTTATTATGAGACACTAATTGATTATTTCTCTAAACAAATAAAATTCAGTAATTTTATCCTCAGTGAAATAGTAGGATATGAATTTAAATCCTTAATATTCAGTGATTCGAGAATGGAAATGTATTTCATTTTTTTAATTAAATTAATGTAATCAATTATTAATTAATGAGTTAAATATCTAATTCGTATTATCGATTTTTATGGGAAATAGATTTTTCATTTTAGTTGTTCTGATTGGAGCCAATATATATTCGGTCAAAAATCTGAAGCTATTTCATTAAGTGTCAACTTTGCGCACTTCGACGATACAAATGGATTTGAAATTTCCACTTCTTATGCACATGAAATAAACCGTTATCTTGATATAGAACTCTCTATAAACTATGCGAAAACCTCTGATTTCCCTAAGATTTATAAATGGCAAGATCAATTGAATCAAAATTATTGGTTTTCAAAAAGCACAATCTTCAACATTTCTCCATTACTTCATCTATCTTTCATTAACAGTGAAAATCATTATTTCTCATTCTTTGCAGGGATGGGTTTAATGTTTTTGGATACCGCTGAAAGCACAAGCTATGTCACTAATCCTAATGAGTTTATGTTTAGTTCCACAGTGGAAAACTACACAACACTTTCAAAAACCTTTGGAATTAAATATACTTTTTTTATCAGTAATTATGGCTTGGGATTAATCATGAAAACAACTTCACCAATAAAAAACAACGATAAGTACTTTGGTCAAAATAATTATCGTTCTTTAGGATTATTTTTAATTAAAAAACTTTGAGATGAATAAAAAGATCATTTCGATGATATTGATAATAACCTGCGCTTGCTTGCTTAGTCAGGAAAATACTCAAAAATTCAGAATTTCTTTTGATTTTGGTTATTTCGGTAGTAGTTATCACACCGCTTCCAATGGAGGAACATTTCTTTCCGGTGGATTCGGTTACAAGATGAATGAAGATTTTTGGTTGAATTTAACGCTCGTTAAAATAAGTGCTACCGGAAATTTTGAGAAAAATCAATTATTTTTAAATCATCAAATTCAATACAGCAATACTATCATAGCTCCAAACTTCAGCAAAGACTGGTCCTTGTCAGAAAAGTTGATTTTAGGAGGCGCTTTGGGGGGAGTACTAATTTTTGAGACAAGTTATGAACCTTACTTTCATACTGATGAAAATGGAGGTTTTATAGGGATCAGCATGGAAAGTGATATTGATAAATTAGACATCGGATTATATGGAGAACTCTATTTAAAACATGAATTAGGCTCGCAAATTTCTCTTATTTTAAATTTGAAATCATACTTGCCTTTGTACTTAGAATTGGAAAGTTTTATGATTGGAGCTGGAATAGAAATAAAAATTTAACTCACTATATTCTATGGATTTGCTTCTTGATTACATTGTTTTTTTAAGGAGGACAAAATGATTGCTTATATTTGAAAGGTCTGTGATTTTTTTTTGCAGGTTGGTGTTGAGCGTCAGCTTAGGAAATCGACACCGATCAAAATAACAAAAAATGTTTCTTTTTTTGGAAACTCTCACTATCTTTGTGTTGTTATACAAGACAGTATTGAATGAGATTTTTTGAGACAAAGTTTTTAGAAGAAGCGAACGGGTTTATCTCTCATCTTGACCCAAAGACAATTAGGAAAATCTTCTACAATATTGACCTTGCTGAACAAACCAATGACCCAAAACTTTTCAAGAAACTACAAAATGACATTTGGGAGTTTCGGACAAAGTTCGCAGGAATTCAAATCAGACTTCTTGCATTTTGGGACAAAACAGATAACAAAGAAACTTTGGTAATTGCAACCCACGATTTCATAAAGAAAATTGACAAAGTTCCGTCAAACGAAATTGAACGGGCAATAAGATTAAGAGACAAATATTTCAAAAACAAACAAAAAAAGCAATCAAATGGCAACTAAAGAATTAAAGACTTACTCACTTCCAGAGATGAAAGACAAGTATATCGGTAAAGTTGGAACAACTGAACGAGACGAATACGAATATGAACTTCGTATGGAAATTTTAGGTAAAATGATTAAAACAGTCAGACAAGAAAGGAACTTGACACAAGAAGAACTTGGACGACTTGTAGGGGTTCAAAAAGCACAAATTTCAAAACTTGAAAATAGTGCAAACAGTGCAACAATTGACACCATTATTAAAGTGTTTAGAGCATTGAATGCAGAAATCAATTTTAATGTAAAAATCGAAGACATCTTTGTCAAGCTCGCCTGACAGAAAAGAAAACCGAACGCACAACATCGGTACCCCCTCCCACAACCCCAATTTTTTCAAACTGATTCCGAAATAAAAACAAAATGAATAACTATATTTGAAAGGTCTGTGAGAGTTTTTATAGAATGAGGTTATAGGACATAAAAATTAAAAAAGTGAAGAAAATATTGCCGTCCACTTTAGTGGACGGACAGAAAAGCAAGCCTCCACTTGGCTTTAGCCCCATTCATGCAAAAGATTTTATGCGGCTAAAGCCGAATTTGATTTGATTCATTTCATCGGCAATAGCTTTATCATTGGCTCATTTAGATTCATTTCGTCTGTGTTCAGCGACTGCGCCCTTGCACTGACCCAGTTTTTTCAAACTGATTCCCAAATGAAAACAAAAGGATTGCTTATATTTGAAAGGTTTGTGAGTTTTTTTTGCAGGTTGGTGTTTTGCGCAATGCGGTTTGATCATTACCCCAAAATTAGCCCAAGTATTTTTGTAACTTTGTAATTGTTGATTGAATTATCCAAAGAAAATGTTGAATAAAACCAAACATACAATTATAAACGGAGACAGCCGGCAAATGAGCGAACTCAAAGACGAAAGTGTCCATTTGATTGCGACTTCGCCACCCTATTGGCAATTAAAAGATTACGGCTCGGAAAACCAAATCGGATTTCACGATGATTATGAAACTTATATCAATCATTTGAATTTGACTTGGCAAGAGTGCTTCCGTGTCTTGCATAAAGGTTGTCGGCTTTGTATCAACATCGGAGACCAATTTGCCCGTTCTACTTATTACGGTCGTTACAAAATTATCCCTATTCATGCGGAAATCATTAAGTTCTGTGAAATGATTGGTTTTGATTTTATGGGCCAAATTATTTGGCAGAAAGTAACGACGATGAATACTTCGGGAGGAGCAAGTATTATGGGAAGTTACCCCAACCCAAGAAACGGAATTGTAAAGTTGGATTTTGAATATATCTTGTTATTCAAAAAACAAGGAAACGCACCCAAACCAACCAAAGAACAGAAAGAAAACGCAGCAATGACCAATGAAGAATGGAATACCTACTTTAATGGACATTGGTATTTTCCAGGAGCAAGACAAGACAAACATTTAGCGATGTTTCCCGAAGAATTACCCCACCGTTTAATCAAAATGTTTTCATTTCCGGGCGAAACGGTTTTAGACCCTTTTATGGGAAGCGGAACAACTGCTTTGGCTGCGAGAAACTTAAATAGAAATTCTGTTGGTTATGAAATAAACCCTGATTTTATTCCAATCATCAAAGAAAAAATCGGAACGGATGATGCTTTTATGAAAGTCGAAACTGAAATCATCAAACAGCCTGAATTAAAAACTGATTTTGAAAAACGAATCAATGAACTTCCTTACCAATTTGTGGACACACATAAATTGGACAAAAAAATTGATGTTAAGAAAATTCAATACGGTTCTAAAATTGATGCCAAAAGTACAGGAAAACGAGAAGAATTTTTCTCTGTAAAAGAAATCATAAGTCCTGAATTGGTGCGTTTGAGTAACGACTTGACAATTCGTTTGATTGGAATTAAACAAAATCCAACAGCCAACGGGAAAGCAACCGAATATTTAATCAACAAAGTTCGAGGAAAAAAGGTGTTTCTTAAATATGACGAAATCAAACACGACAATGAAAACAATTTAATGGCTTATTTATACCTTGAAAACAAGACTTTTATAAATGCTCATTTACTGAAAGAGAACTTGGCGTTGGTGGATAATTCTATTGATTTTAAATACAAAAAGAAATTCAACACATTTATCAATGGCTAAAAAAGAAATCAAAAGATACTCATTAGAATTTGGAAAGAAAGAAAAGGTTCTCAATTACGCTACTCAAACTTACCAACTTTCAAGACCCAACAAAGTGGGTGCTGTTATGGCTTTAATCAGAGAATGTCAGCCCAGTACGATTGAAGAATGGGAGCAATGGTATTTTGAAAACGCAACTACAGCAGGAAAAAACACATTCAAAATAACGAAAGAAAGTTTACAGGAACTCGGAGAAAGATTGTACGAAAAAATCACAGAAGTTGTTATACCTGAATGGCAAGAGGCTTTTAATGCCTTGACAAAAGAAGATTGTTACAACTATATTTATAACTTGACAATTAACCGAACTTTTGACGGATATTTAAGAGAAAAATCCGTTGTAAATGACGGTTTGGCAAAAGCGTTTCCCGAAGTAAGATTTGAAGAAAGTCCACCCGAATTAGACCACGCAGGAGATATAGACTATCTTGGGTATGTTGCAGAAAATAAAGCATTTGGAATACAAATAAAACCTGTAACTGCACAATCTAATTTTGGAAATTATTCGGTTTCTGAAAGAATGAAAGCAAGTTTTGAGGGTTTCAAAAATGACTTTGGAGGAAATGTATTTATTGTTTTCAGTTTAGCTGGAGAAGTTGCAAACAAACAAGTAATTGAACAAATCCAAACCGAAATAGAACGACTGAAAAAATAACGCACAGTGCATCAAGAGGGTAACCCTCCCACAACCCCAATTTTTTCAAACTAATTCCCAAATGAAAACAAAAGGATTGTTTATATTTGAAGGGTCTGTGAGTTTTTCGCAGATTGGTGTTATGTGACATACAATGACCAGAATGAATCAATATTTAATACTTTTTTCAATATTAATATTTCTATTTATTGTAGGGAATTATGCTATTCACTACTATTTCAAAAAAAATCATAATATTGTTCTTACTCAGATAAAAAGTGAAGAATACCAAGTCTTTAAAAATATTTCTCTATATCAATTTTGGGATATGGGTTTTAAGATTAATAAAGCTGATATATTTATTTTAAAATCACAAATCATAATTTTCCTATATAATTCAAATCTTAATGGATTAATAAAACAAGCTCAACCGACATTATAATACTCCCCAAAATTCGGACCAGAGGTTAAGTTAAAAAAAAGCATTAATTTTAACTTAATAATTATGAGACAAAAACGTAGAAAATTTAGTCCTGAGTTCAAGGCTAAAGTGGCTTTAGAAGCTATTAAAGAACAAATGACCGCCTCGGAGATTGCGAAAAAGTATTCGGTTTCGCCTAACCAAGTGGGTACTTGGAAGAGAGAATTTATTGAAAATGCAGCCCAAGCTTTTTCAGGGAACAACCAACAAGAGGTTGAGAAAGTAAAGGAATCACTGTATGCTAAAATTGGTAAACTGGAAGTTGAGCGTGACTTTTTAAAAAAAAGCTTATGGAAAACCGGACTTTAAAAGAGCGATTGGCAGTGGTTGAGACCAGTCATCAGAAGCTTAGTGTTAGAAAGCAATGCGAGTTATTAGACCTGAATCGAAGTGGCTTTTATTACAAACCTAAGGCAGAGAGTGATGAGAATTTAAGGATAATGGAAATCATGGATAAAACCTATCTCGAAAACCCGACTTATGGTGCTTTGCGCATGCAGGATGAACTCTTGGAACACGGATTAAAAGCTAATATAAAGCGCGTTAGACGGTTGATGAGACTAATGGGATTAGAAGCGATTTACCCAAAAAAGAACCTTAGTAAATTAGGTAAAGCCAAGTATATTTATCCTTATTTGTTGCGGGATGTGGTCATTGATTGCCCCAATCAAGTTTGGGCAATAGACATTACCTATATCCCGATGAAGCGTGGATTTATGTACCTCACAGCGATTATAGATGTTTTTAGTAGGTATATAATTGGTTGGAAATTATCCAACACCTTGGACAAAGAAAATCAAACGGAATTGGTCAACGAATGCATTGCTAGGCATGGGACACCAAAAATAATTAATTCAGATCAAGGAAGTCAGTTCACCAGCAAACATTGGGTAGAAACCTTAAAGGAAAATCACATTCAAATCAGTATGGATGGGAAAGGCAGGGCGATAGACAATGTTTATATAGAAAGGTTTTTCAGAACAATTAAGCAGGATTATATCTACTTAAATCCACCCAATGACGGGCAGGAATTATACGAGGGAATAAAAAAATTCATGCATAAATACAATCATAGAAGACATCAAGGAATAAACCGAGAGAAGCCTTATGAAAAGTACAAAAACGCAGCTTAAACAAAGTTTTCAACAATCCAACATTAAAAAACCTTTTAAGGGGTTTTTTAACATTGAATCATTGAAAACTCGTGAAAATAATTTATATTTACTTAACAATTGGTCCTAAGAAGTGGGAGTACTATACTAAGATTGAAAACACAAGAAATGGAATCTCAATAAATTTAAATTCTAAAAAAAGTATTTTCAATAAATCTTTTAGAATTGTTTTGAAACTGAATAAAAGTGAATCCAATAAAATTGAAAAAATTATAAAGGAAAATTTGTAAGGCACACAACACCGGTAAACCTCCCACAACCCCAATTTTTTCCAACTAATTCCCAAATGAAAACAAAAGGATTGTTTATATTTGAGAAGTTTGTAAGGTTTTTTCCACAACAACTCTAAAATCCATTAAGATTGAGAAGATTTGTCAAATTTTTATTGTTTTTTTTGTTGATTACGATAGGTTTAGGTTTTGGAATCCATGCATACTATAAGCACTGTTTCAAACAAAACCTTAATTCAGAAGAACTTGATTATTTCATTGCCCAAATCAATAATTCAGAAGATTTGCCGGATGATTTTTACAAAATATATGATGAAATTCATCCCGAAAGTTTAGAGAATGACCTAATTTCATCGTTGATACACAAAACAGAATGTCAATCTCACAACATCGCCCGCAGGATCTATCCCTTGGTGAAACAACAAAATACTACCAGAATTGAAAATCTGACTTTTGAATATTTTTTGACTTGGGAAATAGAAAAACACACCGACCAAAAACAATGTCTCAACTGGAATGCCAGAAATTTTGATTTTCTATACAGGGCTACGGGCGTTGATTCTGCCTCAAGATTTTATTTCAAAAAGGATTTGGATAAATTGAATCGCAATGAAACTGAAACCCTGATAAAAATGTTTAAAAATCCAATGCTGTATAATCCATTGAGGAAATTGAATCATGAATAAAACAATAAAAAAAAACAATCCTCCAAACAACTGAGTATCTGAAGGATTGCTGATTTAAGTTCCTCTGATTTTATCACAAATTCTCAGCTACTTCATCAATCATTTTGTTGATGGAAGTAATGCCGCCGCCCGACATGTACCAGATTTCGGGGTTCAGATAAATGATTTTTCCGTTTTTGTAGGCATTCGTTTGCTGAATCAGTTTGTTTTCAATGGCTTCCTTGTTGGTCGCTTCGTGGTCGATCACCGCCGAACGGTCAATGATAAACAAATAATCCGGATTGGCTTCCTGAATAAATTCGTTGGAAACCGCCTGTCCGTGTCTCGTTACCTCCAAATTCTCCACGGCCTCTTTTACGCCCAATACATCATGGATGATTCCGAAGCGTGAACCTTTGCCGTAAGCACTGAATTTGCCGTTGTTGTGCAAAACTATCAAAGCTTTTTTGTCGGAATCTTTCATTTTTTCATGGATGGTATTTATTTTTTCTTTGATGTCGTTCAATGCTTTGTCGGTGGCTTCTTTTTTGTCAAAAACTTCACCATAAATTCCCAAATTATTTTCAATCGAATTCATATAATCCTTGTAATCGATTTCGGCATAAATCGTAGGAGCGATTTTGGAAATTTCGGGATAATCGTTTTGCAGTCTTGCCGACATGAAAATCACTTCCGGATTCAGTTCATTGAGCTTTTCATAATCCACTTCCTTCAGCGTTCCCAAATCCACCACCGAAGCATCGTCCTTGAATTGTTGCAGATGCTGGGGAATATTCAACTTGGGAACCCCGAGAACAGGAATGCCCAATTCGGTCAAAGTTTCGAGCGAAGCAAAGTCCAATGCCACCACCCGTTGCGGATTTTTCACAACAGTGCTTGTGCCGAGCGTATGGGTGATTGTGATATTTTCTGCAGATTCAGCCGAGGTCGTTTCCGCCTTTGGTTCGTTCTTGCAACTTGCGAATGCAGTCAGCAATGACAGCAAGGATAATGTTAGGATATTTTTCATTTCTATTGGTTTTTAATGATTTAAATTATTGATTTATAATGAATTTATATTTAATAAATGTCTTTCAATGCCGAAAAATAATCGCAGAACAGCTGTTCTTTTTTCTCGATGATTTCAAAATTGATGTCAAAAATATCATTGAGCACTTTGGGATTGATGATGTTTTTTGTGGTGTCGTAATGCCGGATTTTTCCGTCTTTCATTGCCACGATATAATCCGAATAATTGGCTGCAAAATTGATTTCATGAATCACAATGATGATGGTTTTTCCTTTTTCTTTGCACAATTTCCTCAGTGTCCGCATGATTTGTACCGAATGTTTCATGTCCAAATTGTTCAGCGGTTCGTCTAACAAAATGTACTCTGTGTCTTGCGCCACGACCATCGCCAGAAATGCCCTTTGTTTCTGTCCGCCACTCAATTCGTCCACAAAACTGTTTTCGATGGATTTCAAATCCAAAAATGCAATGGCTTCATCAACTTTTTCATGGTCTTCCGCCGTCAGTCTTCCCTGAGAATAGGGGAAACGGCCAAAACTCACCAACTCTTTGACCGTCAGTTTCAAATCCAAATGATTCGATTGTTTTAGAATCGACAGATGTTGCGCCAGAATCCGGTTTTTGTAATCTTCAATGTTCTTTTTATCGATGATGATGCTGCCGTGATTCTGTTTCAGCAACCTTGAAATGATGCTGAGCAGCGTGCTTTTGCCGGCACCGTTGGCACCGATGATCGAAGTGATTTTTCCTTTGGGAATTTCAAGTGAAACCTTATCCAAAACAATCTTTTCGGAATAATTCTTCGATATGTTTTCGATTTTAATCATATTTTTTTGGCTTTTAGCAGCAGGAACATAAAGTAAATTCCTCCTACGAAATTAATGATGATACTGATGGTGGTGTTGAAATTAAATACTTGCTCCACAATGAATTGTCCACCCAAAACCGCAATGCAGCTCACCAAACAACAGGCGGGAATCAGTATGGAATGTTTATAGGTTTTGAACAGCTCGTATGTGAGATTGGTGACCAAGATGCCCAAAAAAGTCATCGGCCCTACCAATGCGGTGGAAACGGCGACCAACACGGCGATGATGAACAGATATAATTTCACGGTTTTGTCGTAATCCAATCCCAGATTGACGGCGGCTTCCTTCCCCAAAGCAATGACATCCAAGTTTTTGATTTGGCGGAAACCGATGATGAAACTCAAAATCATAAAAGCCAATGCATACCAGAACAAATCGGTGTTGATTTTGTTGAAGGAAGCAAACATTTGACCTTCTATAATCAGAAATTCATTCGGGTCAATGACCAATTGCAAAAAGGAACTGACCGTCCCGAAAAGCGTTCCCAAAACCAAACCAATCAGCAGCAGGAAATACATATTGCTTTTTCCTCTTTTGAAAATTAAAATGAAAAGCAAAAAAGCAAACAGCATCATCAATCCGATGGAAATGAAAAAATTGTCAGAATTTTTGATGACCTGAAAGGTTTTGTCGCCATACACAAAGACAATCAAAGTCTGAAAAAGCAGATAAACCGCTTCAAATCCCATGATGGAAGGCGTAAGGATTTTGTTGTTGGTCAGCGTTTGGAAAACCAGCGACGAATAGGCGATGCAACAGGAAACAATCAGCATGGAAGCAACTTTGAAACTTCTTCGTTCCAATGCATATTCCCAATTGTTCGGCAGTTTGTAAAACAAAAACAATCCACTGAGAATCAGTGTAATCAAAACAAGGGTGAATATTTTATTGGGGATACTCATCTTTGCTTTTTGATTAAAAGAATTAAGAAAATCACCCCGCCAACGATGCCCACCGTCATGCCGATAGGAACTTCGAACGGAAAAATAATCAGCCTTCCGATGATGTCGCAAATCAACAGGAAAATGGCACCGAATACAGCAGTAATCGGCAGTGTTTTTCGGAGATTGTCGCCATACAAAATGCTGACAATATTGGGAATCACCAAGCCCAAAAATGGAATGGTTCCAACGGTCAAAACCACCACGCTCACTGTGAGTGCAACACAAAATAATCCTATGTTCAGCACGGTTCTGTAATTCAGCCCTAAGTTTTTAGAAAAATTTTCGCCCATGCCGACCACCGTGAATTTGTTGGCATACAAATAAGTAATCACTACCGCCGGTATGCTCAAGTAAACCAATTCGTAATTTCCCTGAAGGATGCCCGAAAAATCACCGACCATCCATGCATTTACATTTTGAACCACATTGTTTTTGTAAGCGAAAAAAGTGGTGATGGAATTCAGGATTCCGCCGAACATCAAACCGACCAAGGGAACAAAAATAATGTTCCGATAACGGATTCTGTCTGCAATTTTCAGGAAAATAATGCTCGCCAAAAATGTAAATCCGAAGGCAAACAATATTCGTGTAAAGTTCCCGGATTGTGAAGCAAAAAGTATGGACGCCAGAATTCCCATTTTGGCAGCGTCCAATGTTCCGGCCGTAGTAGGTGCTACAAATCGGTTTTGGGTCATTTGCTGCATGATCAGTCCGCAGATGCTCATTCCAACACCTGCCAGAATCAGTGCCACTGTGCGCGGAATCCGGCTGATACTCATCACCAATTGTTGCTCGTCCGTCCACCGAAACAAATCCGAAACGGCGATGTCTTTCACTCCGACAAAAAGTGAAATCACCGCCAATGCAATCAGCGCGAATATAAAATACAGTAGCCTCAAGCTATTTAGGATAATTCTAAATAGCAAAAATAGACTTTATATTCAGCAGAAAAAAATATTGGAGATTTAGTTGCCAAAAATCATGGTTTTCGTAAAGTCTGAGGCGGCAAAGGCCAAGCCTTGAAATGTTTGTCAGAATGGCATTTGAACACTCCAACATAAAATCATTCTGACCAAAAGAGAATAATTGCAACCCTTCGAAAAAATTAAAAGAGGTACAAGCCGACACGCAAAGCCAACGCTATTGTACCACATTTAATTTTACCCCACCGCACCCAAGCCCACCCGCCACCCCATAATACTAATTTTCGGCAATTCATTAACATTGCTGCCGTTTCATAGTTTTTTATATCTTTGCCTAAAATTTAATTTAAGAAGTCATCGCAACAGACAAACTACATATCGACAAAATGAAACGCCATTTCAAAAGCATGACTGTTTTTGAAACACAAGATATTGTTGCCTTTTACGAACAAACCGAAAAAGACATCAAGCAGACAACGGTAAATTGACGTGTTCATACGTTGGTGCAATCGGGCGTTTTACAACGCATCGGTAGAGGAAAATTTACATTGGGCGAAAGCAAAAATTATATTCCCGAAATTTCATCGGCAACAAAGGCGATTTTCAAAAAACTGAAAGCGGAATTTCCTTATGCGAATTTATGCGTGTGGAACACTTATGTTTTAAACGAATTTATGCAGCATCAGCCCAACCGATTTTATGTGTTGGTAGAAACAGATAAAGAAACAACCAATTCGGTTTTTTACTTTTTGCGGGAAATAAAAAAATCGGTTTTTGTTGAACCGACAAATGATATTTTGGAAAAATACATTGTGAACGAAAAGGAAATTTTCATCATAAAACCTTTGATTTCCGAAGCACCAACGCAAAATATGAGCGGAGTAGAAACCGCGACCATTGAAAAAATGTTGGTGGACATTTTTTGTGATGAAGTGATTTTTTCGGCTCAACAAGGTGCAGAAATGCGGACAATTTTCAAAGAGGCGTTTGCTAAATACACCATCAATCAAAGTAAAATGCTTCGTTATGCCGGCAGACGAAGAAAGAAAGAAGAATTAAGCAAATTTGTAAAAACAATTTCAAATTTATGGCAGTATTAAAAAATAAACTTCAAATAATTCCAACGGACTTGCTGGCTTCTTATTTAGAGAAAGTGCCACAAGATTTACAAACTGCTTTCAATGCTTTGGAAGAAGCTGAAATTTCTACAGACACCTTTAGTTTTTATACTTCGGTGGCATCAGTTTTCAGCAGCAAAATTGAAGGTGAAGACATTGAATTGGACAGTTACATTAAGCACAAAGCCATGGGCATTGAGTTTAAACCCGATTATACAAAAAAAATAGACGACCTCTATAATGCTTACACCTTTGCCAAACAAAACGTGCCTACACCGCAAAACCTAAGTAAAGCGCACGCATTGTTGGCGGTAAATTTTGTGGAGGAACACCAGTTAGGAAAGTTTCGTTCGCACAATATGTTTGTCGCCACGCCTGACGGAAAGATTGAGTATGTTGCTGCTTCGCCTTATGAAGTGAAAAGTGAAATGCACAAACTTTACCATGACATTGCCGTGTTGCTTAAAGAAGATTTGAGCATTGAAGAAATTTTTTACTACGCCGCTTTCATTCATTTAGTATTTGTAAAAATCCACCCTTGGAATGACGGGAATGGCAGAACGGGACGATTGCTTGAAAAGTGGTTTTTGGCTCAGAAATTAGGCGAAAAAGCGTGGTTTATACAAAGTGAAAAAATGTATTACAACCATCATAACACCTATTACCAAAACATTCGCTTGCTGGGCTTGGAATATCCCGAATTAGATTACGCACAAGCATTGCCTTTTCTGTTGATGTTGCCGAATTGCTTGAAATAAGATAGAATGGCAGACATTGCCCAAATATTGAATACGCTGAACACTTCGCCAAGTGTTGAATTGTTGCGTTTACGCAATAGAGAAATGATTATTGAATTTCTTGTGCAGACATTTATCAATAAACAAGTAGCGATTTCTTCTGAAAATATCCATACGCAATTAGCCGATTTTCTGGAAGGACACGAAGTGGAGAATGACGAGGACAGCGAAATCAGTGCGTTTGATACTTACGAAACAAAGGCTAAAAAGTATATTTCAAATTGGACAAACAAAGGTTTCCTGACCAATTATCCCGACGAACAAGGTGAAGTTTTTTATGAACTTTCCGCACATTCAAGCAAAACCATAGATTGGATAGTAAGTTTGAAAAAGGAAGAATTTGTTGGCACAGAATCCAAATTCAACAATATTTTAAATCAGTTGAAAGAATTGGTGGAGTTTACCAATGAAGACACCGAAAAACGTATTCAGTTGTTGGAAGAAAAGAAATTGGAAATTGAACAACAAATTCAAAGAATAAAAATCGGAGAAGATGTAAAGGTGTTTGAAGAATTTGAAATCGTACCACGTTTCCATCAACTCAATCAATCCGCAAAAGAATTGTTATCCGACTTTAAAGAAGTTGAAGATAATTTTAAAGAAATTACAAAAGGAATTTATCAAAAACACGCAGACGGCAGTTTGACTAAAAGCGATATCTTGGCTTTTACTTTCGATGCTCTTGATGAACTGAAAGACAGTCAGCAAGGAAAAAGTTTTTATGCTTTTTGGTCGTTTATTCTCAATCCTGATTTGCAAAACAAATGGGAAAGTCTGACTAAAGAATTGTACCTGACTTTGGAAGAAAAATCAATTCCTGTAAATGACCCATTTCTAAAGGGAATGAAAAATCATTTATATAATTCGGGAAGAAAAGTCTATAAAGCCAACGATAAAATGGCAGAAAAACTAAGTCGTATCATTCGTGAAAATGAAAGTTCAAAATCGGAAGTAACCAAAAAATTAATTCAGGAAATCAAAAAACAACTTGTCGAAATCAATAAGACAAGAAAGAAGCCCGAAATTTCGTTTGAGTTGGAAACAGAAATAGAAATCAATATTCCGTTTGAACGAAAATTGACGACCGAACAAAGTAAAGAAGTTACTTATACCAATAAACCAAAGATTGCTGACGAAGACATTACTTCATCAAATCATTTAGGAAAATTGTTTTCACAATCCAACATTGACAAAGATTTGTTGCGAAAAAGAATCAAAGACATTCTGAAAGAAAGATCACAGACAACGCTTTTAGATGTAGTTGAAAATTATGGCGGATTGGAAAAAGGTTTGCCGGAATTGTTTGGGTATATCGGAATTGTAAAAGAGTTTAAACACGTTATTAATCCTGATAAAACACAGGACATCATCTTCGATATTGCAAGCGGAAAACAAATAAAAATCCCTGAAATTATTTTGAGCAAATGAGCAGTTTAGAACAAAATATTAAACCGTACAGCAAAGCAATAGTAAGGTTGCTTAAATCGACTGTGGAACGCACTTCTAATGTGTGGGAAGATGTAATCAATTATCAAAATGAAATTCAAGAGTACATCAGCCAAATTGGTTTGGAGCTCATTGTAAAGAAAGATGATGGTTTTGCTTTTGTAAAACAATTGGAAGACAGTGAAGGCAAAACGCTTGGTTTGGTAACAAGGCGACAAATTGGTTTTGAAACATCTATAGTTCTTGTTGTATTACGACAAAGCTTGGAAGATTTTGACAGCAATCCTACGCAGCTGGCAACTGAAAAATTCATTACCGATTCGGAAATTAAAGAAGAATTAGAACTCTTTCTGCAAGAGGGTTATAACAAGTTGAAATTTCAAAAAGATTTAGAAAAATACATTCGTAATGCAGTTGATTTAGGCTTTTTAAAAGAAATCAGCAAGAAAGATAACGAAACAAAATATCAGATACACCGCATTATCAAAGAAAAAATAACACTGGATATATTACAGGATTTTCAAACAAAACTGAAAGAATATGTTGAGTCTGTTTAGCACAAGTTCCGACAAAGCGGGTTTCAGACTTCAATATATGGAAGTTTACAACTGGGGAACATTTACCGAAAAGGTTTTTAGAATCAATCCGAAAGGAAATAATTCACTTTTGACCGGTGCAAATGCTTCGGGAAAAAGTACCTACATTGATGCTTTGCTTACCTTGATAGTTCCTGCAAAGAAAGACCGTTTTTATAATCAATCTTCTGGCGTTGAGAAAAAAGGTGACCGAACCGAAGAAACGTATGTTTTGGGGCATTACGGAAATATTCAGGAAGAAGGGAAAACGTCATCTTTCACACAAAAACTGCGTGATACAAATACATATTCTGTCATTCTTGCACATTTTGAAAATACCGACCAAAAGCAAATTACCTTGTTTCAGGTTCGTTGGTTTTCTAACAACGAATTAAGACGACAATTCGGCATTGCTCACGTTCCGCTTGAAGTAGAAAAAGATTTTCGTGATTTTGATGCGAAAGGTTTGTGGAAAAGAAGATTGGATAAAATTTACAATGCCAATGCAACTAAAAAGAAAATTGAATTTATTGAAGGACCAACAGCTTATGCCGAAAGAATGTACAATTTATTCGGAATGCGTTCCGTAAAAGCACTGAGTTTATTCAATCAGGTTGTTGGCGTGAAAGTATTGGAAGATTTGGACGAGTTTATCAGAACAAATATGTTGGAAGAACAAGATGCCGAAACGGAATTTATCCAACTTAAAGAAAGTTTTTTGACTTTAATGGACGCTAAAACCAACATTGAAAAAGCCAAAGAACAAATCAAACAATTGACACCAATCAATGAAATTGCCATAGCACTAACCAACATCAAAACGGATTTATTTCAATTAGAAAAATCAAAGAAAACGGCTGAATATTGGTTTGCCAAAAAAGGTATTGAGCTTGGCGAAAATGAATTGGAAAAATGTAAAGATGAATTGCAACGCTTGAATGATGATTTAACGGAGTTGAAAAACAAAGAAACGGAATTAAAAGGCGAAGAAACAGACTTGACCGTTCAAATAAAATCTGATGAAGTTGGAAATCAAATTGAGAAACTGAAAGCCGAGATAGGAAGATTAGAAAAAAGCAAAAATTCAAGAAGTGATAATCTTGAGAAGTACAATAAAATCGCTCAAAGTATTGAATTGCCTACTAATCCAAGTGAAGAAGCGTTTAGTCAAAACAGAGAAAAGGCAAAAGAATTTAAGCAAAATACACAACTCAAAATCGAAGAAGAAAATGAAAATCTTCGTGCATTGAAAAATGAAGAAGATAAGTTAAAACAAGACATCGAAGATTTAGTAAAAACCATAAAAACACTTCAAGAAAACAAAAATAACATTGCCGGTCGTGAAGCCGAGATACGAGATGAAATTATTGCACACATTGGAGCAAGCAGAGAAGAAATTCCTTTCATTGGCGAACTCATCAAAGTGAAAGATGATGAAATAAATTGGGAAACTTCCATTGAAAAGGTATTACATAATTTTGCTTTGCGTTTGATTGTTCCTCAAAAATATTATTCGCAAGTAAATCAATATGTGAACAGCCGCAATCTGAAAGGAAGAATCCGTTATGATAAGTACGAAGAACAAGATTATCTCAAGAATTTTCAAAGTAAAAATGTAGGAGAAAAGTCCTTAGTCAATAAGATTGACATAAAACCAAAAACGGTTTATGCTGATTGGATTGAAAACTATTTGGAAGCACAATTTAATTTTACTTGTGTAGATGATATTTTCGAATTTGAACGACATTCCGAAATGGCAATTACTCAAAACGGATTGATAAAATTCAAAAGAGGAAAGCACGAAAAAGACGACCGTCCGCATATTTCAAGAAAAGAAAACTATGTTTTAGGTTGGGATAATAAAGAAAAAATTGCGGGTTTAAAGAAAGAATTAATCAGTCTGCAAACTCAACAAACGGAAAATAAAAAGGCGATTACAAGTAAAAATTTTGAAATCAAAAACTTAGGGATTTTCAGAGATGAATGTCATAATCTGTTTTCAAAATTTGACAAATACGATGATATAAATTGGCAATTTTATGCTAATGAGATACAAGAAAAGACAGAGCAAAAAGAAGAATTAGAAAAAACTAACGACCGAGTTAAGAAGTTACAAGAACAATTAAAGAAAGTTCAAGACGATTTAAAACAGCTTTCGGATATTCACATTAAAAACAAAGACAGAGAAATTTTTCAAACAGAAGAAAATCAAAAAAGTATTGAGCAATCAATAAGAAATAACAAATCCATTTATGAGCCTTTTGGTAAAATTGATGTTTCTACATTTGAAGAAAATAATTCTGATTTGTTGAGTTTGGAATATGCAACCTTTGAAACAAGTCGGAGAAAATTTCAAGAAGAAAATTCAAGGCAAACAAGAGAACTTGAAGAACAAAAAGGAAAAAAAGAAAGTGAAGTAAGAATTAAAATAAACGCATTCAAACAACCGACAGAAGTCATTACAAGCAAATTCAAAGATTGGCGTTCTGATGTTAATTCATTGCCCGATTCTACGAATTTGGATTTAATTAGCGAATACCAAAGTTTCTTAGAAAGATTGAAAAAAGATAATCTTCCAAAATTTGAAAAGAAATTCAACGATTATTTGCAGGAAACCATTACCAACAAAGTTGGCGATTTCAGAATGTTCTTTGAAAACTGGTCGGATTCAATCAAAGAAAACATCAGGCATTTGAACGATTCTTTGAAAGAAATTGATTTCAAAAGTAATCCTAAAACATATATTCAACTTGTCGCACCGAATAAAATCAGCGATGAAGTAAAAGAGTTTAGAACGTTGCTGAACACTGCTATTCCCAACATCAGAGAAGTTGATGCTTCTATTGACGGTCGAAAAAATCATTTTTATAATCACATTGAACCTTTGATTTCCAAATTGGACAAAGAAGAATGGCGTAAAAAAGTGATGAACGTTCGTTCTTGGTTTAGTTACAAAGCAGAAGAATTTTACAAAGAAACAGAACAAAAAGCCAAAACCTATGAATCAATGGGACAACTTTCGGGTGGAGAGAAAGCCCAACTTACTTATACGATTTTAGGTTCTGCAATTGCTTATCAATTTGGTTTGACAAAAGAAGGTTTGCAAAGTAATTCGTTTCGATTTATTGCCATTGACGAAGCGTTTAAAGCTCAAGACGAAGACAAAGCCCGATATTTGATTACACTTTGCAAACAACTTCATTTGCAGTTGTTGGTGGTTACTCCTAGCGATAATATCCACATTGTTGAGAACGACATTTCATTTGTTCATTTTGTGGAACGGAAAGAAGAAAGACATTCTTGGCTGTATGATATGCCGATTGAACAATTCAAAAAAGAAAAAGAAAATTACCTGAACCAATGATTACGCCACAAGAAATAAGAAACAAAACCGAAAGAAAGTATATTTCATTTCTTCAATCCTTGGTTGAAAATGTTCTGTTTTCAAGAATAGATATTCGAGGCGATAAATCATATACTAAATCCTCTTTGACTGAATTTGAAAAAGAGATTCAGCAAATCGTTAGTCAATCAAAAGAGAAAAAAGGTTTTGGGTACACCTTAGAATTTCAAAAGGTAAAAACAAAACATTTAGGAACGCAAGATTTGCCTATTGCCATTTATTTTGACACTGAAAAAGATTTCTTAAAATTCTTAGGCAAAGAAAAAGAAGTTGAATTGTTCAAAGCGAGCGTTGAGAAAATCATTAGTGAATTTCCCGAACTAAAAGAATGGATAATCAAAAATCCGAAAAAGGTAATTGACAATACAACTGAATTGGAAAGCATTTTGAATGTCTGTCAATACTTCAAACAAAATCCCAAACCGAATTTATACATAAGAGAATTACCAATAAAAGTTCACACGAAGTTTATTGAAAGAAATCAAAGTGTAATCAAAGAATTGCTTAATGTTCTTATTTCAGAGCACATAAACAGCGAAGAAAAAGAATTTGAAAAGCGATTTAATCTGAAATTTGCTGAACCTCAAATTCGCTTTAAAGTCCTTGACAAATCAATAGCCGACAAATACTTTTCAGGAATTGACGATGTTGCAATTCCTACAAGTCAATTTGAAAAATTGAATTTGCCTATCAAAAAAGTTTTGGTTGTAGAAAATAAAACTACACTTTACACAACTTTGACACTTCCGAAAATGAGCGAAACGATTGCAATTTTTGGTAGCGGATATAGTGTTTACAATCTTAAAAATGTTCGTTGGTTTGACAATCTTGAATTGCTTTATTGGGGAGACATAGACGTACAAGGTTTTGAAATCTTATCACAATTTCGCACTTACTTTCCGCAGACAAAAAGCATTTTAATGGAAAAGCAAACCTTTGACAAGTTTTTTGAAGACGACAAAGGCACACCGACAAAGAGTTCAACTAAATTAAACCTGACAGACGAAGAACAACAACTTTACGACATTTTAAAAGTAAATAATTGGAGATTGGAACAAGAAAAAATTCCGTTGGAGTATGTAATCGAAAAATTCAAACACTGACAAATCCCAACGCTTTTGGTAGCACATTTTCATCATCGGTGTAAGTGTCTGAAATTCTTTGGGCAAGCGGTGCCGGAAGCTGATCAAGCGGTGGAATGAAACTTTTCCAAAAATCATTGTCTTCCGAAGCAACTATCAGGGTTTTTGCATTGTTATAATGCGGCATCCCGTAAACCGGAAAATTCGTATAACTGCTCCAATCTGCCGATGACAATACAAGAAGTGTAACCTCCGGTTCAAATTCTGTCAGCGGTTTGTAAAATGCAATCACCTTGTCGCAACGGGCAGCCATGGATTCGGCTTGTGCTTTGGAACCGTCGCTGTAATAAGTGGTGGTTTGGTAACCTTCTAACCGGTTTAGTTTTTCATATGATTGTGCCGATAAAGCGGGTAAAGTGCAAATTGCACAAACCATTGTCAACAATGATTTTCCGTAATTCATAAGCTTTTTCATGGCTTTGTATATTTAGTGGTTAATTTTTATTTCCGGTTTCGACCAACAGAAAATCGCTGTACCGTTGATATTTAGTCGTTTTCATTTTTCAGCTTTTGGAGGGTTTGTTCCAATTCAAGGGCCAGCGTTTTTTCGGCATTGAGAAAATCATTGGTTAGCATTTCCAATATGCCTATCACATCCAAGGTTTTGGTGTCGGAATTCAGAGCGAATACTTTTTGTGTAATCAGATTTCCAAGTTCTGAAAAGCCTTGTAATTGACGGTAAACTGCGGAAATCTGACGAACTTCGTCGATGTCCATGTTTTGAAAAATCCCACCGATTTTGGCGCTTTCAAAAGCCACATTTTCGACTTCAATAATTCGGATGCCGTTCCAACCCGGAATTTGTTCCTGACGAAATTGCTGGTTAGAAAAGTAGGGCGTCAAATAAATTTCCTTTGGCAAATGCATGCGCAAACTGTCAAAACCTTTTTTGATTTTTTCATGATAAACGACGGCATTGCTCAATGCTAAGTGGTTGGCTTCCAATTCGTCAATAATCAGCAACCTTGATTGAGAGATGTTTTCTTCAACTTTTTTATTGGCTTTGTTCTCGCTGACCATGATTCCGAGAAAAACCCCGAAAGCCACGATGAGCAGTTCAATCAGGTATTTCAAGAATGATTTTTTGTGCTTTTTTATGGAGAGACCCCAGCTTTTCATTCGTGTTTTCATCTCTCAAAAATACAATTTTTGATTGAAAATGAGTGGAATTTGTTTCTGTTCAATCAGAAGATTAATCCTTTGCTTTCGGAACCCTTCCGCTGATCCATTCCTTTACCTGAAGCTCAGAACCGGGCAGCATGGCAATTTGTTTGCTGTCCAGCTCAATTACACAAAAGACGAGCACATGGTAAGCAGTTTGGTTGTATTTCTTTGCGATTTCGTCATCTTCAACTTTGGATACATAGCCCAAAAGTCTGAGAATTTTACCCTCTATTTCATAACCACTTTTTAAAAGTGAAGCAATCCAAATCGCGGGATGGAGCAGTAGGTAGCTCGTCGGGCTCATAACCCGAAGGTCACAGGTTCGAGTCCTGTTCCCGCTACAAAAGTCAGAGAAGAGAGTCAAGAAATTGGTTCTCTTTTTTATTTTCCTAATTTTTTCATGCGGTTTTCTAAAATCATGTTTCGCTTCGAATCCAAAGACAATGCTTTTTTTAGGTTTTTTTTAATTCAAATTATTAGAAATAAATTACTGATAAACAATGATATATGTCTATAGGGCGGCTTCAAGGTTTATCAATTTCCGCATCGGATTTTAAAATTTACACCCCAAAAATTTTGTCAGTTTTCAAATTCGTTTATTATGTAGAAAAAACAACAATGGAATACAGCACTAAAATGCTCAACAGAATTTCATCGATAGAAACAGAAAGAATCGTGAATTTCCTTTATAAAAATTTGGATGAATACGGCGATTCCAAAACTGCTATCAGAAAATCAATTGAGTATGCCACAAAAGAAAGGGCCGGTTTAGGCGGATATATTTTCATCACCGAATACAATGACGAAATCACTGCTGCGGTAATTGTCAACAAAACAGGGATGGAAGAATATATTCCGGAAAATATATTGGTTTATATTGCCGTACATCGTGAACACCGTGGGAAAGGTCTGGGAAAACAAATCATGAATTATGTCTTGCAGAATTGCAAAGGAGACATTGCATTGCATGTTGAAAAGGACAATCCCGCAAAATTCCTTTATGAAAAAATGGGGTTCACCAATCCTTATTTAGAAATGAGGCTCAAAAGAAAACCCGAAAATAAATCTTAACCATGGCTGAATTAATCATTCGCACAAAAAAAATTCAACACAATATTCTGTATTTAAGCCAATATCTTTCAGAAAAAAATATTCATTGGAGTTTGATTACAAAAGTCTTTTCAGGCGATAAAACTTTTCTGAAAAATGTTTTGACCAAGGAGGTGATCCAACATCTAAATTCCATCGGAGATTCGCGGCTGACGAGTCTCAAGAATTTGAAGGAAGTAAACCCAGAAATGAAAACGATTTACATCAAACCTCCGGCTGAAATTTATGCCGACGAAGTGATTAAATATGCGGATATTTCACTGAATTCTTCATACGAAACCATCAAATCTCTCAACGAATCTGCAAAAAATGCAGGAAAAATACATCAAGTGATTATCATGATTGAATTGGGAGAATTGCGGGAAGGGGTGAACAGAAATGATGTGATGGATTTTTACGAAAAAATATTTGAATTGTCCAATATAGAAGTAATCGGTCTTGGCTCCAATTTGGGGTGTATGTATGGGATAATTCCAACTTATGATAAATTACTCCAATTGGTGTTGTACAAGGAATTGATTTCTGCCAAATTCAATAAAGAACTCAGATTTATTTCCGGTGGTTCTTCCATTACATTGCCACTTTTGGAGCAAGGTACAGTGCCCCAAGAAGTCAATCATTATAGAATCGGTGAAGCCGCTTTTTTTGGAATCAGTCCGTTTGACAATCAAAAGTTTGAGGAACTTGCTGTGGATACTTTTGAATTCCGGGCAAACATCATTGAACTTAAAGAAAAGAAAATGGTTCCGGATGGGATTATGGGCGATGGAAATGTTGGACATACAGCCAATTACAACCAAAAAGACGCAGGAGAATTTTCCATCAAAGCCATACTCGATTTTGGGATGTTGGATGTTGACCGAAGCGACATTGAACCCATTTGTGAAGATTTGAGTTTTGTCGGTATTACCTCAGACATGCTCGTGGTGGATTTGGGTGAAAACAAGGATGAAAGTGGAAAACAGAAATACAAAGTTGGCGACCAAATTGCTTTCAAACCAAATTACATGGCAGTCGCCCGATTGTTGAATTCAAAATTTATAGACAAGGTTTTTGAATGAGCTATCAAAATTCTTGAATTTGTAAATTTTACTGAGAATTTCAACCGATCTTCACGCTTGTCATCGTCAGCGAACCACCCACAGGACGGTCATTGAATATTTTTACAGCTTCGTTTTTATCCATTACTGAGAGCGAATAGAGCAAGGGCAAATAATGCTCCGGCGTGGGAATCGCCAACTCAAAAGCCTTTCCGTGCCTGTGGAAATCGATGAGTTGTTTGTGGTCGCCGCTCAGAATGAATTCCTTCATTTTTTCATTGGCTTCAATGGCCCAGTCAAATCCGTAATTTTCACCGAGTTTGTCCCAAGCAACTTTGCGCAGGTTGTGCACCATATTTCCACTGCCGATGATCAGCACCCCTTTCTCTCGCAAGGATTTGATTTGTTGTCCCAATTCGTAATGGAACTGTGGACTCTGATAATAATCCAAACTCATCTGAATCACCGGAATATCCGCCTCGGGATACATGTGCCGAATGACCGACCAAGCACCATGGTCCAAACCCCATTTGTCGTCCAAATGTACACTGGTTTTGCTAAGCAGTGATTGGGTTTCTTTCGCCAAATCCGGACTTCCCGGTGCGGGATATTGCATCTCGTACAGCGCATCCGGAAAACCGCCGAAATCATGAATGGTCATCGGGTTTTGCATGGCGGTCACATAGGTTCCTCGGGTTTCCCAATGCGCGGAAATGCAAAGTATGGCCGAGGGTTTGGGAATTTCACGGGCAACAGCCCTAAAGCCCTGCACGAATTCATTTTCCTCTATGGCGTTCATGGGACTGCCGTGTCCCAAAAAAAGCACTGGCATTTGATGGGTTGTGCTGAATGGTTTTGTGATTTTATTTAAGTCTTTTAAGTTCATTTGTTCTAATTTTTAGTCTGCTTCATTTTGTTTTTCATCCAATGGCCGATGGTTTACAGTTTTTTGTATTTTTTCATAATCACCTTGGTTTTTCTCAATTGCATACGGGTATAAAATCGGACATGTTCGTGGTACAAAATCCATCCTCCAACAGCACCTATGGCACTCCCAATGAGTATGTCGAAAAATCTGGCACTGATCAATTGACTCGGATTGCCCACCAATTTGATGTTGGGTTCAGCCAGAAATATGGTGAGGGTAGAAATGAAAATCACGGCAATGGCGTAATTTCTTACAATAAAAAATTCAATGATGATTTGAAGTAAAATAATGCTGATGCAAATTTCCGCAATGCTCAAGTCTTTGAGTAAAATTACCCAAGTCAGCCCCAATCCAATCAAAGTACCAAGTACCCTTTGGATTGCCCTTGTCCAAATGTGTTTCGTGCTGGCTCCTTGCATAACTGCCAAACAGGAAATCGGTATCCAATAAGGATTTTCCAACCCGGACAAAACCGCAACCAGCAACGACAAGCCCATCATAACACTAAAAATGATGGATTCGGTTACACTGATGTAAGGACTTTTTTTCAACACCATCACTTCGGGTTGATTGGTTTTGCGCAGCACGATGATGCTGTATAAAAAACCGATGCTCACCGCAATCAGTACGCCCAAAGTAAAACTCCCGATGTAGTGAATGGATTCGGCAGCGGGATGTTTCATCGTTATGGCAATCGAAATCACCATAATAAAGAAAAAATTGCCAGGTGGTTTGGAAAGCTTTAGGCTGTTCAATGAATAATGCACCCCAAAAGTGTAGAGTGCAAGAATCAGTGGAGAAAGCCAAGTATTGAATGAAAACAATATGCCCACCGCAAAAGAAAGGATGAACCCAAAGCCCGAAACCATCAGAATAATCATTCGGTTGGTGAGCTGATTGGACTGCAAATACAGAAAAACCAATGCACCGATGGAGCCAATTCTCCCGCCTTCCATATCGTCTGTCAATACGCCCAGCAGCAAAGGGATGCCGATACAGATTCCGGCCATGGCGGGCAGATGCCAGCTCCTATCAGTTTTGTTGTATTTGATTAAATTCTTAAACATATTTGGGTCCTGCCATTTTCCGGCAGTCACTGTCGATATTTCGTATTAGGGTTAAAAATGAATTTATTTTGAGTTTTCTTGGCGTTTTTTAACCTCTTTATTTTGATTTTAGTTTTTTCATGAAATCCATGAAAGCCGGACGCATCTCCGAGAACAATTCCAAGTCTTTGTTTTTCATCATCACATCTCCGAAAAGCTTCAATCCCAACACAAATTGATTGGTTTGGGAAGCATCCCTGAACAAATTTTTCTCATTCAAAATTTCTATGATTTTATAAATGTCATCGTGATTTTGAAAAGGAAGGGATATGGGTGTTTTGTCCATGATTTCGCCTTTGTTGTTCTTCAGATACTTGAAAGTAAGTTCGTATTGATGTATTCTTTTTTCGGTCATTTGAATGGTTTGTTAATTTTATTGATTGTTATTTTCTTCTAATTCACTTCTCAAATCTTGCAAATCCAATGGTCGGGTGTACATTTCCAGTGAACCGTCCGACTTTTTGGGCCATTGTTCTTTGGGTTTGTCCCAATACAATTCCACACCGTTTCCATCGGGGTCGTTCAGGTAAATTGCTTCAGAAACACCGTGGTCAGATGCACCTGTCAGCGGATAATTGGCCTTTCTCAATCTTTCGAAAATTTCTGCCAAATCCTTTCGGGCCGGATAAACGATGGCGGTGTGGTACAAACCGACACTGTTTTTGGGAGCAGGCGGAGCATCTTTGCTGTGCCATGTATTTAGCCCGATGTGGTGATGATAACCGCCGGCAGAAATAAAGGCTGCCTGATCGCCGTACATGGTAGTCAATTCAAAACCAAGCAAATCGCTGTAAAAAGCCAATGAACGATTCAAATCCGATACTTTCAGATGAACATGCCCGATACGGGTTTGTGCGGGAATTTTATAGGGTTCCATTTTTTATAAATATTTTAAAGTAATAGCTGTTGTTTAATATTCATTAATTCAATGGTTCACAGCTTTATAAGCTGCAAAAAACACCATTGGAATGATCAGATTTTTTTAAGGATGTAATTTCGTGTGCTGCTTTATCAGCGTAGTGTCAGTGAAAAATTCACTCATTATCAATTGTCCTCAAAATGAGATTTGAGAATCATACATATTTTGTAATAAATTCAAAGTGCTGTCGTCAAAAATCGAGTTTACTATTTTTCAATGCTCTCTTCGGCAAGGCCGCAAACATATTTTCAACGACAGCTTTTGGTATTTTCATCCTCATCACAAATCAGGCGTTTCCATATATATTGGATTCTCCGCCGTCAATGGCGATGATTTGACCGCTCACATAACCGTTGTCTTGGCTCAGCAAGAAGGCCACCACTTTGGCGACTTCGTGTGGCTGTCCGAGTCTTTTGGTCGGGTTGCGCTGTGCATATTCCAATTCCGCTGCTTTTGGATCCTGAGGATTGACTTGTTTAAAAGCCTCGGCAACCATGGGCGTCAAAATCGCACCCGGTGCAATCGCATTGGTCAGAATTCCGTCGCGACCGTATTCCAAAGCAGTATTTTTGGTCATGCCCGAAACCGCATGTTTGCTTGCCACATAGGGCATTTGGTTCATTACACCGCGAAGACCCCCCACAGATGCTGAATTCACAATGCGGCCGTATTTTTGTTTCTGCATCACCGGAATCACGAAACGCAAACCATAATAAACGCCCATCAAATTGATGTCGATTACCTTTTTAAACACATCGATGTCGTATTCGGTAATGCTCGCCTGACGGCCTTCGATTCCGGCATTGTTGAACAATCCGTCGATTCTGCCGAAAGTGCTGAGGGTATGGTTGACATAATTTTTCACAGCTTCTTCGTCAGAAACATCTGCTACAACTGTGTTGATTTTCACTTCTGGAAATTCTTTGGAAATATCATCCGCCGCAGCTTTCAGACTTTCTTCGTTGTAGTCCACCAGCACAAGATTTGCTCCCTTGGAAGCCAGTTCTTTGGCGGTGGCCAATCCAAGTCCCATACCGGCACCTGTGATTATCATTACTTGATTTTTCATATTTATATTTTTTAAAAATTTTCAATACATCATTTGAGGTCATCAGGACCTATCAGTCCCATTTGTTTTTATCCGAAAGGGCGTATTTTCCGCCGCCGGTAAAGAACAAAGCCAATGAACCTACGATAAACAATACTTGTAATTCAATTGCCCAACCGCCGCTGTTTGTGAGTTGAGCTACCTTATCGATATTGGCCAAAAAGATAGCGGTCAACATGGTAAGTGCAACGAGCAGGGCGGCTATCCGGGTTCTGAATCCGATGATCAAAAGTATCGGAGCCAGTATTTCACCAAAATAGACACCGTACGAGATTACTTTCGGAAGATTGCTGTCGACCAGCATATTCTGAATGCCGCCCACACCTTTTGTGATTTTTGCGATGCCATGGAGCAGCATCAAAATTCCCACTCCCAATCTCAGAATCAATATGCCTGTATGATGGTTTTTCATATGCCAATTCCCGAATGAATTATTGTTTGACCATTTCCAAATAAACCACGATGTTCACATCTTTTCCAATCCCCATTCCGCTTGGGTCGTATTCGATGTTGTAATCAAAACGGTCAATCACGGTTTTGGCGGTCAATCCGATTCTTTCTTCCTTGTCGCTGGATGCTTTTCCACCGTAATAAAGGTCAAAAACCACATCTTTGGTCACGCCTTTGATGGTCAATTTTCCTTGGAGCAAATAGCGGTCTGGTTTGCCTGATTTCAGGATTTTAGTGCTTTTGAAAGTCAGTGTAGGATATTTCTCAACTTCAAAGAAGTCTGCGCTTCTCAAATGATTGTCCCTTGCTTCCACATTGGTGTTGATGCTTTTTGCTTGAATGGTAAAATCAAACTGCGCATTTTCCAAGGTCTCACCAGTAGTAGTCAGCGAACCGGTATAATCCAAAAACTTTCCGTTCACCATGCTGATATTGGAATGTTTGATGGTGAAATTCAGTGAGGAATGGTACAAATCTGCATTCCATTTTGTCTGTGCATAAGAACTTACCGCGAAGGCAAACATTGCAAATAATAGGGTTAATTTTCTCATTGTAAAAATTTTAAATGGTTAATAATTAATCTGATACTGCAAAGATGAGAAAAATCTATTCAAGCCAGTTATACTTTTCCGATGATGAGTTGTAAAATCAGGAAAAAAGGCTTTTCATTTCTTTTCTGAACTCAGTCGGGGTTTGTCCGGTTCTTCTTTTGAAAACATTGGTGAAGTATGCCTTTTCGTTGTACCCCAAATCAAAACCGATTTCGGATATATTTTTGTCGGTATGGGTCAATTGATTTTTGGCTTCGATGAGTTTTCGGGTTTCAATGATTTCTGTAACGGTTTGTTGCATTATGTTTTTGCAAATCAGGTTCAGATTTCGGGGCGACATAAATAGTTTTTCGGCATAAAACTCTACGCCTGCGGGGCGGTGATAATTGTCTTCTAAAATTCTCAGAAAATTGTTCAGCGTGGTGTTTTGTGAATTCATCTGAGCGTTGGTTTCCGGTGCGATTTTGTTCCGTTCCGATTCTATCATCATGAAAAGGGCACTGAGCAAATGCCTGACCACGCTGTAATCCGGATTGTCTTGCTGCATTTCGTCTTGGATGATTTCGCAAACCGTTGTCATCCGTCGAAAAGCCGCTTTGTTTTCTAATTGAAATGTGGCATGGTCGTGATAGTAAGCATAGAGCTGAAAAGTAGTTTCGGGGATGAATTCACTTTTGAAACGCAGTCCCCACATCTCGCATTTTCCGTTGACCGGTCGTGGGATGATTCGGTGTACTTTGCCTTGGGTAACGAAACTAACGAAGGGTGCGTCGATGGAAATGTTTTTAAAATCAATGAAATGTTCCAGCTGACCTTCGATGCCGATGATCAATTCTTCAAATTCATGTTTGTGTGGTTCATCGGGCGAGGCAGAAATTTTGGCTGCTTCGGCCTCGTCCACTTTGAATATTTTGAAAATTTGATTCATTGCCCAAATTTAATTCAAATTCATTAAACCAATTCGTTTCCTGCGAACTTCGTTCGATGATTTACCATTCATCCACCATAAAAAAATCCCTCAATCAAAGCTTGAAGGATTTTTTAATTTCATTTGAAATTTAATCGATTATCAATCACAATTTCCGTCTGTGTCGCAACTTGCGCCTTGGGTCATTTCTAATTTGATTTCAGGATTTTCTTTTCTCCATTCGGCAAAGGATTTGTTCAAGGTTTCTGCAAAGGCTTGAGGCGGCTGCGCACCCGAAATTCCGTATTTTCTGTCGAAAACAAAGAAAGGCACACCCTGTACTCCGATGTTGCGCGCTTCCTGAATGTCTTGTGCCATTTGGTATTGGTATTGTTCGTCGGTGAATGCGGTCTGCAACTCATCTTCGTCCAAACCGATTTCTTTACCTAATTGGGTCAGTACTTCGGTGTCTGCGATGTTTTTTCCGTCAGTAAAAAAAGCTTTGAACAATTGCTCTTCCATTTCACTGCCCAGATTTTTGGTTTTTGCAAACTGAATCAATTGATGGGCTCTTTTTGAATTGGCCATGATGGATTTGTCCAAATGATATTCCAATCCGGCCTGTTCTGCCATTCGGGTCACATTTTCCAACATTCCCTGCACTTGCTCGCGATTCATTCCTTTTCTTTTGATGAGATAGTCTTCTTGGCTTTCGGTTGCCACTTCGGGCATCGATGGATCCAATTGATAGCTTTTCCATTCGACTTCGATTTTGTTTTTGTCTGCAAAATCTGACAGTGCCGTTTCAAAATTTCTTTTTCCGATGTAACAGAACGGACACATCACATCGCTCCATATTTCAATTTTCATATTGTTGTCTTGTTTAAATGTTTATTTTTTGCCTAATTTCAGGCCAATTTCACCGGACTAAGGTTTTCGATTTCCTCGTCTGTAAAGATTCGGTAATGGATTTGAAAAGTTTTTCCCAAGGGCGTTTCTAATGAAAATCCGCCGGCACCGAATCCGTCGGTGACATCGAGGGTGAAATGGGCGTGTTTCCAATATTCAAACAAATCTTTGTCCACCCAGAATTCACAACCTTCTACTTCGCCAATACAAACATCGTTCATCCGCAAATAAAATTCACCTTTGCGGAAGCATTGAGGTTGGGTGCCTTCACAGCAGCCACCGGCTTGATAAAACATCAGTTCGCCGTGTTTTTCTTTCAGCTCATTGATCAGTTCTTTTGCTTTTTGGGTGCTGTCTATTCTTGATACCATGATGAAGTGTTTTAAATGTTTAAAAATAAGAGCAAATCCCACGACGGAATTTGCTCTTTGCATGATTTTTTAGAAGAATCCTTGTTTGTTTTTGTCGTAAGAAATCAACATGTTTTTGGTTTGACGATAATAAGCCAACATCATTTTGTGATTTTCTCTACCGATTCCGGATTGTTTGTATCCACCGAAGGGAGCACCTGCCGGATAAGAATGGTATTGGTTGACCCAAACTCTACCTGCTTGAATGGCTCTCGGTACTTGATACAATTCGTGGGCATCGCGGGTCCAAACTCCTGCACCCAATCCGTACAATGTATCATTGGCAATTTCGATGGCTTCTTCCACGGTTTTAAAAGTTGTCACTGCCAATACAGGACCGAAAATTTCTTCTTGGAAAATTCTCATTTTGTTGTGTCCTTTGAACAGGGTCGGCTGAATGTAATATCCACCTTCCAATTCACCTTCCATTTTCATCGGTTCACCGCCGGTCAGCAGTTCTGCGCCTTCTTCTTTTCCTAATTTCAGGTAAGAAGAGATTTTGTCGAACTGTATTTTTGAAGCCTGCGCCCCCATCATTGTGGTCGGATCCAATGGATTTCCCATTTTGATGGCTTCGACTCTTTCAATCACACGGGCGATGAATTTGTCATAAATGTCTTCTTGAATCAGAAGTCTGGAAGGACAGGTACAAATTTCACCTTGATTCAGTGCGAACATGACTGCGCCTTCAATGGCTTTGTCCAAGAATTCGTCGTCTTCGTCCATAACGGAATTGAAGAAAATATTGGGTGATTTTCCGCCCAATTCAAGTGTAACCGGAATGATGTTTTCGGTTGCATATTGCATTACCATACGACCGGTTGCAGTAGAACCGGTAAAGGCAGCTTTGGCTACTTTTTTGTTGGTCACCAAAGGTCTTCCCAATTCGGCACCGAATCCGTTGACGATGTTCAATACACCTGCGGGCAGCAAATCTTCAATCAATTCCATCAGCACCATGATAGAAGTCGGGGTGCTTTCTGCCGGTTTCAGGATGACGGTACAACCCGAAGCCAATGCCGGTGCCAATTTCCATACGGCCATTAGAATCGGGAAATTCCACGGAATGATTTGTGCCACCACACCGATGGGTTCGTTTACGATCAATGAAACCGTGTTCTGGTCCAATTCGCTCAGCGAACCTTCTTCGGCTCGGATGACGCCTGCAAAATAGCGGAAGTGGTCGATTGCGAGTGGGATATCCGCATTCAGGGTTTCGCGGATGGCTTTTCCGTTGTCGATGGTTTCCACGGTTGCAATGTATTCTAAATTTTCCTCCATTCTGTCGGCGATTTTGTTCAGAATGATGCTTCTCTCGGTGGCTGAAGTTTTGCCCCAAGTTTTAAAAGCTTCATGTGCTGCATCTACTGCGAGTTCGATGTCTTCGGCTGTGGAATGTGCGGCTTTGGTGAATGCTTTTCCGGTCAGTGGAGAAATATTGTCAAAATATTTTCCTTGCACCGGAGCCGTCCATTTGCCGTTGATGTAGTTGTCATACTTTTCTTTGAATTTTGGCCATGCCATAGTGTTTGTACTCATAATAATTTTTATTTAATGGTTAAAAATATTTGATTTTTGATTGTTTTTGGATTAAAAATTTGAGCTTACAATTTACGGGTTTTTCGTTTAGCTTCAACCATTCATTTCAAATTTTATATTCCTTTTATTATAATCTTTTAATTCTTTAACTTTCTTATTTCTATTGACTTGCGTCATTCAGTAATTTCAGGTCAGACTCCTCCAGATTCAGTGTGGCGGCAGAAAGAATTTGCTGTAATTGTTGGGTGGAAGTCGCACTGGCGATGGGTCCTCCGATGTTGGGTTGTGCAGACAGCCATGACAAAGCCACAGTTGCCGGAGCAGTATTGTGTTTTTCAGCAATTTGATCCAAGGCATTTAAAACACCAATTCCTTTTTCATTCAAATAATTGCTTGCACCTTGTCCTCTTGGGCTTTTGTTAAAATCGGCTTCCGAACGGTATTTTCCGCTTAGAAATCCTGAAGCCAAAGCGGAGTAGGGGAATACGGTGAGTCCATATTCTGCCACGATGGGTGCATAATCCGTTTCGTATGTTTTTCTTTCTACCAAGTTATACAAAGGCTGAAAAACCTCGTATTTCGGAAGCTTATTTTGGATTGAATATTCCAATGACTCTTTCAAACGGGCCGGGGAAATATTTGAAACAGCGATGTGTTTTACTTTTCCTGATTTCACCATTTCGGCAAAAGCTTCCAATGTTTCAGAAACCGGTGTTTTTTCGTCGTCATAATGCAGGTAATACAAATCAATGTAATCGGTCTGAAGTCTTTCAAGTGATTTGTCCACCGACTCCATCAGGTGTTTACGACTGGCATCGATTTCGTCTTTTACCCCGGTTGGGCCTCCCGCTTTTGTGGCGATGATCATTTGTTCGCGGTTGCCACGGGCTTTCATCCAGTTGCCGATGATGGTTTCAGATTGTCCGCCCGGACCACCGTCCACCCAATACGAATACATATCGGCGGTGTCGATGAAGTTAAATCCGGCTTCGACGAATGCGTCCAAGATTTCAAAGGATTTTTGTTCGTCCAAAGTCCATCCGAATACATTTCCACCTAAGTTGAAGGGTGCTACTTCTAAGTTGGTTTGTCCTATTTTTATTTTCTTCATGATATAATATTTAATTGTTGTTAAAATGTCTGTTGGGTGAAATTATTTATTGTCCGCTATCACTCATAATTGGTTGTTTTGTCATTCTGAACATAACGCAATGAAGTGAATAACCTTTTGATAGTCAAATGGATTCCTCCTCCGTCGGAATGACAAAGCACTGAAAGTTTTAAATTGTGACATATTACGAACCATTCTATTTTCTTTTTTAATCCCATTTGTGAATGCTTGACAAGGCGTATTTTCCACCACCGGTGAACATCAGACCGAGTCCGCCGAAGAGGAACAATGCGATTCCTTCATGTATCCATGCTCCGGATTTTCCGAGGGCAAAAAGTGGATCCATGTGCGCCATCAAAAAGGCTACAACCATCACCAAGGTAAACGCCATGGCGGCCAGTCGGGTTCTGAATCCTACGATCAGCAAAATGGCAGCAATGGTTTCTCCCAGATGTACGCCATACGCCAGAAATGTTGGCAAACCAAGGTCGGCAAGCATTCCTTTGATGCCGTCCACGCCGTTGACCAATTTGTGAACGCCGTGAAAAAGCATCAGTATGCCAAAACTTAAACGAAAAATCAATAATCCTATGTTTGTGTTTTTCTGATTCATTGGATGTTTTTTTAATTAATAAGCAGCTGTAAATCTTTGTTGGTGATGTTTTGGTTTTTGAACTTCGTCCATTAGCACAACGGCTACATCTTCGGGCGATAGTTTGGACACATTGTTTTCATCAAATACCGGATGGTCTTTTCCGAGGCGGTATTTTCCGGTTCTTCCTGTTGTAATTCCTGGGTGCATTTCAATTGCCGGACTGAAAAACGCCCAATCCAAGTCTTTTTCCTCTTTGAGTTCATTCAGATAATCTCTTGCGGCCGTTGCTCCGGGTTTGATTTCGGCTGGAAAATCAGGCGAATCCACCAATTGATTGTTTTCGGCATCGTACAGACTTCCTGCACCGCCGATGACCAAAAGCCGTTCTACTCCTGCTTTTTTCACAGCTTCTTGAATAGATTTTGAACCTTTCAAAAAATCATCGTACAGATTCGGATTTTTCCAACCTGCATTGAATGCGCTGACGACTGCATCCTGCCCTTTGAGCACTTCTGCTAATTCATCGACTTGATTGACATCGATGGCGGCTTTTTTGACTTCTTCTGTTAATTTTTCAGGATTTCTTGCAATGGCGGTGACTTCCAATCCGCGGTCTTTTGCTTCTTTTACTAATTTGGAGCCTAAAAATCCGGTGGCTCCGATAATGGCTATTTTCATACTTTATTTGTTTTTAATTGTAATAACATTTATTACATATATATTAAAAAAAATTATTTAAACTGATCTACAAAATCTTTTAACGATTTGTCTTTCAGAAAATTAACTACTACTTCATCGGTTTCTAAGAATAATTTTTCCAATTCTGTATTGATGGCTTTGCCGATAGGGCATTGGGTGTTGTCTAAGCTGTGTTTTTTTCCTAATACATTTGAATTTTTGACGGCATTGTACAGGTCTGCCAGAGTGATGTTGCAACTTTCTTGATTGAGCATGGAGCCGCCCTCTTTTCCTTTTTTGCTGATGACCCAATTCATTTTGTGCAAAACAGAAAGTTCCTTTCGAACGATGACCGGGTTGATGTTGATGCTTTCCGAAATCCAATCAGAACTCAACCATTGACCGGGATGTTTGGCCAGCAGGGTGAGAATATGAATGAGGGTTGCAAATCTTGTATTGTTCATGCTGCAAATATACAAATTATTTTAATTGTAACAAATTTTATTACAATTGAAGAAATTGATGAATATCGGACGGTTTTTTCTTATAAATTATCCAAGGGGCTTTTGATTTTTCGTTTGGATTGATCGGTCAATCCGGTATAACTCATGGTGGTTTTGATATTTTTGTGGCCCAAAAGTTCTTGCACAAATCGGATGTCTGTTCCTTGTTCTATGAGATGCGTAGCATAGGAATGCCGCAGGCTGTGGATTCCTACTCTTTTATTGATATTTGCTTTTTTCATTGCATTTTTAAACACGATTTGAACGGAGCGAACGGAGTATTGTCCTCCGTATCGGCCTTCGAACAGATATTCTTTGGGATTGTATTCCCTGCAATAGGACTGATATTCTTTCAGAATGGATTCAGGAAAATTTATGTACCGGTCTTTTTTGCCTTTTGCCCGGGTGATGAGCACCTGCATCCGCTGGGTATCGATGTCTTCCATTTTGAGTTGAACGATTTCGCTGACGCGCAAGCCCATTCCATAACATAATTTGAGTAGCAAACGGTGTTTGGGATTTTCCATCATGGCAAACATTTTTTTGATGTCGTGGGCAGAAATCGCTTTGGGCAAGGAACTTGGTTTTTTGGGTCGGGGAATGTCCAAGAAGATTTTTTCGCGATGCAAAACCTTTTCGAAATAGAATTTCACAGCGTTCATGCGGCTATGAACCAAGTTTTCGGAAAGTTTTAATTTTTTGATGCAATAAAGAAAATAAGACCTGAGTTTTTCTGCGGTTAGCGCATCTACGGGATGATGCCGGATGATTTTGAGAAGTTGAGAAAATTCTGTGGTATAAGTGCGAATGGTATTGGGGCTGTATCCTTTGAGAAGAAGCTGTTCGGTGAAGCGTTCCAAAGCCGGAAGGTTGATGGGATGAATGTCTGTAAACGCCGATTTTCCGTAGTATTTCTGTTCCAATTGGAAAAGGTTTCGGTAGTGCGGCACATCGGGTACGAACCATTTTTTATCTGCCGGACTCCAACGGGCTTTCGTATGGGTTTTGAGGTGAAGTTTTACTTCCAATCGATAGGGAAAACTAATCCATATCACCGATTTGTGCTGATGTTCCCCTATTTGAAACTCAAATAAAAGTGGATTAAAAACTTCTGATGGAGGTTTCATAGCTTTTCGTTTTTTGTATTGTAGAATACAAATATGCGCAATTTATTTTAAAGACTTGAAATCTAAATTGCGAAATGACAACAAGCAGCTAAGCTTATGATTTGCAATGCTTTTATAAATTCAAAAATATCTTTTACTTCATTCAAAAAAATGTCGTATAATTGCGTATATAATTTAGTTGTACAAAATTTTATTCCAAACGTTTGGTTTTTTCTTACGGAAATTAATGCATTTAAATGATAAAAAAAATCGAGTTAAAACGAAAAGGAAGTATGACTTTCGCTGTCAAACTTTCAAAGAGTAC
>JBBAEI010000013.1:0-76213 GCA_041656055.1 Weeksellaceae bacterium
TATATGTAGTCAGAGCTGTCTTGAAAGGTGGACAAGTAGAAACCTTCAAGATTGTGAAGAAATGATTTGATTAAAATCGTGTCTTGCAAGATGCGGTAATTAATAATCTTAATTGTGTAAAAAGAGGAGCCCCGGTTTCCCGGGGCTTTTTTTATTCAGAGAAAGGATTTTCAATGATCTATACCACCTGTAAATCAATTCAATATATTGATTTAGCAATGGTTAGTGCAATCTACAATCAAAAAATAATTCCAATCTCAAAAACTTATTTGCAGGGAATGAAAATTCATGTATATTTGCAGTCCAAAATTGACTGATCCGGTAGTTCAGTTGGTTAGAATACCTGCCTGTCACGCAGGTGGTCGCGGGTTCGAGTCCCGTCCGGATCGCACAAAGCACTTCAGAAATGAGGTGCTTTTTTTATTTCCTAAAGCTTCAACTTCATTGAATACCTGCCAGTCATCTCGGCTGAGCCGAGACGGGTTCGAGCATAAAGCACTTCAGAAATGAGGTGCTTTTTTTATTTTCTAAAGTTTCAATTTCATTGAATACCCGACGGGTTCGAGCAAAGGAACTTCAGAAATGAGTTTTTATCTTTGACTATTGGCTTTTTTCGTTTACATATTATATTCTAAATCAAAAGATGTTTATTACAAAGGTTTTACTGAAAATCCACAAAAACGCTTCACCGAACATTTGGAAGGTAAAAGTCAATATACTTCACAAACCAATGATTGGGAGCTTGTATTTATCCGAAGTTTTGAATTAAAAACAGAAGCTTTGAAATATGAAAAAATGCTAAAAAGACAAAATCAAAATTATTTGAGGTGGCTTATCAATGGTGACCTAAATGAGTTGTTAAAATAATATCTGCCTGTCATCTCGGCTGAGCCGAGACGGGTTCGAGCAAAGGAACTTCAGAAATGAGGTGCTTTTTTTGTTGACTAAATCAAGTTTATATTTATGTCATGGAATAGTGATACAAAAAATCAATACCTTTAGCCTTTTAGAATGATGAAACGACCCGTTCAGAATATGAAAAACTCCATCTGGCTTTTGAATCTAAGTGATGCGGTGAGCAGTGAGGATTGAATTAAAGTAAAAATAAAGATTGGCAAAAAAAGATAAAGAGTGAATTAATGTATCAAGTAACGGCAAATTTTTATAATGACTTTTATATATAAAAAAACGGGGAATTAATCATGATTGCCAAAAGGAAATATATTTGGTTTGCCGGAGTTAGGATAAAAGTGTTTTCAGTTGATGACGAGTTAATTTTAACTTATCGATATTTTAGTTTTTTTTATACATTTTTAAAAATCAAATACCAAAACCTGCCTTTCGAGATGCAAATAGACAGAAGTTGATGGAAAAGTTTGGCGCTTAAAGTAAACAATCATCGGATTTATTGTAAACTTAATTTACTACCTCAAAGAAAAATGGGAAAAATAGAAATAGTCGATAAAGAAGTAGCAAATATAACTAACAAAAAAATATTTGGTTCAAGCTTAGAGTTTGAAATTAAGTTTATTGAAGCAAATAAATTCGAAATTTACAGTGTTTTACTATGTTTAATGAATATCTCTGTAATCGAAAGTTTTTAAATATGAAAGAATTATATCTAATAAGTGTTTTATTATTTTTTGGGAGTTGTTATTTTAACGCTTCTGTCTCAAATGAAGAAAGTGAAAAAGAAAAAGGTGAAAAGATTGCCAACATTTTTTATGAGTATATAATTAATCAAAATTACGATGGTTCAATTGAACCTTATTTAAGCAAAGAACTTTTGATTGTTACACCAATCAATCAAATGGATAGTCTTCTTTTATTAATAAACAATAGATCAGGGCATTATAAAAGCAGAGTGTTGGAAAAATGGAGTACAAAAAGACAAAAAGGAACAGATGAACTTTGGGAATGTGTGTTAATTTATTCTGTACAATACGAAAAAGGTAAATCAACAGAACTTTTTAAGCTTATTAAGGAAAATGATTCAATTAAGATATTGAATTATAATTTTAGAAGCAAAGATGGACTTGAATAAAGTTTTTTCAAATAATTGTATGGGCGTGTTCCATCCCGAAAGTCCCAATAGCTATCGGGATCGGGAGTGTGGGTGATAAAAAATAAAAATGTATATTGCTGACAATCAAAGTGCAAAATAATTGAAACAAAATATCAGAAGACGGGCATTGGTTCGTCTTCATTATTTTTATTTCTTTAAAACGCATAAAATGGAACAAAATAGAAGTCGTGTATCAGATGTGTGGGTGGGGATAAAATTTGCAGCTATTGTGAAGGAAAACTTATAAAGCATGGCAAAACCAAACGACTAAACCAACGCTATAAATGTAAAAGTTGTAACAAAACCCAAGTTGAACAATATAAATTCAAAGCCTATCAACCCAATCTCAACCGTCAAATAGTAACCTTAATGCATAACCGGTTTCATGTGCAGATATCGGGTCAGTTTGATGGATAAATCCAGAAAAAGAATTTTGGCATTCGCATTTCTTTCAATGTGAAAAATCCCTTCATTGATTTCTTCCAAAATCGCTTCAATATTGGCACCGTGAATGAATGGGGCGAATTTTTCCCACTTGAAACCTTCGGTGTCCAATTGCATGAAAGCCAAGGAGTCAACCTGATAGGATTTCATCAAAGACTGCCGAAAAATCTCGGAGCAATAAATCAGAAATTGTTTTTGCTTTTCCCTTGACCAACCACCGATTTCCGCCGACCAAGCGATGAGATTTTTTAAAACAGCCGGGTTTTTTTTGGCCATAAAAGCATGGCGAACCCATTGCACAAAAAACGCTTCAAATTCATTGCCGCTCGTTTCCGCATTTTTAAGCGCAGTCCGCATATCTCCGTTGGAAATCATCGCAATGTGGTTTGCATCTTTGGATTGGAGTCCTTTGTTTTTAATCAGATAATCAGTGATTTCCGAAATAGAAAGCCGATTGAATTTCACAGCTTGACAACGGGAAAGGATTGTCGGCAAAAGCATGTTTTCCTGTTCGGTCAGCAGAAGGAAAACCGTTTTTTCAGGTGGCTCTTCAATTGATTTCAATAATTTGTTAGAAGCCGATGGATGCAGGTTTTCAGGCAACCAGATGATGCAGACCTTATAGCCGCCTTCGTAACTTTTCAGTGCAAGGAATCTTTCGATTTCTTCCGCTTCGGCCACATTGATTCTTCCCTGTTTGGTTTCTACTTCCGAATAAACCTGCCAGTCAAAAAGATTTCCAAACGGATTTTGCAGCATGAATTCTCGCCATTGTTTCAAATACATTTTGCTGGTGGGTTTGGTCTCTTTTCCGGAGGTAACGGGAAAACTGAAATGAACATCCGGATGCTGCATATCCAATACTTTCCTGCTGGCAATTTCTCCTTTTTCGGCGGCCATGATGGCAGCGGCATAATTCAACGCCATCTCAAAAATTCCCCAACCACAGTTGCCGATAAACAATTGGGCATGGCTGACTCTACCGTTTTTGACGGATTCCTGTAATTTTTCTTGGATGGCTTTGTTGCCTGTGGTTTTCTGCCAAATCATTTTCCAAAAATAAGAGAATAATTAATAACTTTGAAGTTTCTTTAAAACCAAAAATAATGAAAAATAAAGTTTTTTTAATATTGAATATGGGCTTGGCAATGTTTCTGAGTGCACAGCAATTTCAAGGGAATTATCCTCTCACGGAAAAATCTGGACATACGGACAAATATTTTGATGATATTGTCAATGACCCTTTCCGATGGCTTGAAGACGACCTTTCTTTGGAAACCAAAAGCTGGGTGCAAGCACAAAATCGGGTGACTTTTGATTATTTAAGCCAAATCAAATTTCGCGATAAATTCAAGAAAGAGCTGACTGAAATGTGGAATTACGAGAAAATTTCCGCACCTTTCCAAGAAGGCAAATACACTTATTTTTATAAAAATGACGGCTTACAGGCGCAGTCTGTCCTTTACCGGCAGTTGGACGGTGGCAAAGAAGAAGTCTTCATTGACCCGAATAAATTCTCAAAAGACGGTACCACTTCATTGGCGGGCGTGAGTTTCACCAAAGATGGTTCCCTCTGTGCTTATCAAATTTCAGAAGGCGGTTCTGACTGGAGAAAAGTTATCATCATGGAAGCAGAATCCCGACGTCAAATTGGAGACACACTCAGGGATGTGAAGTTCAGCGGAATTTCATGGAAAGGCAATGAAGGATTTTACTATTCCAGTTACGACAAACCCGAAGGCAGTGAATTGTCGCAAATGACCGATAAACACAAACTTTATTTTCATAAACTGAATACACCGCAAAAGGAGGATCGGCTGATTTTTGGCGGTGACCAAACCCCGAGAAGATACATCAGCGGCGGCGTAACCGAAGATCAGCGTTTTCTACTGATTTCAACAGCCGTTTCCACGACCGGAAATGAACTTTATATTCAAGATTTGACCCAGGAAAATGCACCCATCGTGCCGATTCTAAATAATTTTGATACTTCGACTGATTTCGTGGACAATGTAGGGGAAACCCTTTACCTGTTGACCAATCTGAATGCCCCCAACAATCGCTTGGTGATGGTCAATGTCAAAGACCCCAAACCGGAACTCTGGATTGATGTGATTCGTGAATCCAATGACGTTTTGGATGTGTCCAAAGCAGGTGGATATTTGTTTGCGCATTATATGAAAGATGCTTTGGATGTGGTAACGCAGTTTGACCATTCCGGAATGAAAATCCGCGATATTCAGTTGCCCGGACAAGGCTCTGCCTATGGTTTTTCCGGCAAAAGAGAACAAAAGAAAATTTATTATAGTTTCAGCAATTATGTGACTCCTTCCACGATCTATGATTATGACGTAGAAACTGGAAAATCAAATCTTTACAAAAAACCGGACATCCAATTCAATCCCGAAAATTATGAATCCAAACAAGTGTTTTATACCTCTTTTGACGGAACCAAAATCCCGATGATGATTTCTTACAAAAAAGGCACTAAATTAGACGGTAAAAACCCGACTATTTTATATGGGTACGGAGGTTTCAACATCAGTCTGACCCCTTCGTTCAGTGTTTCCAATGCAGTTTGGATGGACAACGGTGGAATTTATGCAGTTCCCAACCTGCGTGGTGGCGGTGAATACGGCAAGGCTTGGCATGATGGCGGAAGGAAAATGGACAAGAAAAATGTGTTCAGAGATTTCATAGCCGCAGCTGAATATTTGAAAAAGAACGGATATACATCTACGCAATATTTGGCGCTTGCGGGTGGTTCCAACGGTGGACTTTTGGTCGGTGCTACGATGACCATGCAGCCCGATATTGCGGCAGTGGCATTGCCGGCTGTGGGTGTACTTGATATGTTGAGATATCATAAATTTACAGCTGGTGCCGGTTGGGCTTATGATTATGGAACTTCCGAAGAAAGCAAAGAAATGTATGCCTATCTGAAAAGCTATTCCCCCTTGCACAATGTACGCAAAGGGGTGTGCTATCCGGCAACGATGGTAACCACCGGTGATCATGACGATCGGGTAGTGCCGGCGCATAGCTTTAAATTCGCAGCCGAATTGCAGGATAAACAAGGATGCAAAAATCCCGTGCTGATTCGCATTGATACCAATGCCGGCCACGGTGCCGGAAAGTCAACGGAAGCTATCATCAATGAAACTACGGATAAATATGCATTCGCATTGTTTAATATGGGGGTAGTCGAATAAGAATTCAGATAATCGCAATCAGCTGATTTCATGTTTAAACATCAGCATCCTTATCCGCCTTTTATTCCGAAGGGTACTGACAAATTGATTGTCGGTACCTTGCCACCTCCAAGGTTTACTACCGGTCAATTGAAACCCGGAGATGTAGATTTCTGCTACGGAAGCCGAGACGGGCAGCTTTGGTTGATTCTTGGAAGAATCTTTGAAACTGAATTAGAGAATGCAAATACTGAAAATGCTGTCAGGCAAAGAATCAAATTGTTAGAAGAAAACCGGATTGGAATCTGTGATATGGTAGAATGTGCATTCCGAAATAAAATGGATGCCTCGGACGCCGGAATTCTTAATGCGAAATTTCGACCAATGATTCCCATTTTGACTGAACATGAAAACATCAGAACCCTGCTTTTTACAGGAGGAAATTCCCGGAATGGCCCCGAATATTTTTTCAGAAAGTATTTGAAAAAATATCCGGAAATAAAATTGGAAGCCGTTCAGGAAAACATAGTTCCCAGAATTTATAGCTTCCGTTTAGGCAACAGAATGATAAAAACCGTTTCCCTGACTGCACCTTCCGGAGCGGCCAACCGGGCTGTCGGTGCAATGGATTTGTATAAAAAAATGAAAGCAGAAAACCCGGCATTTGATACCATCGATTTCCGGGTCATGCAGTACAAGGAGTTCTTTTTACAATGAAAAATGTAATCTCAAAATCGAAATCACTGTCCTTTATAACGCTTGATTTTAGCTCTGATTTCGTCTAAACCAAGATTGTGAATGCTGCCCAAATGCGTGGTTTTGAATTCTTTGTGTGGTTTGTAGCTGCCATCTTCCACAGACTTGCCCACGATTCTGTAGGCATCTCTGAATGAAGTTCCTGTTTGCAACAGGTGGTTGATGTTTTCAACGGTATAAATACCATCGTATTTTTCTTGATGCATATAACCCTCTGAAATTTCTAATTCCGGGATTGCGAAAATTAGTATGTCGAGGATATCATTGAATTGAAACATGGGTTCGAACAAGATTTCTTTTAATATTTGAAAATCCCTGTGGTAACCGCTTGGGAGATTGTTAATGGCCAATGTGATGTCATTAGGCAAGGCCTGCAAACGATTGCAATGTGCGCGGGTCAATTCAAAAACATCCGGATTCTTTTTATGAGGCATGATGGACGAGCCGGTAGTCATCTCTTTTGGAAGTTTCACAAAACCTAAATCTTGGCTGTTGTAAATGACTAAATCATAAGATAATTTTGAAAGTGTGGCAGACAGCATCGCCATGGCTACCGCAGTAGATTTTTCGGTTTTTCCTCTCAACATTTGAGCGCCAACCGAACTGACCGCCATCTCCAAAAACCCCAATTCCTCGGTGGTTTCCCTTCGGTCAATTTGAAAGCTGGTCCCAAAACCGGCACCTGAACCCAAAGGATTCTGGTCTGCTACTTTGTATGCAGCATCTAAAAAATACAAATCCGACAACAGATTTTCCGCATAAGCCGAAAACCACATACCAAAACTACTGGGCATGGCTGCCTGAAAATGCGTGTAGCCCGGCATCAAATCCTCTTTATGCGCTTCTGATTTATCGACCAAAATATCAATCAATTGCAAAATTTTATCCCTAATTTCTGTCAAATAATCTTTTAGAAACAATTGAATAGCCACCAAAACTTGGTCGTTTCTTGAACGTGCAGTATGAATCATTTTTCCGGCATCTCCGGTTTTTTCTATCAGCTCGGCTTCGATTTTTGAGTGTACATCTTCGTAATTTTCATCGATGGTAAATTCACCAACTTCACACCGTTTTATTATCTCATTTAGAGCCGCTTGGAGCTTGGTATTGTCTTCTTCGCTAATGATGCCGACTTTTGCCAGCATATTGGCTTGAGCTTTTGAGGCAATAGCATCGTACTTAGCGATATAGACGTCTAAAACTCGGTCTTTTCCTACTGTAAATTTTTCGATTTTTTCGTTGACGGAGAATCCTTTGTCCCAGATTTTCATTGTAATTTTGTTTTTTAGTTCGACAAAATTAGGCAATTTATAGTTTGAATCCTTTATGAAGTCAACTAAGATTGTTTGGGTGCAAACCTTGGAGGTTTCCAAAACCTCCAAGGTTTTTTTCGGGATTGTATTTTTGTTTTTATAAATTGAATCCTTCTTGAAGACAGCTAAGATTATTAGGGTTTTGAATTTGTGGAATGTGGCTTTTAAACCTTGGAGGTTTCCCAAAACCTCCAAGGTTTTCCCAGATAATAGATTTATTGATTAACAGCTTTTTCTAATCTGTTGTATATTTCCACGTAAGCTTCCGTGATTCTTCCTAAATCCCTTCTGAATCGGTCTTTGTCTAATTTTTCTAAGGTGTTTTTATCCCAAAGGCGACAGGTGTCGGGGGAAATTTCGTCTGCCAGAATAATTCGTCCATCTGTGGTTTTGCCCAATTCAATTTTAAAATCCACCAATATAATATCAATCCTGTCAAATAGTGCTTTTAATATTTCATTGATTTTGTTGGTCAATAAATACATTCTTTTTAACTCTTCATGCGTGGCAAGACCAAGGAAAACGGCATGATAATCATTGATCAGCGGATCGCCCAACTCATCTTTTTTATAACAAATATCAATAATCGTTTGCTGCGATTTCGTGCCTTCCTCAATTCCAAGTCTGTTTGCCATACTCCCGGCAACATAATTTCTGACAACAAACTCCAACGGGATGATGCTGACTTTTTTTACCAATTGTTCACGAATACTCAGTTTTTTGATGAAATGCGTTTCAATCCCATTCTTTTGTAGATATTCAAAAATCAACGTGCTGATGGCATTGTTCATTTCACCTTTCCTGTCGAAACTCCCTTTCTTTTGCGCATTGAAAGCAGTTGCATCATCCTTGAAATAAACGATGACTTCTTCGGGGTTTGGGGTCGAAAATATTTTTTTGGCTTTTCCTTCGTAAAGCAGTTCTTTTTTCTCAATCATCATTTGATGTTTATTTCAAGGGTTAAAACTAAGATTCAAAAATTTTGTTTTTCGGAATTCAGATAAATGTAAATCAGTGTTTTGCGTGCGTTGCATTCATGAGAAATTCTGATGTAAAATTAATTGATTCAAATAAATAGAAATAAAAAAATGATTGAAAATTTTAATTTTTTTTTTAAGGGATATGAGAATTTATATTTCAAGTACCTTCATTTGTACTTAAAACAATGGTTTTCATTCTACATAAATTAAAAATAAACTAATCTACCTTGACAAAACGATACCATACGGAACCCCCATCATCTGCTTGTGGCGGATAATCGGACTCGCCTATTTTTAAAGTATCACCTTGTACCCAATAGGGAAATTCAAACCAATAATCATTGCCCTGATATAAATAAGGCAGATTCAACTTTACGATGTTTTCATAAAAAAAGCCTTCGTATAATTCTATATCTTCCTCCAAAGCAAAATCATATTCTCCGGCTTGTCTGAAATGCCCTGTTAACTGAATGTTTTCAGGTACAGTCATATCCAAAGAAGAAATAATTTTAACTTTATTGTTTTCAAGATTGAATTCTAAAAATAAATCTCCATATTCTGCCTGATATTCCGCTTCGCCCATACCGTAGGTATTTCTATAAGCTAAAGCCCATTTGCCTGAAATTCCGTTTTCTTCTATTGGTATTGGCGTTGGTTCATCATCATTGTTATTGCAAGAAATATACAGAGCAGATGACAATATAATGCTGATGGTTAAAATAATGGTTTTCATACAAATAGAGGTTTTTGAATTTAACAATTCCTCAAAGTTAACATAAAATTGTGGAATAAAAAAACATTTCATGATTTTTGTCATTGCAAGAGTCATAAATCGTTTGTCAGGATCTTCGGGGGTCTTAAACTTTTCCAAAGTTCCGAACTTTGGAAAAGTTTAAGAAAGTTTAAAAACGCATTCTTTCTTCAAATTTTCTTAATTTTGACCACAATCAAATTAAAAGCAATAAAATGAACTTTGAATTATCCGAGAATCAAAAGATTATAGCCGAATCAGCACGTGAATTTGCTGCGCAACATATTGAACCTCATGTGATGGAGTGGGATGAAGCCCAAGCGTTTCCCGTTGAGGTTTTTACGAAATTAGGTGAAATGGGATTTATGGGCGTTTTGGTACCTGAAATTTATGGCGGCAGCGGTTTGTCTTATGATGAATATGTAACCATCATTGATGAAATTTCTCAAGTTGATCCATCCATTGGTTTGTCTTTGGCAGCGCATAATTCATTGTGTACAAATCATATATTGGCTTTCGGAAATGAAGCGCAAAAAAAGAAATGGCTTCCTCAGTTGGCGACTGGGCAAGTCATAGGGGCTTGGGGATTGACTGAGCACAATACCGGTTCTGATGCCGGCGGCATGAGTACTACTGCCAAAAAAGATGGGGATAATTGGATACTCAATGGCTCCAAAAATTTTATCACACACGCCATCAGTGGCGACATTGCGGTGGTGATGACCCGAACCGGCGAAAAAGGAGCCAAGCACAATTCGACGGCTTTTGTCCTAGAAAAAGGAATGCCCGGCTTCAGTTCGGGGAAAAAAGAAAATAAACTCGGAATGCGGGCTTCAGAAACCGCAGAATTGATTTTTGACAATGTGAGCGTTCCGGATTCTCATAGGTTAGGAGAAGTTGGTAGTGGATTTCAGCAGGCACTTGCTGTTTTGGATGGTGGTCGCATCTCCATTGCTGCGTTGAGTTTGGGAATTGCAAAAGGTGCCTACAAAGCTGCGTTGAAATATGCAAAGGAGCGACATCAGTTTGGACAGCCTATTGCGAATTTTCAAGCCATCAATTTCAAATTGGCTGAAATGGCCACCGAAATTGATGCTTCCGAATTGTTGATTCGTAAAGCAGCTTATCTGAAAAACAATGGGTTGCCGATGACCACAGAAGGGGCAATGGCCAAATATTATGCTTCCGAAGCTTGTGTGAGAATTTCTAATGAAGCAGTGCAAATTTTTGGAGGCTATGGCTATACCAAAGATTTTCCGGCGGAAAAATATTATCGCGACTCAAAATTATGCACCATTGGAGAGGGAACAACCGAGATTCAGAAGTTAGTAATCGGCAGAAATATTCTGAAAGATTAAATAATTGACAAACATTTTGTCTTAATAAAAATCATCCCTATATTTGCACTCCTAAAAAATAAGAGATTAATTATGTTGATAGTAACAGTAAAAGACGGCGAATCCATCGACAGAGCGTTGAAGCGATATAAAAGAAAATTTGACAAAACCGGTGTGGTTCGTCAATTAAGAAGTCGTCAGCAGTTTACCAAACCCTCTGTAACAAAAAGACAAGAAAAAGCAAGAGCTGCGTACAAACAGCGTCAGCAAAGTTTGGAAGAAGCATAAGAAGATTAATTTTAGAAAATAAACACCTGTTTATTGAAGTTTTTGTAACTTTGATGAACAGGTTTTTTTATGCTTATATCCAAATTTTTAGAATATCTGTCTGTTGAGAAAAAATATGCTCAGAAAACCATTGAGAGTTATCAAAATGATTTGGAAGATTTCAGGAGATTTCTACTGACGGAATCCACAATCAAAGGGGTTTCCGAAGCGGAAAAAACGGATATCCGCAATTTTCTGATGCATTTGTCCCAATCCGGTCTGTCGGAAAGAAGTATCAACCGAAAAATCAGCGTGCTGAATACATTTTTCAAATATCTCTTGAAAATCGGAGAAATAGAATTGTCCCCAACCACCGGAATTCACACTTTGAAACATTACAACAAAGTACAGGTGCCATTGGCCGAAGAGGAAATCCAAAGGCTATTTGATACGCCCAATCTCTTTCCCGATGATTTCATTGGAAAAAGAGACCGGATGATTATCGACTTGTTTTATCAGACCGGAATGCGACGTGCGGAATTGATTCAATTGAAAATGGATGATGTGGATTTGATGCAAAGACAAATCCGGATTATGGGCAAAGGCGGCAAGGAACGCCTTGTGCCGATTGGAGAGAATTTGTTGGAAAGCATCACCTTATATATAAAGGAAAGAAAGTTGGCATATCCGGAAAATTCCGCTGAACTTTTTCTGACCGAAAAAGGGAAAGCTTTTTCAGATAAGCTTGTGTATAATATCGTAAATCATTACCTTAGTCTCGTCAGTTCGAAGCAGAAAACAAGCCCTCATATTTTGAGGCATAGTTTTGCGACGCACTTGCTGAACCACGGCGCAGACCTGAATTCCATCAAAGCACTTTTGGGGCATTCAAGTTTGGCAGCCACCCAGGTTTATACGAATGTGAATATTGACCAATTAAAAACAGTGTTTAACCAAGCTCATCCAAGGAGCGAAAAATCAAAACGCAATGAACATTAAACTTCAAACCGTAAATTTCAATGCCAAACCGGATTTGCCGGATTACTTAGACAAAAAATTAAGTAAATTAGAACAATTCTACGACAAAATCATCGCCGCCCAAGTTTCTATGCGTGTGGAAAACATGTCTGAGAAAGAAAATAAATTTGTGGACATCCGTTTGGAAGTACCCGGAGATGATATTGTAGTGAAAAAATCCGGTCAAACCTTTGAGGAATGTATAGATTTATCAATAGATGCGCTGAAAAAAATCCTTATAAAAAGAAAAGAGAAATCTGCCGCAAGGTAGCCATTTGAAATTTTTTTCTAAAAATTTGGAGAATACACAAAACTTTGTAAATTTGCAGTCCGTTTGTAAAAGCGGACTGTTCTTTTATATAAAAATGTAGAGTATAAAAGCCGGCATAGCTCAGCTGGCCAGAGCACGTGATTTGTAATCTCGGGGTCGTGGGTTCGAATCCCTCTGCCGGCTCTAAAGTCTAGCATTGGGGAGATACTCAAGCGGTCAACGAGGGCAGACTGTAAATCTGCTGACATAGTCTTCGTAGGTTCGAATCCTGCTCTCCCCACTTAAAAGAAATGCTTCATCCACAAGGATGATTTGAAATATAGAATTAAATACAAGCGGGAGTAGCTCAGTTGGTAGAGCGTCAGCCTTCCAAGCTGAATGTCGCGGGTTCGAATCCCGTCTCCCGCTCTGTTTTTGGCCGATGTAGCTCAGGGGTAGAGCGCTTCCTTGGTAAGGACGAGGTCACGGGTTCAAATCCCGTCATTGGCTCTAAGCGAAGCAAGCCTCTGATACCGGCGAGTGATTCGATGGTTAAGGATTATTGCGAAACAAAATTGAATAAAGAAAAATCATCATCCGAATGGATGAGTTTAATTAGAATTAGTATAACAATAGAAATTATTTAAAATGGCAAAAGAAAAATTCGAACGTAATAAGCCGCATTTGAACATCGGTACCATCGGTCACGTTGACCACGGAAAAACCACTTTGACTGCCGCAATTACAAAGGTATTGGCTGATGCCGGATTGTCTGAGGCAAAAGCTTATGACCAGATTGATAACGCTCCCGAAGAAAAAGAAAGAGGGATCACCATCAACACTTCTCACGTGGAATACCAGACTGCAAACCGTCACTATGCTCACGTTGACTGCCCCGGACACGCCGACTATGTAAAGAACATGGTTACGGGTGCTGCTCAGATGGATGGCGCGATTTTGGTCGTTGCCGCTACTGACGGACCTATGCCGCAAACTCGTGAACACATCCTTTTGTGTCGTCAGGTTAACGTTCCGCGTATCGTTGTTTTCCTTAACAAGGTGGACATGGTAGATGACCCGGAATTGTTGGAATTGGTAGAAATGGAGGTAAGAGACCTGCTTTCTTCTTATGAATATGACGGAGACAATACTCCTGTACTTCAAGGTTCTGCTTTAGGGGCTTTGAATGGTGAACAAAAATGGGTGGATTCAGTGATGAAACTGATGGAAGCCGTTGACGAATGGATCGAACTTCCCGTTCGTGACCAAGACAAAGCATTCTTGATGCCGGTTGAAGACGTATTCTCAATCACTGGTCGTGGTACTGTGGCTACAGGTAGAATCGAATCAGGTGTAATCAACACCGGAGATCCTGTGGACATCGTAGGTATGGGTGCTGAAAAGTTGACTTCAACGATTACCGGCGTTGAAATGTTTCGTAAAATTCTTGACAGAGGAGAAGCCGGAGACAACGTTGGCCTTTTGCTGAGAGGTATTGAGAAAGGAGATATCCGTCGCGGTATGGTAATTGCCAAAACAGGCAGCGTAACTCCACACGATAAATTCCAAGCTGAGGTTTATATCCTTACGAAAGAAGAAGGTGGTCGTCATACGCCGTTCCACAACAACTATCGTCCTCAATTCTATGTTAGAACAACTGACGTAACAGGAGAAATCCAGCTGCCGGAAGGCGTGGAAATGGTGTTGCCTGGAGATAACCTGACAATCACTGTGAAACTGATTCAGCCGATTGCACTTAATGAAGGACTTCGCTTCGCTATCCGTGAAGGAGGTAGAACAGTAGGAGCCGGCCAGGTAACTAAGATTCTTTGATTTTAGATCAGAAAATACATAAAGAATAATTATAAAGGTGTCCGGTTTTGAATAAAATCAGGACACCTTTATCTAAATTACGGGCATAGTTCAATGGTAGAATTACGGTCTCCAAAACCGTCGATCAGGGTTCGAATCCTTGTGCCCGTGCAGAAAAGGAAGTTATGAAAGCATTAAATTTTATAAAAGAATCTTATTACGAATTCAAAGATCATGTAACTTGGCCAACCTGGGCATCCTTGCAGCAGGACACCATCATCGTGGCAATAGCAACCTTGATTTTAGCCCTGTTCTTGTATGCGGTTGACTCTTTCTTTGGAAACGTAATCATTAAAAACTTATTTGAGATACTCAGATAATAAAGATTAAAGTCATGGGCAGTAAGAAATGGTACGTTTTGAAGACCGTCAGCGGGCAGGAAATTAAAATCAAAACTTATATTGAGAATGAGATAAAGTACCATAAGTTGGAGGATAATGTCGGGCAGATAGTTGTTCCGATGGAGAAAGTGGTTCACATGAAGAACGGCAAGCGGACGCAGAAGGAAAAAGTCTATTATCCCGGTTACATCATGATCGAAGCGTCATTAGAAGGAGAAGTGGTTCACGTCATCAAAAACATTCCGGGCGTAATCAGTTTTCTGAGTTCAACCAAAGGTGGCGATCCCGTTCCAATGCGACAAGCCGAAGTCAATAAAATGCTTGGAAGAGTAGATCAATTAGCTGAATCAGACGACAGCTTGTTCAACATCCCTTTCCTCGAAGGAGAAGTTGTCAAAGTTATCGACGGCCCATTCAACGGCTTCAACGGAACCATCGAAAAAGTAAACGAAGACAAAAGAAAATTGGAAGTAATGGTGTTGATTTTCGGAAGAAAAACACCATTGGAACTTTCTTTTATGCAAGTTGAAAAAGTCTGAAATTTTTTAACATCAATTATCAGGAATCATTTTCTGAAAGAAAAATTCAATCTCCGTTTCAAAGTGATTGAATTTTTCCTTTTTATACCCCTGTTTTTATGACAAATTTATGCAAGGAAAAGTGGTAATATTCCGACAACTTGTCAGTCATTATTTATGAAAATGACAGTTGATTATGTCATTGATTCTACATTAAACACTTGGCACACTTTTCGTCAAATAAGGATTATAAAATTTTTAAATAATAATTAAATTAAAATTAAAGAATATGTCAAAGATTACGATTAAACCGTTGGCAGACCGTGTGGTAATTGAGCCGGCTCCTGCCGAAACCAAAACCGCATCAGGGATTATAATTCCTGACAACGCCAAAGAAAAACCGCAACAAGGAAAAGTTGTTGCTGTCGGAAACGGCAAAAAAGATGAGCCTATGACCGTCAAAGTGGGCGACAATGTGCTTTATGGAAAATATTCCGGAACTGAACTGAAATGGGAAGGAAAGGATTATCTAATCATGAAAGAATCCGACATTTTGGCAATTGTTTAATTTCAAAGTATCACTCACCGGAAATCCGGTCGCTGATACTTTTTTTAGTTAAAAATCACAATAAAAATTTAAAAAACAGAAAATGGCAAAAGATATTAAATTCAATGTTGAATCAAGAGACGGCCTCAAAAAAGGAGTCGATAAATTAGCTGATACAGTAAAAGTTACACTCGGCCCCAAAGGTCGAAATGTAGTGTTGGAAAAATCATTCGGCGCGCCAACCATCACCAAAGACGGAGTTTCCGTAGCCAAAGAAATCGAATTGGAAGATCCGGTAGAAAACTTAGGCGCACAAATGGTGAAAGAAGTTGCTTCCAAAACCAATGACGTGGCCGGTGATGGAACTACCACAGCAACTGTTTTGGCGCAAGCCATCATCCGGGAAGGATTGAAAAACGTTGCTGCAGGAGCCAATCCAATGGATTTGAAAAGAGGAATTGACAAAGCAGTCCAAGCAGTTGTAGCCAATTTGAAAAAACAATCTCAGAAAGTAGGAGATAGTTCTGAGAAAATTCAGCAGGTGGCTTCCATCTCTGCCAACAATGACGAGAACATCGGTTCTTTGATTTCTGAAGCTTTCGGAAAAGTTGGTAAAGAAGGAGTTATCACCGTGGAAGAGGCCAAAGGAACTGAAACTTACGTGGATATCGTGGAAGGAATGCAGTTTGATAGAGGTTATCAATCTCCGTATTTTGTAACCAATCCCGATAAAATGATTGCGGAATTGGAAAATCCGTATATCTTGCTTTATGACAAAAAAATATCCAATCTTCAGGATATTCTTCCAGTATTGGAGCCGGTGGCACAATCAGGTCGTCCGTTGATGATTATTTCTGAAGAAGTGGAAGGACAGGCATTGGCTACTTTGGTTGTCAACCGCCTGAGAGGTTCCTTGAAAGTGGCTGCCGTGAAAGCACCGGGCTTTGGAGACAGAAGAAAAGCCATGTTGGAAGACATCGCCATTCTGACTGGAGGAACGGTGATTTCCGAAGAACAGGGATTCACACTTGAAAATGCAACCTTGGACATGTTAGGATCAGCTGAGAAAGTACAGATTGACAAAGACAACACCACCATCGTCAATGGAAAAGGCAAGAAAAATGACATCAAAGCCCGAGTAGGTCAGATTAAATCTCAGATTGAAACGACCACCAGCGACTATGACAGAGAAAAATTGCAAGAGCGTTTGGCGAAAATGGCAGGTGGCGTAGCTGTGCTTTACGTAGGTGCTGCTTCTGAAGTTGAAATGAAAGAGAAAAAAGACAGAATCGATGATGCATTGCATGCGACCAGAGCTGCTGTGGAAGAAGGAATCGTAGCCGGTGGCGGAGTAGCCTACATCCGTGCCTTGGATTCATTGAAATCACTTCAAGGAGATAACGCCGACGAAGAAACCGGAATTTCCATCATCAGAAGAGCCATCGAGGAGCCGCTTCGCCAAATCGTAAATAACGCCGGTGTAGAGGGTTCTGTCGTAGTGGCAAAAGTTAAAGAAGGGAAAGCGGATTTCGGATACAATGCAAAAGAAGACAAATACGAAAATCTTTTGAAATCAGGTATCATCGATCCGACAAAAGTAACCCGCGTTGCTTTGGAAAACGCAGCTTCTGTTTCCGGAATGCTGATTACAACCGAAGCCGTAATTACTGAAATCAAAAAGGATGAACCCGCCATGCCACCAATGGGTGGAGGCATGCCCGGAATGATGTAATCCGATTTTTTTTAAAAATATTAGCAACAAAAACAGACCGATTTTTTTGGTCTGTTTTTGTTTTTATCAAATTTTTACCCCCATCTTTGCGGAAAATCATACAAATGAAACGGTCGATTATCATCCTTTTTGTTTTGACTTTCGCCATTCAGACCAAATCACAGCAATTCGAAGTAAAAGCATTGTACGGTTCGCCTTCCTTGATGGATGCTACGGCAACTATTTTTTCTATATTAGGAACCACTTTTGCGGGAACAGAAGAAGCCTGGGCAATAAGTCAGGGAACTTTGGATGTGGAATTTTATTTGAATTCTGATAACCGGAAATGGCAATACGGAATTGCATTGATAAACGGATTTTATAAAGGTCATTATGATATTTCCAAACAGAATTTGTTCATGGTACTTCCCACGGTCAATCATTATTGGACAAAACCCGAACGAAAATTCAGGGTTTATTCGGGTGTCAGTCTTGGGGTCGGATTTCTAAGCAGAAAATGGGAAACAGATCAATCGGAGGATCAGCAGTTAGAGCAAAGTGATACTTTCTTAGGTTTCAATATCATGCCAGTCGGATTGCGATACGGTAGGGATTTTGGGATAAACTTTGAATTGAATCTCGTCATGAAACCTGTGGCTTCTTTGGGTTTCAGTTACCAGTTTTGAACGTGCGCCTGCTGGCGTTTCACTTTAATTTCAAATCCTCCACAATCAATTCTGCGGTTCTTTCCGAAGCCCCCGGGCCGCCTAATTTTTCACGAAGTTCTGCATAATCTTTCAGGATTTGATTTCGTTTTTCATCTTGAAGAATTTTCGCCAATTCCGTTTTCAGATTTTGGGTATTGAGGTCAGATTGAATCAGCTCTTTGACGACTTCCCGATTCATAATCAAATTGACCAAAGCGATGAATTTCACATATTTCACCACGCGTTTTCCGATTTCATAGGAGATTCGGCTTCCTTTGTAGCAAACCACTTCCGGTGTATTGAGCAAAGCCGTTTCTAAAGTTGCCGTTCCAGAAGTGACCAATGCGGCTTCCGAACAGCGGATTAAATCATAAGTTTGTCCGAATACGATTTTCAAATCTTTTTGAGCGATCTCCTTGTAAAAAGAAGCTTCTTGAGAAGGTGCGCCGCCTACCACAAACTGGTAGTCCGGAAAATATTCAGCCACCGAAAGCATAATCGGCAGTTTGACTTTGATTTCCTGTTTCCGGCTGCCGGGCAGCAAGGCGATGATTTTTCGTTTGTCTAATTTGTTTTCGGATTTGAATTTTTCAGGATTTTTAGTAGTCAAATCCTGCATGGCATCAAGTAGCGGATGCCCCACGAAATCCACTTTGTAATCATATTTTGCATAAAAATCCTTTTCAAACGGCAGGATGACAAACATTTTGTCCACAAATTTTTTGATGGATTTGACCCGACCGGTTTTCCATGCCCAGACTTGGGGTGAGATATAGTAATAAACTTTAATGCCCGATTTTTGGACAAATTCAGCAATTCTCAAGTTAAATCCCGGATAATCAATCAGAATTACTGCGTCCGGTTGCCATTGCTGAATGTCTTTTTTGCAGAATGAAATATTTCCCAAAATCGTTCGCAGGTTCATGATTACTTCCGAAAACCCCATAAACGCAAGTTCACGGTAATGTTTCACTGGCGTTCCGCCTTGTTCCTGCATTAAATCTCCACCCCAAAACCGGAATTGCGATTGGGGATCTTTGATTTTCAATGCTCTCATCAGGTTGGCACCATGTAAATCCCCCGAAGCTTCGCCTGCAATGATGTAATATTTCACCGAACGGAATTTCTTATTGAAAACAAAGATAATGTTTTTCAAAAATGTAAATGACCGAATTGAGAAATCCGGCGGATACTGTAAAAAAATGGAGTTCATCCGGATTAAATACAAGAAAAAACATGTGTTTTCGTTACTTACATTATGATTACTTTTGCCAAATGACAAAACCAACGGCGTTACTGATTTTTCTATGGAGCATCTTCAGCTTTGCGCAGGACGGGACGCGTGTATTTGAATTTGTCAATATCACCACTTCTCCGCGGCAGGCCGCTTTGGGAGGAAATGCACAGTCAGCTTGGGATTCTGACCCGAATATGTCGTATTGGAATCCGGCACTTGCCAATGAGCATTCACATGGTCAGTTGGGTTTGAATTACATCAAATATCTGGCGGGCGTTAGTTTTGGAACAGCTTCTGCCGTGTATCAGTACGATGATGACCAGTTTTTGTCCATTCATGGTCAATACGTAGATTATGGTGATTTTCGGGGTTTTGATGAGTTTGATAATGAAACGGGTGATTTCAGTGCCAGAGACGCAGCGGTTTCCATCGGCTATGCCCGTCGGCTGGGTGATTTCTTTTCGGTCGGCGCAGCCGTAAAATACATTAATTCTCGGATTGAAACCTATTCCTCACAAGGTGTGGCCATGGATTTCGGGATTGTTTATCACGACATCGATTTCAATACCAATATCGCGCTTTCGGTGCGTAATGTCGGCACACAGATTCAGACTTATGCCGGAAAAAAAGAGAAAATGCCACTCCAAATCAACCTGGGATTTTCGCATCGTTTAGAGCATGTTCCGATTGAATTGAGTTTGACTTTGCATGATTTACAGAAATTTGACATTTCCGAATCCTATGACAAAAACGGACGTGAAATCAAATTCGGTCGTAAAGTCATTGACCATGTTTCTGCCGGGATGGAACTTTTTCCGGGACAGGGCTTCAACCTTAGAGTCGGCTATAATTTTAAGCGTGGCAATGAATTAAGAATTGAAGACCACCGGACTTTTGCCGGTTTGACTTATGGTTTTGGCATCAGAATTAATGCCTTTCGGCTCGATTTCGCACATGCCAATTATTACAAAGGTGCATCGACCAATCATTTTGGCGTCATTGTTAATCTCGACCGCCTGATTCAAGGCAGAAACTATTGGCGAAGCAATCCTTATTATTAATTTTCCCTTTTTGGGTTTCGACTGATTTTAACTCCCAAAACATTACCTTTGTTTTATGCAAGATATGATAATTGCGATTGACGGATTTTCATCCACAGGCAAAAGCACTTTGGCCAAATTATTAGCTAGAAAATTGGGCTATGTACATATTGATTCCGGTGCCATGTATCGGGCCATTACCCTGTATGCCATGCAAAATCAAATGTTTCAAAATGGAGAAGTAGATGTAGAACGCTTACTTCCTGCTTTGGATACCATTGAAATTCATTTTGAAAGAAATCCGGACACCGGAAAAAATGAGATTTATCTGAATGGAAATGATATTGAAAATGAAATCCGAAGCATGGAAATTTCGGAAAATGTAAGTCGGCTCGCCAAAATTCAAGGAGTTCGGGATTTTGCAGTTTCCCTACAAAGGAAAATGGGAAAAAAGAAAGGAATAGTGATGGATGGCCGGGATATTGGAACGGTCGTTTTTCCCCATGCGGATTTGAAAATATTTTTGAATGCTTCCGCTGAGGAAAGAGCCAAAAGAAGATATTTAGAATTGATAAAACAAGGAGAAAAGGTGACTTTGCAAGAAGTTATCGAAAATATCAATGAACGCGACCGCTTGGATACTACCCGAGAGATTGCGCCACTGCGGCAGGCTGAAGACGCGATTTTGGTTGATAATGGAGAATTGACGGTTGAACAAACTTTGGAAAGAGTGATGGAAATCATTAGAAGCCGGGAATTGAATTAATGTGCGTTTGCAAGGTTTTCAAAGCCGGGAATTTGGGTAAAGCCTTTTTGAGTTGGAAATAAATTGTAATTTTGTTTGCATTTTTATAAAAAAATCATGGCAGTAAAGACATTCAGAGAAGTAATCGCAGAAGCGATGAGCGAAGAAATGAGAAGAGACCCTTCCGTTTACTTGATGGGCGAAGAAGTAGCGGAGTACAATGGAGCTTACAAGGCATCCAAAGGAATGCTCGAAGAATTCGGTCCGGAAAGAGTTATAGATACCCCGATTGCGGAAGCCGGATTTGCCGGTATTGGTGTGGGTTCAGCGATGGGAGGCTGTCGCCCGATTATTGAATTTATGACTTTCAATTTTTCTTTGGTCGGAATTGACCAAATCATCAACAATGCCGCCAAGATTTATATCATGTCCGGTGGTCAATGGAATTGCCCGATTGTATTTCGCGGGCCTACGGGTTCTGCCGGACAGTTGGGGGCGACGCATTCTCAATCATTTGACAATTGGTACGCGAATACCCCGGGACTGAAAGTGATAGTTCCTTCCAATCCTTATGATGCGAAAGGCTTGCTGAAATCAGCGATCCGAGATGATGACCCTGTGATTTTCATGGAATCCGAACAGATGTATGGTGATAAAATGGAGATTCCTGATGAAGAATATCTGATTCCGATTGGCGTGGCTGATGTGAAAAAAGAAGGAAGCGATGTGACCATTGTTTCCTACGGAAAAGTCATGAAAAATGTTTTTGCCGCAGCTGAACAATTGGAGAAAGAAGGCATCAGCGTGGAAATCATCGACTTGAGAACACTACGTCCAATGGATTATGACACAATTATTAATTCCGTTAAAAAAACCAACCGCTTAGTCATTATGGAAGAATCCTGGCCTTATGGTGCAATTTCTTCTGAAATCACTTATATGGTTCAGCAAAAGGCGTTTGACTATCTCGATGCCCCCATCAAGAGAATCACTTCGCCGGATACTTCTGCCCCTTATGCGAGCAATTTGTTTGAAGAATGGTTCCCAAGTGTGGAAGATGCCGTGAAAGCGATAAAATCGGTGAGTTACAAATAAAAATTAAAATCGGTTTCGACTGCTTGCTTCTTTTTCTCAAACAGAATTGAAGATAATTCTTTTTAAATAAGAGGAAACCTATATATTTGCAGATTGTTAAAATTTAGTAAAACATTATGGAACAAATTTCTTTATGGATTCCGGTAATACTGGCTCTGATTGGTTTAGCTGCAATGGCTTACAAATATTTGTGGGTTAAGAAACAAGACCCGGGCAATGAAAAAATGCAAAGCATCTCCAAGAGTATTCAGGAAGGCGCTTTGGCCTTTTTATCGGCTGAATATCGATTGTTATTAATATATGTAGTAGTGGCTGCGCTGGCGTTGTTCTGGCTTTCCTACGAAGTACCAACCACACATTGGTTGATTGTCCCTGCCTTTATCATAGGTGCGGTATTCTCCGCATTTGCAGGAAACATCGGGATGCGTGTAGCAACTTCTGCCAATACACGAACCACACAGGCTGCAAGAACCAGCCTTCCCAAAGCATTGGATGTATCCTTTTCTGGTGGTACCGTGATGGGATTAGGCGTAGCCGGTCTGGCTGTATTGGGACTTGCATTGATTTTTATTTTCCTTACCAAACAACTGATGGGGGAAACCGGCGACTTTGTTACCGATATGACCATTGTGTTGGAAGCATTGGCAGGATTCTCTGTGGGTGCTGAATCCATTGCGTTGTTTGCACGTGTGGGTGGCGGTATTTACACCAAAGCTGCCGACGTGGGGGCGGATTTGGTTGGAAAAGTGGAAGCGGGAATTCCGGAAGATGATCCAAGAAACCCTGCGACCATCGCCGATAATGTAGGTGACAATGTGGGGGACGTAGCCGGAATGGGTGCCGACCTCTTCGGGTCATACGTGGCTACTGTCTTGGCAACCATGGTTTTGGGGAATTATGTAATCCGAGATTATGTAACTCAGAACGGAGTTCCTTTTTCAGATGATTTTGGAGGATTGGGGCCGATTATTTTGCCGGTTATGATTGCCGGAGTGGGAATTATAGCTTCCATCATCGGAACATTTCTCGTTAGAATTAAAAGCAATGACGCCCGCGAATCTAAGGTGCAGGCTGCATTAAACTTAGGTAACTGGACTGCCATCGGCATCACCGCAATTGCGGTTTATTTTCTGATTCAGTGGATGTTACCCGAAGATATTTATATGGATTTCTTTGGTGAAGGAATTTATGTTATCGGAAGAAATAATGTGTTTTTTGCGTCATTGATTGGACTTGCCGTGGGCGGTTTGATTTCATTAATTACAGAACATTATACCGGTTTGGGTAAAAAACCGGTTTTGGATATTGTTAAAAATTCATCTACGGGTGCAGCAACCAATATCATTGCCGGATTATCAACCGGGATGATTTCCACTTTCTCATCCGTACTTCTTTTTGCATTTGCCATTTGGGGTTCTTATGAATTAGCCGGATTCTATGGCGTTGCGATGGCAGCTTCAGCGATGATGGCTACGACCGCAATGGCTTTGGCGATTGATGCCTTTGGTCCGATAGCGGACAATGCAGGTGGAATTGCGGAAATGAGTGAATTGCCGAAAGAGGTAAGAGAGAAAACAGACATCTTAGATTCAGTTGGAAATACAACAGCAGCCATCGGTAAAGGCTTCGCCATTGCATCTGCGGCATTGACTGCTTTGGCTTTGTTTGCCGCTTATGTGACCATGACCGGCATTGACGGCATCAATATTTTTAAAGCCAAAACCCTTGCAGCTTTATTTATCGGTGCGATGATTCCTGTGGTATTCTCCGCATTGGCCATGAAATCTGTAGGAAAAGCAGCAATGGCCATGGTCATGGAAGTTCGTCGTCAATTCAAAGAAATCCCCGGAATCCTTGAAGGAAAAGCAAAACCGGAATACGGGAAATGTGTTGAAATCTCCACACAAGCCGCATTGAGAGAAATGATGCTGCCGGGAGCACTGACCATTCTGACACCGATTGTGATCGGGTTCACTATGGGCGCAGAAGCTTTGGGTGCTTATATGGCTGGCGTTACGGTTTCAGGGGTGTTGTGGGCGATTTTCCAAAACAACGCCGGAGGAGCTTGGGACAATGCTAAAAAATCATTTGAAGCAGGCGTGGAAATCGACGGAAAAATGACTTACAAAGGTTCTGAAGCACACAAAGCAGCCGTTACCGGTGATACTGTGGGCGACCCGTTCAAAGATACTTCTGGCCCTTCCATGAATATTTTGATTAAACTTACTTGTTTGGTCGGATTGATTTTAGCACCGATTTTAGGTGGTCATGTAGTTGATAAAAGCATGGCAATGAATGACACTAAAGTGGTCAATCAAATAGATGATCAAGGGAATTTCATTTATGATTCAGGAGAAATTGTTGATTTGAGAATGCCTTCCGGGGAAATCCTGAAAGTGGGAAAATCTTCTACGGAAGCAAGATTGATGCAATTTCTGAGAAGAGGCAGCAACATCATCAGTGCCGATAAAGCACAAAAAGATTTGTGGGTAACTTTAGACCGGATTCAGTTCCGAAAAGGCTCTGCTCAAATGATTCCGAATTACGAAAGTCAGCTTCAAAACATTGCTGTTTTGATGGAAGAATTTCCCAATGCAAAAATCAAAATCGGTGGTTATACCGACAATACCGGATCAGATGACATCAATTTGAAAGTTTCAACAGATCGTTCCAGCACCGTAAAGAACGCCTTGATTAAATTCGGCGTGGAAGCTTCCAGAATGCAGTCTGAAGGCTACGGAGCACAACACTTTATCTGCCCAAGCAACAGCGATGATATTTGCAGAGCTAAAAACAGACGAGTGGACATCAAAGTTATCGAAGCATAAGCAATTAATTATAATGATTAACGAAAAGCAGCTTGGATGACAGGCTGCTTTTTTTGTCCGCAGACATTGAGCTTTATATGAATATTTTAAAAATTTATACCCATTCATTTCGTGGTCTTTCTCCGGAAAGCTGGATGCTGGCTGTGGTGATGCTCATCAACCGCAGTGGCTCTATGGTGCTTCCTTTTCTCGGAATTTACATGACCGATTATTTGGGGTTTAAAATAGAAACAGCGGGTTTGGTGCTGAGTTGTTTCGGAATTGGTTCGGTAGTCGGCTCCTGGTTAGGAGGTATGATTACGGATAAAATCGGCGAGTTCAAAGTACAGTTTCTCAGTTTGTTTTTGAGTGTACCCTTGTTCTGTTTGATGCCGTTTTTCAAAACTGAAATTAGCCTTGCCATCATCATGTTTCTTCAAAGCTCGGTAACGGAATGTTTCCGCCCAGCCAATTCTGTGGCCATCACCAAATACGCTAAAAAAGGAAATATCACCCGTTCTTTTTCGCTCAATAGGATGGCGGTCAATCTTGGATTTTCAATCGGACCAGCCATGGGAGGAATACTTTCCGCAATTTCGTATGATTTTCTGTTTTTCTTCAATGCCGCGGGTGCTTTGATTTCCGGTATTGTCTATGTTCGTTTTTTCAGAAAAAGACAGAGTGTGGACAGAAAGATTATTAAAAAGGTCAATTTGGTCAAAGAAAGATCGCCGTATCTGGATATGAAATTTTTGTTTTTCTCATTTTTATGTTTGCTTTTCGCTGTTTGTTTTTTTCAACTCTTGAGTACGCTGACTATTTTCTACAAAGTTGAAGCCGGACTTTCTCAACAGGCGATTGGCTATATTCTGGGATTCAGCGGAATTTTCATTGTGATACTTGAAATGCTGTTAGTCAATTTCGCAGAAAAGCGAATGGGATTAGGTTTTACTTTGTTTTTGGGAACGATTTTTTGCGGTGCCGGATATGCGATGTTGGGCATTTGGAGTACAATTCCAATGCTCATCCTTTCTATTTCGTTGATGAGTATCGGCGAAATCTGGGTACTGCCTTTTACATCAACAGTAACTGCCATTCGTTCCGGTGAAAACAACAAAGGTGCTTACATGGGAACGCTGGGTATCGGCTTTGCCATTTCCTTTATTATTACCCCTTTTCTGGGAACACATATTGCAGAAACTTACGGCTTCCGGATGCTTTGGTTCGGCACCGGAGTTCTACTTGTATTGACGGCCATCGGTTATTATCTTATCGTTCCCTCCATGCTCAAAGAACAACAGGAAATCCAGAAACCTTGATTTGTAAACAATTGAAAAAAACGGTTTAATCAGCTGATTTCAAATGAGATGGTTATATGTTTTCATCCAATAAAGTTCGGATCTCAGGATTGGAAGGACGGGGTGCATTTGCGTTAATGATATTTCCTTCTTTGTCCAAAAGTATGAATCGCGGAATCCCGTTAATGTTGTAATCCTGAACAAATTGAGATTTCCAATCGTTGTCGGCAAAAATTTGAATCCCTTGAAGTTCTTTTTCCCTAACCATATTCTGCCATTTTTCAAAATCCCGTTTTTGGTCGATGGACATACTGACAAAATGTACGTCTTTGTCTTCGTAATCTGATTCTAACTGTTTCAGCGAAGGGATTTCCTGCAAACAAGGCACACACCAAGTTGCCCAAACATCGATGTAAACCAGATTGCCTTTCAAATCATCCAAGGCTACCGTGTTGCCGTCGATGTCGGGATAAGCAAATTTTGGAGAAGGTTTGCCCGGAATCAGTTTTTCGATTTTTTCAAAATTGGCAGCGGCTAATTTTTTCAGCCCTTCATCTGCCGAACGGTTCTGAATGTATTCGTTCAATTGTTGGGCGTAGGGCGCCCCTGAACCAATCTGGTAAATCAGGAAATTTCTAATGACGCCATCCCTGATTTTCCCGGATTTGATGCCATCAAGAATAGCAACGATTTCATCACCGGTTTTGACTTTTGACAATTCCACGGTGTTCAGATACATGATATAATCGTTGTATTCCGGGATATTGATGAAATCCTCTTCGTTATCCGTGTCAATGCCGTCGAGTTCAGCAGCAAATTCCTTGGGCAATTCAATGTTTGCTTTAGTGAAATAATTATGTGCATCCGGATATTTTGCGAGATATGAATAATAATTGAACTGTAAGTTCTTTTTTTCCAAAGCTTTAAATTCTTTGCTCGTCTTGCTGTTCTCAAGTTCCGCAAGCATTTCGTCTCTGTAGTTTTCCAAATTCTGCTTGAAAGTTTGTGCATCTACGGAGAAAAATTCAAAAGGATCACCGGTCATGTGAATTTCTTTATTCATTTTTTTGGCGATAAAATTATTTTCCTCAGACCTTACTCCGCTGTATGTTAGCTTGTTGTCAAAGTCATGCATATTGGTGGAAAGCGACAATTCATCCCCGGGTTGCAAATAAACCCAGGTATATTCTTTGTCCGAGAAAAATTTATAATAACCCGGCGCATCAATTTTCAGTGTGTCTGAAAACGCACCGTCATTGAGGGCAAAAGCCTTTCTATAATCATTGCTGGTCAAATAAACACTGTCGTTTACAGCATTGTCAATGTTGCCCGAAAAAGTGGCGACTTTTACCGGCTTGTTGCAAGAAAATGCAGCAAAAGCCATGAATACGATGATGATTATTTTTTTCATTTTTAATTATTTTCTGAGGTTTGAAAAATTTCCGATTAATTTTCGCAAATCTATTCCGGCTCCAAAATTAGCAAAATCCCTGAATTTAGATGTTATAACAATTTCAAATCATGATTTTGGGATTCGTAACCGATATCGATTTCCGGATTCTTGGAATTGGCAGCGGCAACGGCAAGCTGGTCGGCGCGTTCATTGAGCGGATCCCCGGCATGGCCTTTGACCCATTGAAGAGTAACTTTGTGCTGCCGATAAGATTTGAGAAATTGCTTCCATAAATCCGGGTTTTTTTTGCCTTTGAATCCTTTCTTTTCCCAGCCGAAAACCCATTTCTTTTCCACGGCGTCATGTACATATTTTGAATCGGTGTAAATCGTAATTTCCGATGGAATGATTTTCAGGGCTTCCAAGGCTGCAATGACAGCCATCAGTTCCATGCGGTTATTGGTCGTGTTGCGGAATCCTCTTTTGATTTCTTTTTTCAGCTTCATTTCGGTTTCCATCAACACCACGGCATAGCCACCTTTTCCGGGATTTCCCAATGCCGAACCGTCTGTATATGCGATTAATGCCAAGTCGTCAACTGTTTAATTCTGTGAGTATTATATCAAAACAATGTGCTTTGACCGTGTTTTTATCGTCCAAAGATAAATTTTCAGTTTGAATAATATCGAGTAATTTTACTTTTACTTTGCCGGGGCGACCTTTGAAAAAAGCTTCTGGAAACATTGTTTTCAATCCTTTGATTGAATAAACTGCGATTGGCGTTTTGGCCGTAATTCCAATGGTAAATGGGCCGTCTTTGAATTTTTGCAACTGGGTTTCAGTAGGTGGAATACCGCCTTCCGGGAAAATCACGAGGCTTTCATTTTCATTGATTCTTTCTTTGGCTAATTTGTAAACATGGGTGCGACTTCTGATGTCCGAACGATCTACCACAATACAGATTCTGCGGTAAATCCGGCCAAAAATCGGTAACCGTGCCAATTCCTCTTTGCCCACAAAAACAACGGGATGATGTGGATGTATAATGGCCATGACCATGATGTCAAGAATCGAGGTATGATTGGCTATGAAAATATAAGGTCTGTTTTTGTCTAAGGTTTTATTTCTTTCAACCGATAGTTGAAATCCGGAACCATAGAAAATCAAAATTGCCCAAAGTCGGATTCCCTTGTATGCAAGCGGAAATGTTTTTGAAGAAAATGAGAGTGGATAAACCCAGCATACCCCGATAAGGATAACTAAAGTGCCGGTCAATAAATAAAACCAGCATTTCCAGAAGATGGTTAGTGTTTTTCTAATCGCCTGCATTCCGTAGCAAAATTAATAAATATCGGAATTGTAAGAGACCGAAGGAAAGAGGTTGTTGGAATTTTTGGATTTTAAGATGGGAAGGATGAAGTCTCAAAGGTTTTCAAAAATTGACAAAGCTGTCTATCCGATTCAGCCGCTAAATGTTTGAAAAGAGTTCAGCATATCGAATAAGAAATTATTATTAATCTGTATATTTGTCAGCCTAAACGAATTAATAATAAAAACATATGAAAGTAACTGTAGTAGGGGCTGGAGCAGTAGGCGCGAGTTGCGCTGAATACATTGCACTCAAAAATTTTGCATCAGAAGTTGTTTTAGTAGATATCAAAGAAGGATTTGCCGAAGGGAAAGCCATGGATTTAATGCAAACGGCATCCCTGAACGGATTTGACACCAAAATTACGGGATCGACCAATGATTATTCCAAAACAGCCAATTCCAAAGTGGCAGTCATCACTTCGGGTATTCCGAGAAAACCCGGCATGACGCGCGAAGAATTGATTGATACCAACGCCGGAATTGTCAAGCAGGTAGCCCAAAACCTTCTGGCGCATTCCCCTGATGCAGTTTTCGTGGTAGTTTCCAATCCGATGGATACCATGACTTATATGTTGCACAAAACCCTTGGAATCGCCAAGGAACGCATCATCGGGATGGGTGGCGCATTAGATTCTGCACGTTTCAAATACCGTTTGGCGGAAGCTTTGGATTGTCCGATTTCCGATGTAGATGGGATGGTAGTTGGGGCGCATTCTGATACAGGAATGGTGCCGCTGATGACGAAAGCAACCCGAAACGGCGTGCCTGTATCCGAATTCCTGAATCAGGAAAAAATGGAATATGTGGAACAAGAAACCCGTGTGGGAGGAGCTACGCTGACCAAACTTCTCGGAACTTCCGCTTGGTATGCACCAGGTGCAGCGGTTTCCGTATTGGTGCAATCCATCATTTGCGACCAAAGAAAAATGATTCCTTGCTCTATATTGCTTGACGGAGAATACGGGCAATCAGATATTTGTATGGGAGTACCTTCCATCATTGGAAAAAATGGTTTGGAAGAAATTGTAAATATCGACTTGACGGATGATGAAAAAGAGAAATTCGCAACGGCTGCCGATGCAGTACGCAATGTGAATGCACTTTTGAAATAAATTTCATTCCAATAAAAACAAAAAAACCCGGATTCAATGTCGGGTTTTTTGTTTGTATCTTAAAAATTACAGTACTGTAATCTCATCAAGCACATCAATTAATTTCAATACAGCCGATTCTTCCACCGGCATTGCCCGTAGGCTGGGTATGGAAATCATCTTCAGCTTCATGAATAATTACGCTTTTGCCAAGGATGTTTTTGGAGCTGTCCGAGCAGCCGATGCACCAATGGTCGGTTACAAAAATCAGTTTTGCGTTTCCATTGCTGTCCGCATTCAGGTTGCCGATGTCACCCATGTGGAAATGTTCCTCGCCCCATCTTCCGTGGTCGCTTCCGGCCGGGTTCCAATGTCCGCCTGTTGAAGTGAAGTCAGCTGCGGAACAATCCGCCGTCTCGTGCAGGTGTATGGCATGAAGCCCGGGAGTCAGCCCTGTGGCATCAACTGTCATGGTTACCTGGCCGTCCTTTTGAACAAAGCTTACGGATCCGCCAGTCGCCGTACCTTCTTTTGGCATGATATCATAGGTTAAACTTCTTGTCGATGAACAAGAAGCTGCGAATAACCCAAAGGCTACACATAGTGCCATCATTTTTAAATTTTTCATATCCTTTGATAATTTATATTTGTGGCAGAAAGTTACGAAACTTCTCAGGAAATCCTTGAATTTATTTGGAATTATCTTTTTTCTTTGAAGAAATCTTTCAGCAGTCTGCTGCATTCTTCTTCCTTTACACCGAATGTAATGCCGGTTCTCGGATGCAGTAAATTTCCAATTTTTCTAAAGCCACGTTTTTGGTCTTCGGCACCAACAACGATTTTCCCGATTTGGCTCCAGTACAATGCACCGGCGCACATGGTGCAGGGTTCAAGGGTTATGTACAACGTGCATTCACTCAGGTATTTGCCTCCGAGATAGCCGGCTGCAGAAGTGATAGCCAGCATCTCCGCATGTGCTGTTACATCATTCAGTGTTTCGGTGAGGTTATGTCCCTTGCCGATGATTTTATTTTTGGAAACGATGACTGCACCGATTGGAATTTCATTTTTATCCAAGGCTTCCCGTGCTTCATGAAGTGCTTTCTCCATGAAATATTCATCTGAAAAAATTTCTGCCATAGATTTCAAATATAAAAAATGCGGAATACTTTTGAGGTATCCCGCATATTATAAATTTCAAAAAAGATTTTTTTAATTTTCTCCTCCTTCGGTCGAAGTTTCTCCGCCTTCAGCTGGTGTTTCGGATCCTTCTTCATCCTCTTCATCGTCAGCAACGGCAGTTCTTGAAGTTCTGACAGCAACGATGACAGAGTTGTCCGGGTGCATAATTGTGTATTCATCATTTCTGATGGATTCCACGTATTTTTTGTGTCCGATTCTCATCGGAGAAATGTCGATTAGGATTTCATCGGGAAGATTACCGGGCAAAGCTTTTACTTTCACTTTACGCATCACAAATTGTAAAACCCCACCGGCAATAACCCCACGGGCACGACCGGTCAGGCGAACCGGAATATCCATGGTAACGGGTTTGTCATCATGCAACTGGTAAAAGTCGGCATGCATGATTTTGTCGGTAACAGGATGGAATTGAATATCCTGCAAAATCACGCTCAACTTGGCTCCGTCGGCTAACTCTAAGTTCACTGTGTGTGCGTCCGGCGTGTAAACCAATTTTCTGAAACTTTTCTCGTCAGCCGAGAAATGCAGGGTTTCGTTTCCACCGTAAACAACACAAGGTACTTGGTCAGCATTACGTAAGGCACGTGTCGATTTTTTGCCCACGTTTTCTCTTTTAACACCTTGAATTGTAATTGATTTCATAAAAAATATTTATAGTTAAATTAAATAATAAATTTCGAACTTATTGAGTTGCTGTTGTGTGCCATATTGATAACATCAGCAAAAAGCGGTGCGCAAGATAATACTTTTATTTTGGAAACCGAATGATTTTTTAATGGAATCGAATCGGTTACGGCTACTTCTATTAAAGGTGATTCCTGAATCCGTTCATAGGCATTGCCGGACAAAATCGCATGGGTGGCAATGGCTCTGACACTTCTGGCACCTTTTTGCATAATCAGATCGGCGGCTTTGGCTAATGTGCCGGCTGTGTCAATCATGTCGTCGAGCAGGATTACATTCCGATCCTCTACTTCCCCGATTAGCGTCATGTTGTGTACCTGATTGGCTTGTTTCCTTTCTTTGTAACAAATGATGATTTCTGAATTCAGATATTTTGCGTAATTATTGGCCCGCTTGGCACCGCCCATATCAGGAGAAGCAATGGTCAAATTTTCCAATTCCAAAGATTGAATGTAGTGTACGAAAATCGTGGAGGCAAACAAATGGTCAACCGGAATTTCAAAAAATCCCTGAATCTGATCTGCATGCAAGTCCATCGTCATAATCCTCGTTGCGCCGGCGGCAGTCAACATTTTGGCGACTAATTTTGCGCCAATCGGCACCCTTGGTTGGTCTTTTCTGTCTTGGCGTGCATAGCCGAAATAAGGGATGACTACGGCGATTTTTGCGGCGGAAGCTCTTTTGGCAGCATCGACCATCAGCAAGAGTTCCATCAGATTTTCGTCCGGCTGAAATGTGGAGCCAATCAGATAGACCCAAGCACCGCGTACAGATTGTTTAAACGCAGGTTGAAGTTCGCCGTCGCTGAATTGAGTTACTTCCAATTCTCCAAGGGGTTCCCCGTAATTCTCGGCGATTTTCTCGGCCAGAACCCGGCTTCCTCTTGTTGTAAATATCATTGCGGGCTGCAACATGATTTAATGTTTTTTGTAAAAAACTTATTGGGAGTGCAAAAGTATAAATTATCCTGATTTAAAGCTAATTTGAATTCGATGAATTTTAACAGAATTGTAATCTTAGCTTCCTGTACGGTTTTGAGGGCGAATCTGGGAGGCGTGGATGGGAATCTTTTTCTGAACATGAAAGATTTTTCTGATAGCAGATCACTTCAATGCACTTTGGGGCGAAAACAATTATTACAGCGCACCTTTCACGCCTTTCAGAGATTTCAAGATTCAACTCGGGCTCAAGTGGTATTTGTTTACTTGAGAAAATTTGAAGCTTGCATTTGATGGTTCAAATCAGTCAAAATTCTCATAAGAATAATGACCAATGATTTTGTAAGCAAACAAAATATCTTCGATGATTTGCCCGTTCCCGATGTTGTGAACGATTTTGTATCTTTTGTTGTCTCTTGACTTTTTATCGACCACCATCCCGATATGGGTCATTCCGTTGTTCAGCCGCCAACAGACAATATCTCCGGGCAGATAATCATCTGCATCCTCCGTCAATGGTTTTTCCGTTCCCAACCTTGAGAAAAAAACCATCAGATTGGGCACTCTTCTGTGGTCAATGTTGGTATCCGGTCGGGTGAGTCCCCAGATTTTTGGATAAAGCGAAAAATTGGCTTTCATGTCTTCATGAACTTCTTTTTGTAAATCAACCCCAAGTTTTCTGTATGTCCGGATGACTACATCTGTGCAAACTCCCTTTCCGGCCGGCACATCTCCGTTTGGATAGCTAATGCTGAAATAAGCCGGATCGTAAACAATATTAGGATCAACAATGGACAGTGCAGCATCGGAAATCCTTTTTTGTTTTTCGGTCAATTCATTTGTAGCGATGATTTCTTTCTGAGTATCGATGACATTCAAACCAACAAAATTCCGTTCATCCTTGCAGTTGAACAGCAATAAAATAATCAGAAATGAAAAGAATTTTTTCAATGCTTATTCATTTAATTCCCCCAAAATTACTTCAAAAAATCAAGCCAATCCCTTTCAATCCTGATGATTTTCCCTGTTTCCGGATGAATCATGATCCATTTTGTCCGTGAATCTACCACCAATGCGTCGTCTTTATAGAATTCCACTTTTCGTGGTTGTCTGATGCCTTCCGGGATTTGGGGGTAGGTTCTGACCAGAATTTTGTCGCCGGGATAAAGCTGTTGTTTGTATTGGATATGGTGGTCCACCAGAAACCAAATATTTTTGGCATACTTGGTTTTTTGTTTGAGCAAATCCCAATGTTCTGTTGCCATCATTTCCACCCAATGAACATACTGCACATTGTTCACATGTCGGTTGTCATCAGTGAATTCTTCGGTTATTATGATTTCTTTTTCGTGAACCAACATTTCCTAAAATACTGTGTTTTGCAATTGTTCGATTTCATCCAATAAATCAAGGAGTTCGTTGCGTTCGTTGGATGTAACCAATTGTGTTCTATATGGTTTGAAATTTGGGATTCCCCGAAAATAATTGGCGTAATGTCTTCGGGTTTCGAGAATACCCAGTTTTTCTCCTTTCCATTCACAAGCCCAAAGCAGATGATTTCGGGCGGCTTCCACCTTTTGTTCCAATGAAGGTGGAGGAAGTTTCTCCCCTGTTTTCAAAAAATGTTTGATTTGATTGAATATCCACGGATTTCCGATGGTTGCACGACCGATCATAATCCCGTCCACGCCGTATTTGTTTTTGTATTCCAATGCTTTTTCGGGAGAATCGATGTCGCCGTTTCCAAAAATCGGGATTTCAATGTTAGGATGTGTTTTGACTTTTTCAATCAGCGTCCAGTCTGCTTGTCCTTTGTACATCTGCGAACGGGTTCGGCCGTGAATGGACAGTGCTTTGATGCCTGTTTCCTGCAATCTTTGGGCGACTTCCAGAATGTTGATGCTTTCTGAGTCCCAGCCCAAACGGGTTTTCACGGTTACAGGCAAATGGGTGCTTTTCACCACTGCTTGGGTCAGTTTGACCATCAAATCAATGTCTTTGAGTACCCCTGCACCCGCTCCTTTGGTGACTACTTTTTTTACAGGACAGCCAAAATTGATGTCCACCAAATCAGGTTTCACTGTTTCGACGATTTTGGCCGACATCGCCATGGCTTCTTCGTCACCACCAAAAATCTGAATCCCGACCGGTCGTTCGTAATCAAAAATATCGAGTTTCTGTCTGCTTTTGATGGCATCTCGAATCAATCCTTCGGAGGAAATAAATTCAGAAAAGAGCAAATCCGCACCGTGCATTTTACACAAACGGCGAAAGGGCGGATCGCTGACATCTTCCATGGGTGCCAATAGCAATGGAAAATCAGGCAGACTGATATTTTCTCCGATTTTTATCAATTGATAATTTTTTGCAAATTTAGTATATAGTTGTGAGTTATGTCTTTTGTTTATGTAATGATGAAGATTTATCACGGCTGATTAATTTCACATTTCAATCAATCCTCTATTTCTTTGGATTGCAACGCAATAAATTATGTAATTTTGCCCCGAATTCAGGTTTATGCCCAAAGAAAACAAAAAAAGCAATTTGGCTCGTTATGCGCAGTTATCCGGGATAGCCTTTCAGATGATGGCCATCATGTTTGTCTTTATCTGGTTGGGAAAAAAGGGTGATGAACGATGGGGTGGCGAAGATGCTAATCTTTTCACGCTTTTGGGAACTTTGTTAGGCATGGGGGCATCGCTGTATTTGGTCATTAAACAATTAAAAAACATCAATGGGTAGAGGTTATTATCGGGCTTTGGGATTTGCCGGGATTTTTGCCGGCGTGGAATTATTGCATTTTCTGCTGATGAAATTTATAAATCGCTCAGAAGCGGATTTCATGCCAATTTATGTTTTCACGACCATCGTTTGCATCATTACATTGTTTTTAATCGCAGAAGCCAATAATCTCTTTCATCAATACCTTGGTTTTATCTTCATCGGCATTATCACCCTCAAGCTCATTGCGGCCAAGATGTTTATGAACCGTTTTGATGCAATAGATGAGCCGGTTTATAAGTTTAGTTTCATTGTATTGTATCTTATTAGTTTAGTTTTAATTACGATTTTCGCTGCAAAACTCCTTTTGAAGAACAATAACTGATAAAAAGCAGAAAAACAGGTTTTATTTTTCAGAAAATTAAACTTACTTTTGCACCCAAAATTAAACCGAATGAAGGGCGCTGTTTGCAAACTGATAGCAGTTTTTATTTTAGTCTTTAGTTTTTCATTTTCTTTTGCAAAGAGTGAGAATGAAAATCAAATTTCAACAGGTACAACCAAAGAGGAAGTAAATGAGGTCATCGAACACCACATGGCGGATGATTATTATTACACTTTCTTTTCCGACAAAGAAGCCGGCAAGCATTATGGCTTTCCGCTGCCTGTGATTCTGATTGACAACGGGTTGAAGGTTTTCAGTTCTTCGGAATTTGATTACGGCAATCAATTGGTAGTTAAAGACGGACAGACCTACAAATTGTATCACAGCAAAATTTATAAAACGGATGCCGCCGGAAATTTGGAATATAAAAAGGATAAATCCGGAAAAGACACCGGCTATCCAATCAATGCGCGACCGTTAGATTTCTCCATCACCAAGAATGTGTTGAACATCATCCTGACCGGATTACTGATGATACTGTTCTTTGGTGCGATGGCTAAATCTTATTCCCAATCACTGGTACCCAAAGGGATTGCGAAAATTTTTGAACCCATTGTTCTGTACATCAAAGAAGAAATTGCCATTCCGACCATCGGAGAGAAGCATCACGCCAAATTCATGCCTTATTTATTGACCATCTTTTTCTTTATCTGGTTTGTAAATATGTTGGGGATGACCCCGCTCGGGATGAACGTGACCGGAAACATAGCGGTGACTTTTGCGTTGGCGATACTGACTTTTATAATTACACAGTTCAACGGGAAGAAAACTTATTGGGGACATATCTTTGACCCACTTGGGAAATCCATGCCTTGGGTCGGGAAAGGGCCTTTGTATTTATTGTTGGTTCCGATTGAAATCCTCGGAATTTTCATCAAACCTTTTTCCCTGATGATTCGATTGTTCGCCAATATGTCGGCAGGACACATCGTAATGATGAGTTTGCTGGGAATGATATTTATATTCAAAAGCTGGATGGGCGGTACGCTGACCTTCGGGTTGACCGCTTTTATCATGATTATTGAATTTTTTGTTGCGTTGCTTCAGGCTTATGTATTCACCATCTTGTCAGCCCTTTATTTCGGGATGGCAGTTGAGGAGCATCATGCGGAAGAAGCGCACTAAATATATTAGAAAACAAATTGTTTAATTTTTTAAATACTTAATTATGGAGATTGAAATCCCAAGAATTATAGGTGGAGGTTTGGCCGTAGTAGGTGCCGGAATCGGTATCGGTCTAATCGGTAAAGGTGCGATGGAAGGTATTGCACGTCAGCCTGAAGCTTATGGTAAAATTCAAACAGCGATGCTGATTGCAGCGGCGTTGATTGAAGGAGTTGCATTCGCTTGTTTGTTTGCGGTGTAATCAAAAAAAGAGAAACCCGTTGAACAACGGTTGGTTGCAGCGGGTTTTTAAAGTTTTAAATTGAATTAAGAAATTAAATAAAAAATAAAATGGAAAAATTAATCAACGATTTTTCATTTGGCTTGTTTTTCTGGCAGATTATCCTGTTTCTTCTGCTGCTTTTCATTTTGAGAAAATTCGCATGGAAACCGATTCTTAATGCGGTCAACGAACGGGAAAAATCTATTGAGAACTCATTGAATGAAGCGAAAAAAGCCCGCGAAGAAATGTCGCAGCTGAAAGCAGAAAATGAGATTATCCTGAAAGAAGCCAAAATCGAGCGTGATGCCATTTTGAAGGAAGCACGCGAAATCAGAGATGGTATCGTCAATAAAGCCAAAGATACCGCTCAGGAAGAAGCCAATAGATTGATTGAGAACGCCAAAGCAGCAATCCAAAATGAAAAAGCGGCTGCCATGACTGACCTCAAAAACCAAATTGCGACGCTTTCTATCGAAGTAGCTGAAAAGGTTTTGAACAGAGAACTGCATGAAAAACAGGCACAGGAAGCATTGGCACATCAAATCATTAAAGACGCTAATTTGAATTAATAACAATGGCGGGAATCAGAGCAGCAAAGAGATACGCAAAGGGATTGATGCAATTCGCAAATGAAGTCGGACAGACGGATTTGGTCAATCAGGAAATGACGGATTTGAAGAATTCTATTCGGGGTAGCCGTGAATTGGCTAATTTCCTGTCATCACCCGTTTTGGACAACAAGAGAAAAAATCAAATTGGCAAAGAATTGTTCAAAGGATTTTCTCCGACTACTCAAAACTTCATTTCGCTGGTTATCAATCAGGGACGCGGAAATATCTTGATGCAGATAACAAGGCAATTCAACCACCTTTATAATTTACAAAACAATATAGGTATTGCGGAAATTACATCTGCCGTTCAGTTAGATGACAGTCTGGTTCAACAAATAGTGCATTCAGCCATACAGAAAATCGGTGGCAATGCGACTTATCAGATTGAAAATAAAATTGACCCCGAAATCATAGGTGGATTTATTTTGAGAATCGGTGACAAGCAAATTGACAGCAGTGTGAAAAGCCGTTTGAATCGGCTGAAAAAGGAATTCGGAAAAAATGAATACATTCCCGGATTCTAAATAAAATTAATTGAATAAATCAAATTGAAACAAAAGTAAAATGGCAGAAATAAAACCGGCTGAAGTTTCAGCAATCTTAAAGCAGCAGCTTTCCAACTTTGACACCAAAGTGGAATTGGCTGAAGTAGGAACAGTCTTAAGCGTTGGAGACGGAATTGCCACCGTTTACGGACTTGACAATGCACAATACGGAGAGTTGGTAGAATTCTCTACCGGCTTGGAAGGAATGGTGTTGAATCTGGAAGAGGACAATGTAGGTATTGTGTTGCTCGGTCCATCCACAGAAATCAAAGAAGGTGACACCGTGAAACGTACCGGTCGTATTTCTTCCATCCGTGTAGGAGAAGGTATGCTGGGGCGTGTTGTCAATATGCTGGGACATCCGATTGACGGAAAAGGTCCCATCGAAGGTGACCTTTATGAAATGCCTATCGAAAGAAAAGCTCCGGGTGTTATCTATCGTCAGCCTGTAAACGAACCTCTTCAAACCGGGATTGTAGCGATTGACTCCATGATTCCGATTGGTCGTGGTCAGCGGGAGTTAATCATCGGTGACCGTCAGACAGGGAAAACTGTGGTTGCGATTGACACCATTTTGAATCAAAAAGAATTTTACGACAGAGGAGAACCGGTTTTCTGTATTTATGTAGCCATCGGTCAAAAAGGTTCTACCGTTGCGCAAATTATGAACACGTTTCATGCGCACGGTGCCGATAAATATACCATCATTGTAGCAGCCAATGCGTCTGACCCTGCACCGATGCAGGTTTACGCCCCTATGGCTGGAGCCGCTATCGGAGAGTTTTTCCGCGATACAGGGCGTCCGGCATTGATTGTTTATGATGATTTGTCCAAACAGGCGGTTGCTTACCGTGAAGTATCCCTTTTGCTTCGTCGTCCTCCGGGGCGTGAAGCTTATCCCGGCGACGTCTTCTACCTGCACTCCCGCTTATTGGAGCGTGCGGCTAAAATTATTGGTGACCAGCAAATTGCATCACAAATGAACGACCTTCCGGAATCTTTGAAGGGAATTGTAAAAGGCGGTGGTTCACTGACGGCATTGCCCATTATTGAAACCCAGGCCGGAGACGTTTCCGCATATATCCCGACCAACGTGATTTCTATTACGGATGGTCAGATTTTCCTTGAATCCGATTTGTTTAACTCTGGAGTACGCCCTGCTATTAACGTTGGTATTTCTGTATCACGTGTTGGGGGAAGTGCGCAGATCAAACCGATGAAAAAAGTTTCCGGAACATTAAAACTCGACCAAGCGCAGTTCCGTGAATTGGAAGCCTTTGCGAAATTCGGTTCTGATTTGGATGCAGCTACCATGGCTGTCATCGGAAAAGGAGAAAGAAACGTGGAAATTCTGAAGCAAAACGTTCACTCACCACTACCGGTTGAGGAACAAACAGCGGTAATTTTTGCGGGAACCAACGGCTTACTGAGAAATGTGCCGGTCGGAAAAGTAAAAGAATGGCAGGAAGATTTCCTTTCCCTGATGCGTCACAGACATGCAGATACACTTGAACAAATCCGTAAAGGACAATATACCGATGAAATCATTGATGTGCTGAAAGCCGCAGTGAATGATACGGTTGTGAAATATAATTAATCAAAGTCATTAATCTGAAGAATGGCAAACCTTAAAGAAATACGAAACCGAATTGCATCCGTAGGCTCTACCATGCAGATAACCAATGCCATGAAAATGGTGTCGGCTGCAAAGTTGAAACGCGCACAGGATGCCATCGTACAGCTTCGTCCGTATGCGAATAAACTGCGGGATATACTTCAGAACATCAGTTCCAACCTTGGCAGTGATGCCGGAGGAGAACTGACTGTTCAAAGGGATGTGAAGAAAATACTTTTGATTGTCGTTACATCCAATCGTGGTTTGGCCGGTGCGTTCAATTCCAATATCGTTAAGAAGGCCAACAGCATTATTGAAAATGCAGTAGCCTCCGGCGTAGAAGTAGAATTGATGACCCTTGGAAAAAAAGGTTATGATTTGCTGAAAAAAACGGCAGGAGTTTATAAAAATAATTCCGCCATTTGGGATGATTTGAATTACAGTGCTGTAGCCGCCATATCGGAGGAAGTAACCCAAAAGTTCAGGCAAGGGGAATTTGATCAAGTAAGAATTGTTTACAATCAATTCAAGAATGCGGCAACACAAATCATCATGGATGAACAATATCTGCCGGTGCAGATTCAATCACAAAGTGAGGATGCCGGACAGTCTTCCGTGGATTATATTTTTGAACCAACGAAAGAAGAAATTGTTACCGATTTGATTCCGCAAACCTTGAAAACCCAACTTTTCAAAGCTTTGTTAGATTCGAATGCAGCTGAACATGGAGCCAGAATGACGGCCATGCACAAAGCAACGGATAATGCCGAGACGCTTCAAAAAGAACTGATTCTTCAGTACAACAAAGAACGTCAGGCAGCTATTACCAACGAAATTCTTGAAATTGTCGGCGGCGCTGAAGCTTTAGATAATTGAAAGTAAGTTTTTCATGATTAGGGGGCGGGTTTTATCCGCCCTTTTTGTTTTTATTAAGATGATTTTCCTCTAAAAATTTAACAGAAAAAAGATAATATCCTTTTGGGTGTTTTGTAAAAAATCCGACAAATAATCATATAAAATTCTGATATTAGCCAAAATTTTTGAGAATGGTTTGGGGGATTTTTATTGCTGTTATCATTATACTACTCGCTTTGGATTTGGGTGTATTCCATAAGACAGCACATGTCATTTCTCAAAAAGAAGCAGCGAAATGGACTACTTTCTGGGTCACCTTAGCGCTGTCGTTTGGCGGTATTTTGTACTGGCTTTTTTTACATGAACACATTGAAAACCCGTTGGGCTACACGCCGGAAACCGCTTTTTACAAATATATACAGGGTTATTTGTTAGAGCTATCGCTTTCGGTGGATAATATTTTTGTAATTGCCGTGATTTTTAAGACATTCAGGATTCCGCAGAAATACCAACATGAAGTTCTGTTTTGGGGAATTGTGGGTGCTGTCGTATTTCGTGCCATTATGATATTCTTCGGAATTTGGCTGATCAACAAAATCGATTGGATTACTTATGTTTTCGGAGCATTTCTGATTTATACCGCTTATTCAATGGTTAAACCCGGGCATGAGGAAGTGGATCCCCGAAATTCAATCATCTTGAAATGGACTCGAAAAATTCTGCCGGTAACCAAAGATATTCACGGCCAGAAACTCTTTGTCAAGCGAATGGGAATTTGGGCAGCGACTCCACTTTTTCTGGCTTTGGTTGTGATTGAATTTACAGATGTTTTGTTTGCTTTGGACAGCATTCCCGCTATTTTGGCCATCACCGAAGACCCGTTTATTGTGTTTTCATCGAATATTATGGCAATTTTAGGGCTGCGTTCCATGTATTTCTTCTTGGCCAATATCATTGACAAATTCTCTTATCTGAAATACAGTCTTTCGGTAATTCTGATATTTGTCGGATTGAAGATGGTATTCCATCACTATTTGAAAAATAACGCAATAGAACTTCCGGAATGGTTGTCTTTGGGGATAATTGTGCTTTCATTAGCCGGCGGGATTCTCTATTCATTATACAAAAACAAGCAGGCAGAAATTGTGAAAAAATGATTTTTTTAAAAAAGAATTATAAAATTGCGTTTAATTGATAAAATTGATTTATTTTTAGATTTTGAATTAATACAGAGAAAATAAAATTTGTTTTACATATGAGAAGACTTTTATTCTTAGTTGTTTTCCTTCAATATTTGGTGAGTGCGAATGCACAAAGCATCATTGTCAATAGTGCCAGTGATCCAGAGTCAGGTTTTGGGGCAGAACAATTATTAACAGATGTACTGTTGGACGGCGGGTCATGTTCATCCGCCACAAACTTTCAGTTGAAGGATAATCCTTCAGCGCCTTTTCCAAGTCCAGACCGAAGCTGGGGATATTTCAAAAAAGGAAACTCGAATTTTCCGTTTGAAGAAGGTATTGTTTTAACTTCCGGATATGCGATTGACGCGCAAGGTCCCGATTCAGGGAATATGTCAAAGGGAGATTATGGCTGGACAGGGGATCCGCAAACAACTTATTTGGCCGGAATTAATACAAACAATGCTACGGTTTTCGAGTTTGACTTTGTTCCTCAAGGAAGTGAAATCACATTTAACTACATATTTGCATCAGAAGAATATCCCACTTACGCATGTTCGAATTACAATGATGTTTTCGGATTTATCATCAGTGGTCCCGGGATTCAGAACGATCCCGGTCTGGATGGCAAGAATATCGCCTTGCTTCCCAATGGAGATTGGGTGACCATCAACAATGTGAATGATGATGTGTGCGGGGATGATACTTACTATGTGGCAGGGAATTTCCCAGATATTCAATACGGAGGGCGAACAACTCCCTTGACAGCTTATTCGCAGGTAACGCCGGGAGAAACTTATCATATTCGTTTGATTATCGCGGATGCATCGGATACGAGTTTTGATTCAGCCGTGTTTTTGGAGGCCGGATCCTTTAGTTTAGGAACCGGAATTTTAGACGAAAACGGCGTTGACCTTGGTGATGATTTGGAAATTTGCGGTCTTGCTGACTATACACTCTATGTGGGTGTTCCATCCGGTGAAGTTTCCATTCAATGGTTCTTCAACGGCAACCCGATTCCGGGAGCAACCGGAAATTCACTGACCATCAATCAATCCGGACTGTATGGAGTAGAAGTATCGGATGGTACTTGTTCCGCAGAGGATGAAATCAATATAACCTTTGGAGAATTACAGACCAACGGTACCTCTTTTATATTGGAAGAAACGGATGTGGATGGGGATGGATTTGAGCTATTTGATTTGACCGAAGTCCAACCCATGGTGTTAGATAATCCGAGTGAAGCCAACTTCACTTATTATCCGACACTGGCAGACGCACAAAATCAAAGCAACCAGATTCAAAACCCGACGAGTTTCAATGCTTCCAACAATACAGTGGTTTACGCCCGAGTATCAGTAGGTGAAGCTTGTTACGCGATTGTGAAAATCATCCTGAGAGTTTTGGATGATTGTATAAACCCGACTCCTGCTTGTCCAGGTCCGGAATTTGGATTGAACATTCCTTTCTTGGGGGATGGTGAAATTCCATCATCGGCTCCTCCGGGGCCAAATTACGGTTGTTTGTTCAACCAGCCTTATCCGAGATTTTATTATTTCAAAATCGCAGAATCAGGAAATCTGGAATTTGATATGAGTCAATATACCGAACCGGATGAACAAGGTACGGCAATCGATGTTGACTTCATCGTGTGGGGACCATTCACAGAAGTTCCATGTAACTATGAAGACCTACAAGAAATAGTAGATTGTAGCTATTCCGCTTCACCTTTCGAGCATATTACTATCCCGGATGCTCAGGAAGGAGAGTTTTATCTCATGATGATTACCAATTATGCTGGTAGCTACAATATGTTTGGATATGTGAATTTAGTTTTCGATGAGGAAAATTCAACCGGAAGTTTTGACTGTTCCATTATTACTGGAGCCAAAACTTATGGAGCTTGTGATGATGATAATGACGGACAAGTAGTATTTGATTTGGAATCCATTGCAGAAGAAATTTCAGAAGGTGATGAATTCTTGGATGTAACTTTTTATGCTGTTGAACAAGATGCAATTGATGATACCGGTCAGAATACAATTCCGACTGCGCCTTATACAGTTACTACTACAACTTCACCGGTAGAAATTTACGCACAGGTGAAAGATAATGTAATAGAGGAAGTAATGAGTGTCGTCACGGTCACCTTATTAATATACGAAGGGGTGGTCGGCGCGCATGATGCGGATTACTATACTTGTGATATCGGATTGGATGGTGTGGAAATCATTGATCTGACAACGGTGGAGGTAGTACCGAACCCCAGTCTGTATCAATTCCGGTATTATGAATCCGAACAGGATGCCATAGAAGGAAATGGGGCATTCATACAAGATCCGACAAATTATGAAACGACAGGCGGCACCGTTTATGTACGAATTGAAACGGAAGACGGATGTTTCGCAGTCGTTGAAATTCATATTGAACTGGGCGATTTGCCTGTGGATTTGGGAGAAGATTTCTCCATGTGCGAAGGACAAACTGAGATTTATGTTCAGGGCAATTTCGGCGAAGGAGCCACTTATGTTTGGGAAATGAACGGCGAGGTATTAGATGATGAAAACGGACAGTCGTTAGTGATATCAGGTCCTGGAACTTACACCGTAACCGTTACAAACAGTGATGGTTGTATGGGCTCGGATTCAATTACCGTAAGTCTGGAAGACTTAGATGTTGATTTGGGCGATGACTTCTCCATGTGTGTTGGTGAATTTGAAATCACAGCCCATGGAAGTTTTGAAGGATTAGAAACTGTTACTTATGTTTGGAGAAGAAATGGCAGCATCATTGAAGGTGCGGATGGACCAACTATTATTATCGATCAGATTGGAACTTATACCGTAACCATAGAATCCGAATGGGGTTGTACCGGAACTGACACGCTTGTGGTTTCTCAAGGGGAAGCACCGACGATTACAGACATTCATGTAGGACCTGATTATGTGATAATCACTGCTGAAGGTGGAGAATTGCCCTATACTTACTCCCTGACCGGAGTGGTGTGGCAGGAAAGCAATCAATTCAATTATCTGCCGCCGGGAACTTATACAGTGTATGTGAAATCAGCCGTTGGCTGTGTTTCCACCGCGCAATTTGTTGTCTTTGATATTCCGACCATGTTTACACCGAATGGTGATGGTATCAACGATACTTGGAACATCAAAGGATTTAATATCTATCCGGGATCAGACATTACGATTTATGACCGATCCGGAAGAGTGGTTTACCAAGCTGAACTGACATCCACAGTGATTTGGGATGGGTATTTCAAAAACGGTAAAAAGGCACCTACGCAGGATTATTGGTATGTCATCAATGTCACTGACGGGCGTAAATTTACAGGACATATCACTGTGAAAAGCCGAGGCGAGAAAAATTAGTAAGTTTTTAGCAGAATAAATCAATACTTCTAAAATGAAAAAACAAAATATAATTCTAATATTAGCTTTAAGCCTTATAACGATTCCGTTATTTGCTCAATCAAGCCTGCCTTTTGACGAACAGTACTTTTTGATGGACAAAGCCATCATCAACCCTTCATTCGTCGGAGCGCAGGATGATATTGTGTTTAAGGCATCACACAAAAGACAGTGGAGCAATCTCCCTGATGGTCCTGTTACAACCTTAGTCAGTACCCATGCCAATGTGGTGGATCGTGTAGGGATTGGTACCTATTTTATGAATGACAACAACGGAAATACACGTACCAACAGTTGGAACCTTTCTGCGGCTTATCATATTCCGATAGGCAACAAAAAGAACCGGCAGTTAGGACAGTTTTCATTCGGTACTTCATTGAGTTTCGCTGGAATGAGATTCATGGGAAGAACCGAAAATCCGGGTGACCCGATTTATAATGACAATGAAACCAGAGTTTTCATTCCTTATATCAACTTCGGTGCTTCCGTTACTTACGAAGGCTGGATGCTTGGACTTTCTGTATTGGACATTCCTTTGAGTTATAACAATCCGATTGTGAATCAATATGAACCCAGTCCGAAATTTTATTACGGAATGTTAGGAAAAGTATTCAATCTTTCTTCTACATTTGAATTAGAACCTTTGATTGCATACCGCTCAAATTTTGATGAAGACAGCCGTTTGGATGCCAATCTGAGAGCGAAATATAAATTTCAGGACAACGCCATTTGGGTGGGAGCCAATTACAGAATGGATTTCTTTGATGGAAATAATGAAGCGCTGACCGTTTCTCCGATGATTGGTGCTGAAATCGGTCGCATGAATTTAGGTTTTTCATACAATATGGGCTTGAGCGATATCAAATACGATGGCAATGACGGATTTACTGTGATGCTTGGATTCGATATTGAGAATTTCTTTATGCCCGCAACGGATTGAAAATTATCTGATTAAATAGTACAAAAGGCGATCTGAGGGTCGCCTTTTTGTTTGTGCCGATGACTCGGATTTGCAACACAGCTGCTTGAAAATTGAAAAGCAGGTTTTCTTTGTAGATTCTTTCGTGCTGGAATTCAATTGTTGTATTTTTGGGAAATGTTTTTGAAGAAAATTATTTTAAGGAATTTTAAAAACTTCAGCGAATCTGAATTTGTGTTTTCTCCAAAAATCAATGCTGTAATCGGAAAAAACGGTGTTGGTAAAACCAATTTATTGGACGCCATACATTATTTGTCGCTGACCAAAAGTTATCTCAATTTCTCAGATTCGCAGAATATCCGTTTTGATTGCGATTTTTTTTCCATCCATGGATTATTTGAAAATGAAGGTGCAGAGGAAGAAATATTTTGCGGTTTTCAGGAAGAAAAAGGAAAACAGTTTAAAAGAAATTCCAAAACCTACAGCCGGATCTCAGACCACATCGGCATATTTCCGCTTGTCATGATTTCTCCTTATGACAGCGATTTGATCCGCGAAGGCAGCAGCGTCAGACGAAAATTTCTCGACAATATCATTTCGCAGTCCAACAAGGATTATCTCCAGAATCTAATGCGGTATAACCGTGTGCTGATGCAGCGAAATTCACTGCTCAAATATTTTTTTCAAAACAGTGTTTTTGACCGGAATTCATTGGAAGTCTATGATGCTGAGTTGATTGTGCTCGGGAACAAGATATATGAAGAGAGGAGAAATTTAATCAAAGATTTTCTGCCTGTTTTCCAAGAATATTACAACAGCATCTCTACCGGAAATGAGAAAGTTGCCATTGATTATGTTTCTAAATTGGAGGAAGCATCCTTTGCAGATTTGCTCAAAAATAGTCTTCAGGCCGACCGGACAGTTCAATATACAACTGTCGGAATTCACAAGGATGACCTGAATTTCAGGATTTCAGGACATCCGATTAAAAAATTTGGTTCCCAGGGTCAGCAAAAGTCATTTTTGATTTCCTTGAAATTAGCCCAGCTTGAACTGATCAAAATGAATCTGAATGTAACTCCCATCTTACTTTTGGATGATATTTTTGATAAATTGGACGAATCCCGAGTGGAACAATTGGTGAAATTGGTCAATGAAGACAGGTTCGGACAGATTTTTATTTCCGATACCCATGAGGAACGAACGGCAAGCATCATTCATAAAATTAATTCAGAAAGCAAAATTATCAAATTATGAGCAGAGATTACAATCAGCAAAAATTGGGAGACATTATCCACGAAATGATTTCTGAATTTGGTTTGGAAGAAAATATTCTTTCCGTTCAGGCTGGAGAATTATTTGAAGAAATGATGGGCAGGTATGTGAAACCTTACATCAATGAATTTTACATAAAAAACAAAATTCTCTATGCCCGAATCAGCTCGGATGCCTTGAAAAATGAGCTTTCTTATGGAAAATCAAAAATCAAACAGCACATCAACGAAGGATTGGGCAAAGATTATCTGACCGATATAAAATTTTTATAATGCCTTTCATCGAAGAATCATCCTATAAATCACCTTCCGTTTTATTGAAAAATCAGCATATTTCCACGATTTATGCTTCCAAAATTCTTCATTCCAAATCACCCGATTACACAAGAAAACGCTTGGAACTTCCTGATGGGGATTTTTTGGATTTGGATTACAAAAGGATGAATTCCCAAAAGGCGGTAATTCTGTGTCACGGTTTAGAAGGTTCTTCGGTCAGTAATTACAACAATCGCAGTGCGAACTTCTTTTTGGAAAATGGGTATGTTGTTTTTGCGTGGAATAATCGCAGTTGCAGTGGAAAGATGAACCGCTTACCGAAACTCTATCATCACGGTGAAATCGGGGATTTAGGCTTTGTGATTGAATACGTTTCTCAATTGAATTATGAGCAAATCTATCTAATGGGATTTTCCATGGGTGCTGCGCAAATCATGAATTATCTCGGCAGGGGAGCGGTGCATCCAAAAATCAAAGCTGCAGTGGCAGTTTCCTGTCCGATTTCTCTGAAATCGAGTGCGGAAATCCTGAAAGTCGGTTTCAATCGTGTCTATCTGAAAAATTTCACCTTGAAGATATCCAAAAAACTGAAACTGAAAGCTGCGCAGTTTCCCGATTTCATGGATTGGAATTGGATTGACGACATTCGTTCTTTTGATGAGATTGATGACAATTACACCGCGCCGGTCAATGGTTTTGCCAATGGAAATGATTATTACCACAAAGCTTCACCGGCTTTTGTGATGGAAAAGATTCAGATCCCGGTTTTGGTTTTGAATGCGCAGAATGACCCTTTTCTCGGGGAGGAATGTTATCCCATCGAATTTGCGAAAAATCACCCCAGCGTATTTTTGGAAATACCGAAAACCGGCGGGCATTGTGCCTTTCTCCTTAGAAATTCGGCTTATGCCTATGCGGAATTGAAGGCCTATGAATTCTTTAATTCCCGAATGGTTTCCAATGGATTGTGAGAAGAAAAAACCGAACTTCCGGCAACCAAAACGTCTGCACCCAACTGTGCCAACTGCGCTGAATTACCCACACCTACACCGCCGTCAATCTCAATAAGGGTATCCGCATTTTTGCGGTCAATCAGTTCCCGTGCTTGTACGAGTTTTTCGTAAGTATTCTGAATAAATTTCTGACCACCAAATCCCGGATTCACGCTCATAATCAGCAATAAATCAATGTCTTTTATAATGTCTTCGAGCAAATGCACAGGTGTGTGCGGATTGAGTGCGACGCCGGCCTTCATGCCTTCGTTTTTAATTTCCTGAATCGTCCGATGCAGGTGCGTGCAGGCTTCATAATGAACGGTCAATATATCTGCACCCACATCCCTGAACTCACGGATATATCTTTCCGGTTGTACAATCATCAAATGTGTATCCATGATTTTGTCTGACAATTCATCGATTGTTTTGATTACCGGCATTCCATAAGAAATATTCGGTACGAACAGCCCGTCCATCACATCGAGATGAATCCATTCGGCTTCACTTTGATTGAGCATTTCAATTTCATGGGCGAGATTGGAAAAATCTGCGGCAAGAACGGAAGGAGCAATTATCGGCATGGGATTTAGATTTTTACAAATATAAAATTAATATGAAAGCTGAGCGATAAAAAAGAAACCGTCCTGTACAAAACAAGACGGTTTCAACACTCCTATTAAAAAGTTGTTAAGCCTATCTGAAACGGTCAACCGATTTTACGAGTTGCTCATCCTTCGTGATAAGTCGATTTGCGATAAACAGCAGAACAATCGAGCCGAAAGGAACAAGCAGCCCAACACCCTTCTCCGAGCCGGAAAGCCCTCCGGGTAAGCTGGTCAATCCATATATCAAATAGCCAATTAACAAAATGTTCAAACTTATATTTATCCCTGTCAGCGTCAACTGTAGTTTTCTGTTTTTAAAAAGAAATATAGTCAACAAAGACAATACTGCGGAAATTAAAAATAAAATCATCGTTATCCGGTGGTCTTCCGGTTGAATCCATTCCGTAGCTGTTTTCCATAAATTGGCAGCCCAAGTGGAGATTCCCGAGAGCAATGCGGCAATAAGAAGATAAATACTTTGCTTTCTTTGTATCATCAGAAATAAATCGATTGCAAAATTAGTAATAATTTTCTTGCTTTCATTTTAAAATTTATTTGTACTATTGCAAAGTTATTCCTGATAACAGTTTTATTATTGTTTATTCTGTCCGGTAAAATCGATTTGCCTTTGTCAGGAGTCATCCCATCTTATTAGATCAATAATCTTTTGATATAGAATAATTTATCAATTAAAATAAACCGACAACACATTTTATGTTAGATTTAAATGAGCTTACGAGCAAGAAAGTAGAGGAATTGCAGGAGATTGCTAAGGTGCTTAAAGTCAAGAAAATTAGCCAGAAAAAGAAAATGGAACTGATTTATAGCATTCTTGACGTGCAAGCAGCGAATTCTGCATTGGTTAAAGGAGAAAAGGAAAGTCAAAATCCAACACCTGAAAATCACAAACCCAAACCAAGAAAAAGAATCACCAAAGATAATTCCACTCCAAGACCTGAAAAAGACATTAAAACGAAAGCAACAGCCGAAGTCGTTCAACAGAAAGAAACGAAACCAGTGGAGCAAAAACCTGAAAGCAAAAAACCTGTGCAGCCCACAGTAAAAGAAGAGAAAAAAGAAGAAAAGCAAGAAGAGAAAAAAGCGAACCTTCCCAAACCTGTTCAACAAAACAGAGATAAAAAAGAAGATACCGCTCACAATCATCCGCAACGCCACAACAAACCGGCACACGGCGGACAAAATAATCCCAACAACAAGAATGCTGCTAACAACCATAACAATGGGCATAAACAGCATCATGAGAACAAAGTTCAAAATCCTGAAAATAAAGAAAATACTCCTCAACAGGAACAAAAGGAAAAAAACAAATACCGCGCAGCCAATTATGAATTTGAAGGAATCATTGAGGCGGAAGGTGTCTTGGAAATCCTGCCGGACAATTACGGTTTCCTGAGGTCTTCGGATTTTAATTACCTTTCTTCACCGGATGATGTGTATGTATCTCAGTCGCAAATTCGGTTATTTGGGTTGAAAACCGGAGATACCATTCGCGGTGAAGTCAGACCGCCCAAAGAAGGAGAAAAATATTTCCCGTTAATCAAAATCATCGAAGTCAATGGCAGATCACCTGAATCCGCCAGGGATCGGGTTTCTTTTGAACACCTGACACCACTTTTCCCTAATGAGAAATTTAAACTAGCCGAAAAAGGTGCGACACTTTCCACGCGAATTCTGGATTTGTTTGCCCCCATCGGAAAGGGACAGCGCGGAATGATTGTGGCACAGCCGAAAACCGGGAAAACCGTGTTGATGAAAGATGTAGCCAATGCCATTGCAGCCAATCATCCAGAAGTCTATCTCATCGTCTTGTTGATTGATGAAAGACCGGAAGAGGTGACCGACATGAAGCGAAGCGTGAGAGGTGAAGTGGTGGCTTCCACATTTGATAAGGAAGCAGCAGAACACGTGAAAGTTGCCAATCTTGTTTTGTCAAAAGCAAAAAGAATGGTTGAATGCGGACATGATGTAGTGATTCTTTTGGACTCCATTACCCGTTTGGCAAGAGCCTATAACACTGTTGCGCCCGCATCCGGTAAAGTTCTGTCCGGTGGAGTGGACGCCAACGCATTGCACAAACCCAAAAGGTTTTTCGGTGCCGCAAGAAATATTGAAAACGGTGGTTCCCTGACCATACTTGCGACTGCATTGATTGATACAGGTTCCAAGATGGATGAAGTGATTTTCGAAGAATTTAAAGGTACCGGAAACATGGAGCTGCAACTCGACCGGAAAATTTCCAACAAACGTATTTTTCCTGCCATCGATTTGGTTTCTTCCAGTACGCGTCGTGATGACTTGCTTTTGGACGAACCCACCATGCAGCGAATGTGGATCCTCAGAAACCATTTGGCCGACATGAATCCGTTAGAAGCCATGGAATTCCTGCGGGACAGAATCAAAGACACCCGCTCCAATGAGGAATTTCTCATTTCCATGAACAGATAATTCAAATTTGAATACAAAGAAAATTAGCCACCTTTTGGGTGGCTAATTTTATTCGGGTTTTTCTTCGGATTATTTGGCTAATTCCGGTTATGGCGTCGTCGCATCCGGAAGTTCTTCTACAGAAATCAATTCAACATCAAAAACCAATACTTCATTGGGTTTGATGGAACCGTCTGGCGTGCCGAATTCTCCGTAAGCCAGTTCAGACGGGATGTAGAATTTGTATTTGGAACCTGCTTTCATCAGTTTCAAACCTTCTTGCCATCCTTTAATTACGCCGCGTAACGGGAATTCTACAGGTTCTCCTTTGGATTGGTCAAAGATTTCTCCATCCATGTGTTTTCCTACGTAATTCACTTTCACGCGACTGTCATCGGTGGGCATGGCGCCATCCCCTTCACTGATGATTTCATAAAGCAATCCGCTTGGAGTGGATTTCACCTTTTCGTCTTTTCTTTTTTCAGCTAAGAAATTTTCACCTTCTTCTCTGGCTTGGCTTGTTTTTGCTTCTTGTGATTTTCTCATGTATTCACCCATAAATGCTTGTATGGAATCTTGTGGAAACAAAGGATCTTTTTTTTCTAAAACATCAAATAAACCCTGAATGGCTAAATTAGGATAATCAGTACCTTCGAGTTCCTGGTTTTTGATGAAGTCGTTAATCCCTCTTCCGATGGCTTGTCCCATAAAGTAAGAGGTTCTTTTGTCCTCATTTTTCTTGAAAAAATCTTCTATCCCTCTCTTGACTTCAGCGTAATCCAGACTGTCATCTGCCATGCTTTGTGCCTGAAATTGCAATTCACTGGCGATATTCATCCCAAGTGCATAAGCGGCTTTTTCGTCGTCATTGCTGAATTTGTCGAATTTTTTAGAACTCCCGCCGAAGTTATCGCACGAAATAACCAAAGCAGCAAACGTTAATGTGGCAATTATTTTTTTCATCTTGATTTAAAATTTTGGCAAGTTTACGAAATAAATTGTTCTTAGCGTCAGTTTAAATTCATAATGTGAAAATGTTTATAGTCAAAAAGATGCATCTACTGAGCATCGGATGTATTCCAAACACTTTCCTAATCTTCAACATCATAATCCAATCCGAAGTCCTTTTTCATTTGAAGTAGAATTGGATTTTTTTGCGCCATTTCTTTGAAAATCTCTGCATTTGATTTGAAGTGCTTTTTGAGTTCCTCTTCGTTGATATCCACGTTCAAATCGATATGATAATTGTTGAATCGTTTTCTGAAAAACTTCATCAGTGCATCTCGGTGCAGCTTAAATTCATTATAAAGCGAAGCGGTTTTGAAAGTGAAGCAAATACTGTGGTTTTCTTTCAAATCGACAGTTCCCGTTTTGAAAGCATTGAATTCGGCGACTTTACCTTGTTCGCGTAAGGTTTCCAGAAACGCATCCCAAGCTGCAAGCAAATCTGCTTTTGTGAAATCATCTTTGGGCTTGTTTTCCAAATCTTCTTCCATCTCCATAGCTTCCTCTTCCACTTTGTCGAAGAGATTTTTCAGATTGAATGAACTGTTGAAATTATTTTGCAATGGTTTCTCGAAGCGAACGGGCTGTTCTGATTTGCTTTCAGATTTCGCTGTATTGGTTTGATTGTCAGGGTGCTGACTGAGGATTTTTTCTTCCGGGATTTTCGTATTTTCTTCAAGAGCCAAAGGTTTGGCCGCTTGAATTATAGGTTTTTCTTTTTGAGGTTTTGTCGGAATATCAGTGGATGGTGGCGGGATTATTCTGAACTTTTTTTTTTATCCCCCATTTCTTCTGACGTCAGTGAACCGATTTGCATCAAAGCGATTTCAACCGTCAGTCTTTGGTTTTTGCTGGCTTTGTAATTGATGTCAGTTTGATTACAGATTTCTATGGCGTTGGTCAGAAAACGAACATCACATTTTTGCGCCTGTTCCAAATATTTCGCTTTGGCGTTTTCTCCAACTTCGAGCAAACCGATGGTTTTTGGGATTTTGGCTACTAACAAATCTCGTAAATGACTACCTAAGCCATTGATGAAAAAATGCCCATCAAAACCTTTGTTCAGGATTTCATCCAACTGCAACAATAGTTCGGGAATGTCGTTTTCAAGTGCTGCATTTATGATTTTCAAATAGTAATCATAATCCAGAATATTGAGATTCTGCGCTACTTTTTCATAAGTAAGCTGTCCGGAAGTGAAAGTTACCATTCGGTCAAAAGTTGAAAGCGCATCCCGCAGGGCACCATCCGATTTTTGGGCAATCAGCAGCAAGGCATCATCTTCAAAATGGATTTTTTCTTCTTCCGCAATTTTTTTCAGATGATTCTGAATGTCCTGAACAGAAATTCTTTTGAAATCATAAATCTGACATCGGGAAAGAATCGTCGGAATGATTTTATGTTTTTCAGTTGTAGCCAAAATGAAAATGGCATGTGCGGGCGGTTCTTCCAAAGTTTTCAAAAATGCATTGAAAGCCTGATTGGACAGCATGTGTACCTCGTCTATGATATACACCTTATAATTTCCGGTTTGCGGTGCAAAACGAACCTGATCTATGAGATTCCGGATATCTTCAACAGAATTATTGGAAGCCGCATCCAATTCTAAAATATTGAATGCGAAATCCTCCTCTTCGGAAGTGTTGTCTTCTTCGTTGATTTTTCTGGCAAGAATTCGCGCACAAGTCGTCTTTCCAACACCGTGAGGCCCACAGAAAAGCAGCGCATGCGGTAGCTGATGGTTGGCAATTGCCTGTTCCAAAGTATCTGTAATCGCAGATTGTCCGACAACATCTTCAAATTGCAGCGGGCGGTATTTTCTGGCTGAAACAACAAATTCTTCCATACAATTCACAAAGTTAAACGAATTTTCATGAAACAAAAACACAAGAGAAATTATTTGGAAATTCATCTTGGCTTCCGGATAAAAAGCATTTTTAAACTGAAATTTACTGCCTTAAAAATCAATTGGTTTCAGAAAAATCTTTCATTTAGGAAATATGAAATTCTGGTTTTGTACGTTATGAATCTGTTAGAAATTTGAAAAATTTGGCTGAATGTGCTTCGTATTTTGAAAATAAAGCCGAAGCCCGCTAATCTCATGTGTTTTTTTTACTTTTGTGCAAAAGATTTTAAGCTGAAATATGGTCGCCGGAAAACCCAATAGAGCAATAACCGATAAAAGAAATGTTTACAAAACCATCCTTGGGGTACTCCTTGTCGCCATTGGTTTGTTTATGTTGCTCTCTTTTACTTCTTACTTTTTTAATTTTAAAGAGGATCAAAGCCAATTGGGTGATTTCTGGAAACGCGATATTGTAGCCGATAATCTGATGGGTAAAATCGGGGCATATTTGGGAGAATTGTTCATCTATAACGGAGTCGGTATAACTGCTTTTTTCCTGCCGTTTTTCTTTCTGCTTTTGGGCATTAAAATGCTTTTTAGAATTCAAAAAATTAAACCATTCAACTTGTTGTACAGCAGTTTGTTCTTTCTGATATGGCTGCCTATTACTTTGGGTTTTTTGACAGAAATTGGAATTTTACATGGCGTTATGGGGTATGAAATCAATGACGTATTGGAAACTTTCATCGGAAAAATCGGAACGGGAATCGCACTATTCTTCAGCCTTTTGCTGTATATCATCATCCACTGGCGGATAACGCCCGATAGAATCGTTGCTTCCATAGAAAAGGATTCCAAAGATTTGGATGGCGGTGACGGCAAGATGCCCGAAAAAACTGTGAGACAGAAAAAAAATGAAAACAATTCGGAAACTTCAGATACAAGCAATGGAAATTCGAAATCAGATGAAGAAGTCGCTTTCACGTTGAAAGTGGATAAACCCTCAGAAATTGTGAGTAATCATCAGCCAACAGTGATCCCGGCCAAAGAGGAAGGTGAAGTGGAGTTGACCATTGAAGCGGTGCAATCAGAAGAAACCGTGGATGAAATTGCCAATGAATTGGTACAGAAACACGGAGAATACGATCCGCGGTTAGAACTTCCGAATTATAAATTCCCAAGTCTGGATTTGTTGAGAAAATATGAATCCGGGGACAATGTGAAAATTGATCAACAGGAATTAGAGCAAAATAAAAATAAAATTGTGGAAACGCTGGCCAATTACGGCATTGGGATTTCACAAATCAAAGCGACCATCGGGCCGACGGTAACCTTGTATGAAATCGTACCGGAAGCGGGAATTCGTATATCCAAAATCAAAAACCTTGAAGATGATATTGCTTTAAGTTTGAGTGCTTTGGGGATTCGGATTATTGCGCCGATCCCGGGTCGTGGTACCATTGGAATTGAAGTTCCGAACGGAAATCCGACGGTGGTTTCCATGCGTTCGGTGATTGCTTCCAATAAGTTTCAGCAGTCCAAAATGGAGTTGCCCATCGCATTTGGAAAAACCATTGAAAATGAAACCTTGGTAGTCGATTTAGCGAAAATGCCGCATTTGCTGATGGCAGGTGCAACCGGACAAGGGAAATCCGTTGGTTTGAATGTGATTATAACTTCATTGTTGTACAAAAAACATCCGGCTGAATTGAAATTTGTACTTGTCGATCCCAAAAAAGTGGAACTGACACTTTATTCCAAAATAGAAAGACATTTCCTTGCCAAGTTGCCGGGGAGCGAAGATGCCATTATCACCGATACAACCAAGGTCATCAATACACTCAATTCCCTATGTATTGAAATGGATGAGCGTTATGAATTGCTGAAAAATGCATTTGTCCGAAATATCAAAGAATACAATGAGAAATTCATTCAACGGAAATTGAATCCCGAGAAAGGTCATCATTATCTGCCTTATATTGTGTTGATTGTGGATGAATTTGCGGATTTGATTATGACTGCGGGCAAGGAAGTAGAAACGCCGATTGCCCGTTTGGCGCAATTGGCGAGAGCTGTGGGGATTCATTTGATTATCGCTACCCAAAGACCTTCCGTGAATGTGATTACCGGAATCATCAAAGCGAATTTCCCGGCGAGAGCGGCATTTCGTGTTACCGCCAAAGTGGATTCCCGAACGATTTTAGACAGTTCCGGTGCGGATCAATTGATTGGGAAAGGGGATATGCTTTTCACGACCGGCAATGAACCGGTGAGATTGCAATGTGCTTTTGTGGATACACCGGAAGTGGATGAAATTACGGAATACATCGGTGCCCAACGCGCATATCCGGATGCATTTCTGCTGCCTGAATATGAAGGAAGTGAAGGCGATATCATGGATGTGGATTTGAGTGAACGAGATTCGCTATTTGAAGATGCTGCAAGGGTGGTTGTGATTTCACAACAAGGCTCTGCTTCTTTGCTGCAAAGAAAATTGAAACTTGGTTACAACCGTGCAGGCAGAATCATCGATCAATTGGAAGCAGCAGGCGTAGTTGGGCCGTTTGAAGGCAGCAAAGCCCGACAGGTACTCATCAGAGATGAAGTTAGTTTGGAACAGTTGTTGAATAATTTGAATTAAAAATCTTATGAAAAAGTTCGGATTACTGGCCATTGTGGCCTTCTTGTCATCAGGTTTTCTTCAGGCACAAACCGCTATTGAATTGCTGAATCAACTCAGTGAAACCTATATGAAAATTCCGACCTATTATATAAAATTTGATTTCAAAGAAAATAAAAATTCCAAGCCCGTGACCGGCGAGTTATTTGCCGCAGGTGAAAAGTATAACCTGAAAATCATGGACATACAACAGATGTACAATGGGAAAAGTCTGTACACCATTACCAAAGATGACAAGGAAGTAACTGTTTCCGTCCCTGATTCGGACAGCGATGATTTCTTATCGCCGACCAAAGTTTTGAGGATGTATAAATCAGGCTATAATATGGAATTGGGTAAAACAGCTGTTCTCGATGGTACTAATCTCCGTTATGTGAAACTGACACCAATCGAAACCTCGGAAATCAGTTTCGCAGAACTGGCTATTAACACGGACAACATGACGCTCAGCAGCTATACGGAAACTTTGAAAAACGGTGACACCCGAGAAATCATTGTGAAAGAATTTTTGAAAAACCTCGTAATCCCCAATGCCGTCTTCAAATTTGATAAATCCAAATATGAAAATGACGGCTATGTCGTAACTGAATTGTGATGATCAAAAAACTCGATTGGTACACTGTAAAAACCTTCTTTGGTCCATTTGTTCTGATATTCAGTATATTGTTTTTTATTTTCATTATCCAATTTGCTTGGCAGGAAATGGACAGATTTGCCGGCAAAGGGCTGAGTTGGTTTACCATCGGGAAACTTTTGTTTTTTCTGGGAATTAATGTGATTCAAATGGTGTTGCCGCTTTCCATACTTTTGGGTTCAATTATGACCTTTGGCGGCTTCGGCGAGCGTTATGAACTGGCGGCGATGAAAGCTTCCGGAATTTCATTGGCGAGAATCCTATTGCCGGTTTTTTCATTGGTTTGTCTCTTGTCGGTCGGCCTTTATTATTTCGGAGATTATATGATGCCTTATTCCCAACGCAAAGCCAAAAATCTGGCTTACAACATTGTGAAAACCAATCCGACACTGCAATTGGTGGAAGGGAGTTTTATCGAAAGTATTCCGGGATTCAGTATGAAAATCAGTGAATTGTCTGGAGAAAATAAAGACCAGATGAAGGATGTTTTCATCCATCAAAGCGGAAGATCCAATGAAGATATCCGTACGATTACCGCCAATCACGGCAGCCTGATTCGCGACCCGGACGATATACGCCTATTGAAAATGACCCTTTACGATGGCCATATCAATGTCGATCAGCGGAGCGGCAAGGCACACGCAGAATATGTGAGGCAACCGAATCAGTCCATTCAATTCGATACTTTGATTCAGTACATTGATGTTTCAGACCTGATGGAAAAAGCAATGGATGAAGAACGGGTGAAGGGGCATTATAAATTTTTGAATGCCAGTGCATTGAAAGATAGGATTGATTCTACTGGGGTAGAAAATAATAAATATTTTGAATCGACGTTTCAAAGGATTCTGGAAAGGAATTTATTGGGGGCCAAAGGGATGGACACAGTGGTTTTGTCTAAAAATGAGCCAAGCCTGATAGCACCCGATGAACTTGAAACACTTACAAAAAGCCAAATGGCCAGAGAAGCGATTGTAGCCGTCAATACTGAAATCAATAATTATGAATGGATGGGCAATGAGTTGGAATACAGGTATAAACTACAAAATTCCCAACGCATGCATTACCAAAGAAATTATTCCTATGCCTTCACTTGTCTCGTGTTCTTTTTGATTGGTGCCCCGCTTGGAGCCATTGTAAAAAAAGGCGGTTTTGGGATGCCGGTGGTGATTTCCATCGTTATTTTCGTCCTTTATTACATTATCAATTATACTGCCGAAAACATGGCTAAAAATTTGACAATGAACCCTATCTTTGCGGCATGGATTGCGAATTTGGTGTTTTTCCCTTTCTCATTGCTGTTTCTTTATAAAGCCAACCATGATTCGGCTTTGTTTGATTTCAGTTTGTACAGGGATCCAATCGTAAGATTCTTCAACAGGTTTCGCAGTCAAAAAAATGTAGAACACACGCGTTATCAATAATGGAAATTGTAGAAAACAAGGAAATCAGGTTGAACTCAATTGATGAAGCACTCGAAGACCTTCGAAACGGAAAAATCATTATCGTTGTCGATGATGAAAACAGAGAAAATGAAGGAGATTTCGTTGCTGCGGCTGAAAAAGTAACGCCGGAAATGGTGAATTTCATGGCTAAATACGGACGTGGTTTGATTTGTACGCCGCTCACAGCCGATAGGTGCCGGGAATTAGAATTGGATTTGATGGTTACGCACAATACCGTTTTGCACCATACCCAGTTTACAGTTTCTGTGGATTACAAAGGAAAAGGCAATACGACCGGAATTTCCGTGCATGACCGTGCCAATACCATCGAAGCACTGACCAAACCGGATACCAAACCTGAAGACTTGGGACGTCCCGGACATATTTTTCCATTGATGGCCAAAGAGGGCGGCGTTTTGAACCGTGCCGGACACACGGAGGCGGCTGTCGATCTGACCCGACTGGCAGGATTACAGCCGGCAGGGATTTTGGTGGAAATCCTCAATGACGATGGCAGCATGGCGCGATTGCCGGAATTAATAATCATCGCTGAGAAATTCGACCTGAAGATCATTGCAATTCAGGATTTGATAGCCTATCGCTTGAAAAATGATTCATTGATCAAAAGAATTGAAGCATTTCCGGTTAGTACGGTTTATGGTGATTTTCAATTGATAACTTATCACCAAACGACCAACGAACAAATCCACTTTGCCCTGACTAAAGGTGAATGGAAAGAGGATGAAACAGTTCCACTGCGCGTGATTTCATCCAACAGCTACTACGACCTATTTACATCTTTGCAATTTGGAGAAACCCCACAATTGAAAATTACCGGAGAAATTCTGAATCGCTTTGGAAAAGGGGCTGTCATTTTTATCAACAACACATTAGATTCTGATTTATTATTAAAAAAAATGAATCAGTACCGGATGTTTTCCGAAGGCAAAGCCGAAAACGGAACTTTGCCTCACGATATCAAAGAATATGGAATCGGCGCGCAAATCATCAAGGATCTGGGAATCAGAAAAGCGAATTTGATTACCCGAAATCCGGATGACAAACAGCAACCGGTGACAGGATTCGGAATTGAAATAGTGGAAACAACCGGATTGTAACACCTGAAATTTTAAATGGTCGGATTTGAATAAATCATTGATGAATTAATTTCGATTAATTTTTTCTGATTTCGAGAAAATTCTTGTTGTGAATTGCAAATGAATTGCTTAACTTAGACAACTGTTAACCCTAAAAAAGGAAACGTCATGGGAATCAAATCATTTTTTGTCAAGCTTTTTGGAAGTAGCCGTGTAGAAAAAGCAGAGGAGGCAGGCAGTCAATTAGCGAAAGAATTGAAAGAAACAGCTTCAGAAGTAGCGGATAACATTGAGAAATCTGCCAAGGATGTTTCTGAAAAAGCATCTGAGCTATGGGAGGAAAACAAGATGGACGAGAAGCTGAAAAAAGCGAAAGACACAGCTGCTGAAAAACTGAATGAAGCCAAAGAGGCAGCTTCAGAATTGAAAGATAAAGCGGAAGAGAAATTAGAATCCGCCAAAGAAAAAGTCAAAGACTTTTCTGAAAAAGCAGGAGATAAACTGCATGATTTGAAAGAATCGGCAGAAGAGAAAGCTGAGCAATTGAAAGATAAAGCGGAAGAGAAACTGAATAAATTTAAAGACAAGGCAGCAGATACCGAAGTTGAATCAGAAAATCCTGATTCAGTTTAATTATCTGTGGATAGCAAGGTAAACGGAAAGTAAGGCAGGTTTCTTACAACCATAAAAACCAGCAAAAGCAATAAGAAGAAAATCACCATTTTGCCTGAAAACCAATATTTCTTCGGAAAGTTTTTTCCTGTAAAATATTGCCTTGCTGTATAATATGTCAAAATCAATGCATACGGAGAAAGAATAACAAACAACGCATTGTATCTGAATGCTCCCAAAAAATCAAAGTGTAGCAAACGATGTAGCGCACGCTGTCCGCCGCATCCCGGGCAATCCCAACCTGTGAGATTTTTGAAAGTACAGGAAATGTACAGGTTTTTATCATCAGCAGGATTCAGAAAATAAAAATACAGCAACCCTGCCGCAAGAAGCAATGTTCCTGCGGCAGCAGCAACTGTCTTTTTGTTGAATCCCGGGGTCACGAATTACATTCCGAATTGAGCTCTTGCTTCTTGAATGCTTTGTAAATATCCTTCAATACCACCCATTGCTATGATGGAGACAATGTTGATAATGATTCCTAAAATCCCCAAACCGATAGCGATATAAGCCATTGTTTTCGCGTTTTTAGCGGATGATTCGGCACCCATATAATCTCCGGCATTGAATTTTGAGGAAACTTGACTGGCCATGACAATCCCGATAATTCCGAGTATGAGTCCGATACAGCAGGGAGAAAATATCCCCAGCACAGTTCCGATGATGGCCATCGTCATATTGTTATTCGGCATGACGTGCATTTCATCCAACTCCTTTAAACTGTCTTGTGTTTGCATAATTATGTTTTTTGATTAATAAATTGATTTTATTTCTTCGGGTTTGTGTTTGTATTTAAAAACAATGGCAAAAAGAATGGTTACGACCAAAGAATAAGCTGCGAAAATATGCCAAGAAATTTCCCAGCCTTTGATTTGCAGCATAGGATCGGTTTCGGAATAAACAAAATGGTTCACAACAGCACCGGCGGCGAATAGTCCCAAAGTGGCACCAAATCCATTGGTCATCATCATGAAAACACCCTGTGCACTGGAGCGCATGTCGGGATTGGTTTCCTTGTCAACAAACAAAGAACCTGAAACATTGAAAAAATCAAAGGCGACACCATAAACAATCATTGAAAGCACAAACATCCAAACTCCCTCTCCGGGATCGCCGAATCCGAAAAGTCCGAATCGCAATACCCAAGCAATCATCGACAACAACATGACGATTTTGATACCAAATCTTTTCAGGAAAAAGGGTATCAATAAGATGCATAAAGTCTCAGAGAATTGTGAAAGTGAAATCAGCGCATTGGCGTTGTTGGCACCCCAAGTATCGGCAAATTCCGGGATGTTTTTATAACTGGTAATGAATGGGTTGGCATAGCCATTGGTGATTTGCAGTGAAACGCCGAGAAACATAGAAAAAATGAAGAAAATCGCCATTTTTCTTTCTTTGAAAAGGCTGAAAGCCCGCAATCCGAGTGCATCATAAAGCGATTTCTTTTCCCCTGAACGGCTTACCGAAACTTCCGGCAGTGTAAAGCAATAAACAAAAAGGATAATCCCTAAACCCGCAGAAACAAAAAATTGTTCAAAACTGTTCTGGAAACTTGGAAAATCTTTGATGTTCGAAAAATTAAACTTCAATCCACCGTCCACAATTCCTGCAAAGTTTACAAAAAGCATGGCGCAGATAAAGCCGATTGTTCCCATCGTCCTGATAGGCGGAAAATCTTTAATTGTATCATAATTATTATTTGCCAATATGGCATAAGCCGTCGAATTTGAAAGAGCAATCGTTGGCATATAAAATGCGACACTTAATGAATAGAGCGTAAACAAAACAGAGAATTGTGCATCAACCCCATTTTGCATGCCGTAATATCCTGCTGCAAAAAGAAATAAAGCAGCCAGCCCGTGGCAAATCCCCAAAAGTTTTTGAGCCGGAACCCAGCGGTCGGCTATGATGCCCATGATGGCCGGCACAAAGATGGATACAATTCCTTGCATGGCGTAGAAAAGCCAGATTTTCGGTCCCATACCGATGGAAGCCAGATAATTTCCCATCGAAGTGAGGTATGCACCCCAAACTGCGAATTGCAGGAAATTCATGATAGTTAGTCGAAGTTTTACAGACATAAATTTTATTGGATGTTTATTGTCGTTTGTTCAGTAAATCCCTGATTCTTGCCGCTAATTCGTAATCTTCATTTTTTACGGCATCTTCTAATGCTTTCTCTAATTCGGATACGGATTTGGATGAGAAATCATATTTCTTTTCTTGTTTGGATATTTCCTTTTCAATTTCTTGGATGGCGGAAGTAATGCTCTTTTCTTGCTTTTCTTGAACATCTAAATGAATGCCGGCTTTTTCCATCACAACTTCCAAAGCATAAATCGGAGCGTCAAACCGAATGGCCAAAGCAATGGCATCAGAAGTCCTTGAATCAATTTCTTCCTGATGATTATCGCGGTCTTCCATCAAAATGTTGGAATAAAAAACGCCGTCCTCCAATTTGTGGATAATCACGCCTTTGACAGTGAATGAATAAGCTTTCCCTATGGCTACGAATAAATCATGGGTCAGCGGTCTGGGGGTACGGATGTCCTTTTCCAATGCCAATGCAATGGATTGCGCTTCAAAACTTCCGATGATAATGGGTAACTTCCTTTCGCCCAATTCCTCTTCCAAAATAAGGGCATAAGCTCCGGTCTGTGTTTGACTGTACGAAATTCCCTTAATATTTAATTTTACAAGATTCTCCATTAGAATGTAAATCTAATAAAAACTATGATTTAACGAAATTTTTTCTCAATAAAAAACTGCCCGACAAAATCGTCTGGCAGTTTATATTAAAGTTTTAACTGTAATTACGGTTGATTACATCCCTTTAAATTTCTTAATCTCTTCGGTCAGCTTCGGAACGATTTCAAAAGCATCACCAACGATTCCGTAGTCTGCTGCTTTGAAGAAAGGCGCTTCCGCATCGCTGTTGATAACCACAATGGTTTTGGAAGAGTTAACACCCGCCAAATGTTGAATGGCACCCGAGATTCCAATGGCGATATATAGTTTCGGAGAAATTGCTTTTCCGGTTTGTCCCACGTGTTCGGAATGCGGTCTCCATCCCATATCGGCTACGGGTTTTGAGCAAGCAGTTCCTGCTCCCAGTACATTGGCGAGTTCTTCGAGCATTCCCCAGTTTTTTGCGTCTTTCAGACCGCGACCACCGGAGACTACGATTTCAGCATCTTTCACATCAACTTTGTCTGTGGAAGCCTGTTCGGTTTTTACAATTTTCTCTTTGATGTCGGCGTCGTTGACTGTAACATTTACGTTTTCTTCAATTCCGGAAACCGGATTTTCTTTTGCACCGAACGCATTTTGAAGTACGGTCAGAACTTTTGCCCCGTCAGCGATTTCGATGGTTTCAATTCCTTTTCCGGAAAATGATTTTCTTTCTACCTGAAAAGGAGTGATTTGTGCAGGTGCTGCTGACAGATTGGTGGCCAAAGCTGCGTTGGTTTTCAAAGCCAATAAGGGAGCTATGGCCGAAGCATTATTGGTTGCAGGCAAAACCATGATGTCACCATCTTTTAATTCGGACAATGCTTTGGCGTAAGCATTTGGTGAGAAGTTATTCAAAGAATCATTATTGATTTTCAATACTTTATTAGCCCCGTATTTGAATAAAGCATCGGATGAGTCGGTTGCGTTAATGGAAACCGCCGTAACGGTATCTCCGGATTTATCCGCGATTGCTTTGGCATAAGAAACTGCTTCAAATGCTGATTTTATATATTTTCCTTCGTGCGATTCCGCGTAAACTAAAATTGCCATTTTCTTGATTTTTTTTTAATTAATTACAAATTGCAGTTCAACTGATTAGATAACTTTTGCTTCTTCATGCAGCAGTTTTACCAATTCCGCTACGTTGTCCTTATCAATCATTTTCACATTGCCTCTTTCAGCTGGTTTCTGATAGCCGACCACCGAAATTCTTGATTCGGTTTGTTCAGGTTCCACCACATTCAATGGTTTGGTACGGGCTGACATGATTCCGCGCATATTCGGGATTTTAAGTTCGGCCTCTTCCACCAAACCATTTTGTCCGCCGATTATAACGGGTAGCGTTGCGCTGACAGTTTCCTTTCCCCCATCAATTTCACGAACGGCTTCCACAGAATTGCCTTCAACTTTCAGGCCGACACAGCCGTTAATAAATCCATAATCCAATAAGCCTGCAACGAATCCCGGAACTTCACTTCCATTGTAGTCAATGGATTCACGTCCGGCCAAAATCAAATCATAACCGCCGTCTTTGGCTGCTTTTGCGATTTGAGTCGCAACAAAACGACCGTCTCTCGAAGCGGCATTTACCCGAATGGCATCGTTGGCACCAATCGCCAATGCTTTTCTCATAACCGGTTCTACTGAGGCATCGCCTACGGTGATTACGGTGACGGTAGCACCTTGCGTTTCCTGAAGTTGCACCGCACGTGTCAGACAAAATTCATCGTGTGGATTGATTACAAACTGCACACCGTTTTTGTCGAATGCTTTGCCATCTGCGGTGAAATTTATTTTTGCGGTAGTGTCAGGGACACTGCTGATACATACTAAGATTTTCATATTCTTCTAATTAGAATTTTAAAGATTGTAAATTTAATGAAATTAATTTGTTATGCGCGCATAGCATCTATAAGATTTTTATCATTCTTTTGTTAGTTCTCCTTTTTCTGCTTTGAGTTGTTTTTTGAAAACATATACTGTAATCAAGATACTTATTTCATATAATAATATTAAAGGTATAGCTGCAATCAGCATACTCATCACATCGGCAGGTGTGATGATGGCGGCGACGACCAGAATCACAATCAGTGCATGTTTCCGGTAAGTTCTGAGAAATTGCGGCGATAAAATTCCGGCTCTGGCCAGAAAGTATGCAAAAACAGGAAAGAGAAATACTAGTCCCATTCCCAATAATGTTTGTACAAATAATGAGGTGTAACTTGATAAAGTCCACTCGTTCGATACCCCGAAAGGATTGTAATTAAACAGAAATTGCACCGAAAAAGGCAGCATCAGATAATAGCTGAATAAAACGCCGAGCAGAAAGAACAGCGTAACGGCAAGTACGGTTCCGTTGGCATTTTTCATCTCATTAGCTGTTAGTCCGGGTTTAATGAATTTCCAGATTTCCCAGACCACATAGGGAATGGCTAAAATCAGCCCGCAAACGAGTATGGTATAAAGTTGCGACATGATTTGTCCGGAAGGTGCCAAGTTTTTTAATTCTTTGGAAAAATTGAATGCTTCCTTGAAAACCGGGCCGATGCCGATTCCTTCACCCAATGCATTCATCATTCGGTAAGTCAGGAATTGAGAATTGAGCGGTGCCATGATGAATTTTTCGCTGATGAAATCCCAAAATACCGCACAAAGCACCGCACCAACAAATATGGCGATGAATGAACGGATTAAGTGGCCTCTTAATTCATAAATATGCCCTAAAAATGACAGGTCTTTTCCTTTTTTTTCCTCCATCAGTCTTCGATTCCATGTCTCATTAACACGTGTAAATCCAAAATGCCGAAATACCTGTTTTCACGGTCAAGTACCACCAATTGTCCGATGTCATAATCCCGCAATTTGTGGAAGGCATCCACCGCTTTTTCGTCTTTATAAATCATTTTCGGATTCGGTGTCAGTATATCTTTGGCGAGCAGCCCGCGAATGTCCTTGTGTTTTTGCATCATCCGGCGAAGGTCACCATCTGTAATTACACCGATAACTTTTCCATTTTCCATTACCACCGTGATGCCGTTTTTTCCGGAAGAAATGGAATCAATCACTTCAAAAACCGGTGAATTGGTATCCACCCACGGTCTTTGATAAGTGTCCATCACATCTTCCACACTCCAGAGCAGGCGTCTGCCTAAAGTTCCGCCGGGATGAAATTTTGCGAAATCATCACTTGAAAACCGATTCATTTCCATCAGCACCACAGCGAGTGCGTCTCCCATGACCAACTGAGCAGTTGTGCTGGATGTTGGTGCCAGATTGTTGGGTTCGGCTTCTTTGGAAATATTGATGTTCAAAACCACATCCGAAAATTTCGCCAAATCCGAATCCGCGTTTCCCGTGATGGCAATCATACAAGCAGCATTTTTTTTCAAAATTGGTGCAAGGTCTTTGATTTCCTGGCTGTTTCCGCTTTTTGAAAGACAGATTACTGCATCTTCCTGATTGAGCAATCCCAAATCGCCGTGAATGGCTTCCGCTGCATGCAGAAATTGGCTGTTGGTTCCGGTAGAATTGAAGGTTGCCACCATCTTTGTTGCGATATGCGCACTCTTTCCGATACCACTTACCACAACTTTTCCTTTGATTTCATGGAGTAATCTTACGGCTTTTGAAAATTCACTTCCCAAATTTTGAGCAATTTGCTGAAGTTCGTTAATTTCGTCCTGAAATACTTTTTTAGCCGTTTTTAAAATTTCATCATCTTTCAATTCTAAAGATTTTGTCGGTATAAATTTTATTTTGTAAATTAGTCTTTAAACTGTAATTTCCACATTTGGAATTGAGCTTCCAAATATAGGAATTATAAAAGCAGTAAAAATTAAAATAACAGTCTTTTTGACAATATGAATAAATCAACGGACTTAGTATCGAGTTTAAAGAAGTACTTTGGATTCAATCAGTTCAAAGGACAGCAAGAGGCTATCATAGACAGTCTTTTGGAGGGCAAAGATGTTTTTGTATTGATGCCCACCGGTGGTGGAAAATCATTGTGTTACCAATTGCCGGCATTGATTTCAGAAGGGGTGGCCATCATCGTCTCCCCATTGATTGCGCTGATGAAAAATCAAGTCGATGTTGTTCGGGGAATTTCCTCCGATGACGGCGTGGCGCATGTCTTGAATTCTTCGCTGAACAAGACCCAAACCAAAATGGTGATGGATGATATCCGATCCGGGGTAACGAAAATGTTGTACGTGGCTCCGGAATCCTTGACCAAAGATGAATATACTGATTTCTTCAAGACGGTCAAGATTTCATTTTTTGCCATTGATGAAGCGCATTGTATTTCAGAATGGGGTCATGATTTCCGCCCTGAATACCGAAATCTGAAATCTATCATCGGAAAAATTGGGAAAGCGCCGATTATTGCATTGACTGCTACTGCGACTCCCAAAGTGCAGGATGACATTCAGAAAACTTTGGGCATGTTGGATGCTGATGTTTACAAAGCTTCCTTCAACCGTCCAAATCTTTTTTATGAAGTCCGTCCAAAAATTGATCAGGACAAACAAATCGTGAAATTTATTTCCGAAAGAAAAGGAAAATCTGGAGTTGTTTACTGCTTGAGCCGTAAGAAAGTAGAAGAATTCGCGCAATTCCTTCAGGTCAATGGAGTTAAAGCGATTCCCTATCATGCAGGTTTGGACACCAAAACGAGGTCGCGCCATCAGGATATGTTTCTGATGGAGGAAGCCGATGTAGTTGTGGCTACGATTGCATTTGGAATGGGGATTGACAAGCCCGATGTGCGTTTTGTAATCCATTACGACATGCCCAAAAGCTTGGAAAGTTATTATCAGGAAACCGGACGTGCAGGACGTGATGACGGAGAAGGGCATTGTCTGGCTTTTTATGATTACAAAGACATTGAAAAATTAGAAAAATTCTTAACCGGAAAACCGGTGGCTGAAAGAGAAGTCGGACTTCAGTTGTTGAATGAGGTAGTCGCCTACGCAGAAACTTCCATGTCACGCAGAAAATTCCTACTGCATTATTTCGGTGAAGAATTTGATGAAATCAACGGATTGGGTGCGAATATGGATGACAATATGCGCAACCCCAAAAAATTGATGGATGCATCTAAAGATGCACAACTTACTCTGAAAATCATCAAGGAAACAAAAGAAATTCTGAGAATCAACGATGTGGTAAATGTTTTGGTGGGGAATGAAAGTTCCATTATCAAATCTTACGGTTTTCATCAAGATGAATTTTTCGGAGCCGGAAAGAACAAAGAGGATTTTTACTGGAGAAGTGTTATCCGTCAACTAATAGTACGGGATTTTTTAGAAAAGGAAATTGAGACTTACGGCATTTTGAAATTGCATAGAAAAGGTTTGGATTTCATCAAATCTCCGGAAGAATTTTTGATTGCCGAAGATGTGGATTTTCGAAAAGTTATGGGGAAAGGTGCCTCCGATAGCGGGGTTCAGGTTCCAGTAGCTTTTGATGATGTGCTGCTCAGGCAGCTGAAAGATCTCAGAAAAAAAGTCGCACAAAAACATGGCCTTCCGCCATTTGCGATCTTTCAGGATCCAAGTTTAGACGACATGACCATGCAGTATCCGACAACTTTGAAGGAATTGGCGAGCGTGTTTGGAGTCGGGGAAGGAAAAGCGAAAAAATTTGGACAACCCTTCGTGGATTTCATCGCGACATACGTCGAAGAAAATGACATCATTCGACCAGATGAAATGGTCATTCGTACAGTTGCCGATAAATCCAATTACAAAGTTTTCATCATTCAGAGTGTGGACAGAAAATTGGATCTGGAAGATATGGCCGAAGCCAAGAGCCTGTCAATGGATGAATTGTTGTCCGAAATGGAAAGCATTGTTTATCAGGGAACTAAATTAGATATTTCCTATTATATCAACGAAGTGCTGGACGAAGAACAGCAGGAAGAAGTCTGTGATTTCCTCATGGAGGCCGAAGATGACTCCATGACTACGCTGCTTGAAGAATTTGGTGATGATTATGAAGAAGAAGAATTGAGGCTGATCAGAATCAAATTTATCAATGAAGTAGCCAATTAATTCGATTCCGGTTTTTTGAAATTCATGGATTTCATGAAAATTTCACTGAATTTGCTTTTCCACAAAGAGGCTGTGCAATTATTCCATTGAAAAATTAAATTCAGACCTGTGGAATATTTAACTTTGACACATAATTTTCGAGAGTAAAATAAAATGAATAAAAGAGCGATGTTGATGATTCTGGATGGATGGGGTATCAATCACAATCCGGATGTATCAGCGATTGAAAGGGCGAACACCCCTTTTATAGACGATTGTTTAAAAAAATATCCCAATGCCACTTTGGTGACTTATGGACTGGATGTCGGTCTGCCTGAAGGGCAGATGGGCAACTCAGAAGTCGGTCACATGAATCTCGGTGCCGGCAGGGTGGTTTACCAAAATCTGACTAAAATCAATATGGCTGTCAAAGCTCAGTCTTTTCTGAAAGAAGAAGTGCTGAAATCTCAATTCCAATTGGCACGCGACAATCGTAAAAAATTACATTTCATCGGTTTGGTTTCTGATGGTGGGGTTCATTCGCATATCGAACATTTGTTTGGATTGTTAGATGCGGCACATTCGTATGGCTTGACAGAAAATGTCTATGTACATGCATTCACGGACGGTCGAGATTGTGACCCACAAAGCGGAAAAAGATTTATCGAAGAATTGCAAGCACATTTTGATAAGGGTACAGGGAAACTTGCTTCCATAATCGGTCGGTATTATGCAATGGACAGGGACAAACGTTGGGAAAAGGTGAAACACGCCTATGATTTGATGGTACACGGCATCGGAAAGGAATCCGAAAATCCGGTTCAGACCATTGAAGAATCTTATAAAGAAGGTGTAACTGACGAATTTTTGAAACCTATCATTGTTGATAAAAACGGGCTGATTGAGGATGGTGATGTGGTGATTAGTTTCAATTTCAGGACAGACCGTGGTCGGCAGATTACGCAGGTGCTGACGCAGCAAGATTTTCCGGAATTCGGTATGAAAAAATTAGGGTTGAATTATGTTACCCTGACGAATTACGATGATACATTTGAAGGTGTCAAAGTTGTTTATGATGAGGAGGTTTTGAAAAACACCATGGGGGAAATAATAGAAAGACACGGAAAAAAACAAATCAGAATTGCGGAAACCGAGAAATATCCCCATGTGACATTTTTCTTTTCTGGTGGAAGAGAAAAGGAATTTGTTGGTGAAAAACGAATCCTTTGTCCGTCTCCGAAAGATGTGGCTACCTATGATTTGAAGCCGGAAATGTCTGCTTATGAAATCACAGAAAGCATCATTCCCGAAATTGAAAATCAAACGGCGGATTTCATTTGTCTAAATTTTGCCAATACGGATATGGTGGGGCATACCGGAGTTTTTGAAGCAGCTGTGAAGGCTGCGGAAACTGTGGACAATTGTGTTTCAAAAATCATCAAAGCTACTTTGGAAAATGATTATGCTGTAATTATTCTGGCGGATCACGGCAATTCCGATGTGATGGTCAACCCCGACGGTTCACCCAATACCCAGCACAGCATGAGTCCGGTTCCCGTGATTTTGATTGAAAAAGAAAACAGATTCAAAATCAAAGAAGGGAAATTAGGGGATATTGCACCGACTTTGTTGAAAATAATGGGAATACCGATTCCGCAGGAAATGACAGGTGACATTTTGGTACATAATTAATTTTGTACTTTTGCACGAATTCAATACCAAGCATAATGAAAGCCCCCATAGGAGTTGATAGTCTGATTATTGCAGTTGATTTTGACGGAACCATAGTTGAAGACGGATTTCCGGACATCGGCAAACCTAAACTTTTTGCATTTGACGCATTGAAAAAATTGCAGGAACAAGGACATCGGCTGATTTTGTGGACTTATCGCTATGGCAATCAGCTTGATGAAGCGGTGGAGTTTTGTCGAAAAAGAGGCATTGAATTCTGGGCCATCAATTGTAGTTTTGAGGGAGAAAGGTATGAAGATGGTACCATGAGCCGGAAGATTCATGCGGATATTTTTATAGACGACAGAAACCTTGGTGGTTTCCCGGGTTGGGGAGAAGTGATTCAAATCATTGAAAATAATATTGAATTCTCTTTGGGCAAACATGGTCAGGAGAAAAAGAAAAAAAGAGGATTTTTTGGATTATGATTCAATTAAAAACAAAAGAAGAATTAATGCTGATGTACCTGAGTGCCCAATTGGTTTCCAAAACTTTGGGCATGGTGGCAAAGGAAATCAAGCCGGGAGTGAATTCATTGTACATCGACAAATTGGCACATGATTTCATCAAAGACCATGGCGGAGAACCGGCATTTCTGGGCTATGGCGGATTTCCGAATTCGCTTTGTATGTCGCCCAACGAACAGGTCGTCCACGGAATTCCCAACAAAGAACCGCTCAAAGAAGGCGATATTATCTCAGTCGATTGCGGCGTTTATATGAATGGATTTGTAGGCGATCACGCTTATACTTTTGAAGTAGGAGAAGTCAGCCCCGAAATCAAAAAATTGCTCAGAATCACCAAAGAATCTTTGTACAAAGGAATTGAACAGGTGTTGCCCGGAAATAGGGTCGGAGACATTGGTCATGCAATTCAAACCCATTGTGAGAAAGAAGGTTACGGCGTAGTGCGGGAATTGGTCGGACACGGATTGGGCAGGCAGATGCACGAAGATCCGCAGGTGCCGAATTACGGAAGAAGAGGCAGCGGTAAGTTGCTGAAAGAAGGAATTGCCTTGGCCATCGAACCCATGATTAACTTGGGTACAGCCAAAGTCCGTTTCCACAATGACGGATGGACGGTGACTACCCGCGACAACAAACCTTCGGCACATTTTGAGCATGATGTTGCCATCATTGACGGAAAACCCAGATTGCTTTCCACCTTTAAATATGTATATGAAGCACTGGGAATTGAATCCGACGAGGAAGAAGCTTTTTTGTATGAATTCCGGTAGAACCATAAATTGTTAAAAAATGAACAGGCATTTCTTTCACTTGATTTTAATTTCTTTTGTTTTAATGACTCTGAATTCGTGTCAGATTACAGGAGAATCCAAAAGTAAGAACGACGATTCACAAGTTTTACAAGATAATCAATCAAAAATCAAAAGCACAAGAACAAGTAATTTGGTGGAAGCTTTGTACAAGGAACTGACCGAAAAAAATACAGAACTCCAACAACTCGAATCAGCCTTGGTAAACTATGAAGAAACGGAGAAGGATTCATTAAAAACCTATAAAAAATATAATGCCAAATCAGATTCATACTACCAATCTGCATTGGTCAAAATTGATGTGATTCAGGACAGTATTTTAAAGAATCAAATGAATGAATTAATCAACTCCAGCAAATCCGCCTACAAAAATAAAACCGCTGATTTGGATGCTTTATTGGAACAAATCAAAACAAACAACACATCTTTAAAAGACTATCATGAGATGTTAAAAATTGCACTAACTCTTCCTGTCATTGAAAAATTTCAGAATGAAAATTTTCCGGATGATTCATCTATTGAAAATCTGATTCGCGAGCAATCAGATTTGATAGAAGAAATAAAAAATTTAATGCCTGACAAATGATTGTTAGATTTCTTAAATCATCAATGTATGCATTGGAAGGCCTTTGGTTTGCATTGAAAACCGAAAGGAATGTGCAGATTTGGTTTTCTATTTTCATCATTACTTATCTCACTGCTTTTTGGTTGGAAGTTTCCGGCACTGAATTTCTTTTTGTCATTGTCTGGACTTTTGTCATCGGTGTGGCCGAATACCTGAATACGGCCATCGAGAAATTGGCTGACCGTGTCAGTTTGGAACGAGAGGAACAAATCAAAAGAGTGAAAGATGTGGCCGCCGGAGCTACTTTCTTGGCTTCGACCGGAGCTTTCATTACCGGCTTGATTATTTTTCTTCCCAAAATCTTAGCGAAATTTGGAATCTCTTTTTAAAAAAATCATCGGTTTTTTTCCGCGAGCTTGGCTGATCAGAATGAGTTTGTTGGCCAGGCCATTTTTGATGTATATATATAAAGGTGATAATTTCACTGACCCGATTGACGGAAATTCCTACCGAAAATTCCTTCCTTACGGTTATGAAAAACAGCGGAAAAGCGTGCTTTCGCCCGGAACGCTTTCCTTGGAAAGGCATCGATTGATGTGGTTGTATTTGCAGCGTGAAACCGATTTTTTCACTTCGAATTTGAAAGTTTTGCACATGGCGCCCGAACAGTCTTTTTACAAAAGGTTTAGAAAACTGAAAAACTTAGATTATACGACTTGTGATTTGAATTCACCGATTGCAGATATAAAAGCCGATATTCAGAATTTGCCGTTCGAGGACAATTCTTTTGATGTGATTTTTTGCAACCATGTTTTGGAACATGTGGAAGACGATAAAAAAGCTTTGCGGGAATTGTTTCGCATAATGAAACCCGGCGGTTGGGGAATTTTTCAGGTGCCGATTCGTTATCAATTGGACAAAACTTTTGAAGATTCGACGATTACCGACCGAAAAGAAAGAATCGAAAAATTTGGACAATACGACCATGTTCGGGTTTACGGTATGGATTATTATGACATTTTGGAGTCGATTGGATTTAAGGTTGAAAAAGTCAATTTGTCAGAAAAACTTTCGGCCGAAGAAATCAGAAAATACGCATTGGAGAAAAATGAGATTTTGCCGGTGGTGAGGAAAGTTTAATCAATGTTCTTCAATTTTTTTTTTGGCTCCGGAATTTCTACCTTTATAATTCCTTTCAATAATTCAGTGTCCTCTTTTGTATAAATTATTTCTTTGGGATTGTAATTTTCTGAGGTAATTGTCTTTTCAATTGTAAAATCATCTTCCAGAACACTGATTCTTGATTGAACAAAGAAATAATCATCACAATAAAAACCAGTATCCTCAAATTTATTGGAAGTAACAGAAAGATTTTTTAAGTCAAAAAATCTTTCGGGTTTGTAACTATTTTGGTCAATATAAACCGGAATAAATTCGCCATTGAATCCTTCATAAAATTTATAATACTCACCTTCATCACAATCCATCGCTAAGACATTCAGGTAAATATTGTTTTTTGAAGTAAGCACTCTGATAGAGATATTCATTGGCCATCTTTCATCTCTTTTTAACAGAGGAATCGATTCGACAATTTTGTTTTTTAAAACCTCTGATTTTATACTTGTGAAAGAATTCTCACCTAAGATATGGGTACTCCTACATTCAAAATTAGAAACCAATAAAACGATGATTAAAATGTAATTGAATGTTTTCATTGGATAAATTTAATGAAAAAAGGACATTAACTCTAAGTTTGAATTCTGTACAGAATATTCACTATGGGTCTGTTTTCTACAGTTTCATCAATTAAATCTGAAAACCCGTTTTCTATTATTCCAAAATTCAATTCCTCAAATGATTCTATATCAAAACTTGCAGGGAAAATATCACCTTCAAACATTTCCTTAAAAGGAATCCCCATTTCCTTTTCAGCGATTTCAGAAGCTTTTTCTTTGGATATAAATTCAATTATATTGATTCGGGAATCCTTCTCTAAAAAATCTTTCAGTTCTTTAATCCGGTTTTCATCCGGATTATCAGACAAATAAAGACTATAACGATAAATCCTATTTTCAGGATATCCCCGTCTTAATAAATATTCGGAATCACTACTAAACGGATAAAACGAATATCTGATCGAAATTGGATGTAATAAATTGATTATCAGTATATAATTTTTATCTCCAAAAAAGCCCCCCTGAAATTCAGAACAGAGATATCTGTACGGCT
>JBBAEI010000014.1:0-72512 GCA_041656055.1 Weeksellaceae bacterium
TTATAGATATGTTCATCCTTCACTCGCGAAATATACGCTTTTTCAAAGCGTTATGAAAAACCATCCGTTTTTCAAACTTTTCCTTGTCTACAACCCGAGGCAAGCCTCGGGGAATTCTTTAGATTAACGGAAAAATAGTCGCAAAAGGCGAATTTAAACAAGGCAACTTCTACATTATAAATACTTCACTATTGACCAATGGTGTTTATTTTGTGCATGTCGTATCAGAAAACAATGTAAAAACTTCATTTAAAATACTCAAAGAATAATCATGGAAGGAAATGAATGAACAAAGCCAAGAAATTATGTTTTTTGGCTTTTTTTTATTTTAAGCTTTTATATTAGGACAATGTTCCAGAAATGTTGGTAGAAAAAATTCATTATCTTTAGCCTTGTAGAATGATGAAACCATCCGTTCAAAATATAAAAAACTCCAACCGGCTTTTGAGTGTAAGCGATGCGGTGAGCAATCGGGATACATCCCGAAGGCTTTCAGGAGTGCGGGAGTGGCATACCACACGATACAATCGTGCGGTAACGGGGAGGGGATTCAATCCAAAGAGAAGTTAAAATAAAACAGTTTAAATCATCTTTACCTTGAGAAAATGAGTATAATAAGTAAAATATCGGTTGCCTTTGCTTTAATGATGATTTCCTGCAATACCCGAAATATCGTACTGACTAATAAGTGCATTGATAGTTCCATTACTTATCAGAAAGTTGATATAAATAAGTTATTGGCAAATCCAATCTCACTTAATAATAAATATGTTGACATAGAAGGCATTTATTATCATGGTTTTGAAGAGAGTTCACTTGTTGGGTGCAGAGGTGAATCTGCGGAGTGCATTTATGTGTTGATAAACAACGACAGAGAACTTGATGTAAAAATAGAGAATATGAAGTATGTAAGTAGAGTTAGAATAAAGGGAAAAATTGATATAACGAAAAATGGACATCTTGAAAGCTGTAAAGCAGGTATTAAGGATATTTGTTATTTTGAAATAATAAAATGAATCGGTAATGTTTCTATAATGCTACATTTAGTAACTGTTCCAGAAATGTTGGTAGAAAAAACTCAATATCTTTATTCCATCCAGCACAAATCTGTGAAATTCAACTTTAATGAACTTAAAAGTGCTACAGAGAAAGGACAACACCGCAAGAGCAATAAGCTGAAAATCAACCCACAATAAAAACTTAACTCAATCCTTCTACAAATCCGTTGACCATATCGATTTTCAGTGCTTGGGGTGCTTTGGGCAATCCGGGCATGCGCATGATTTCACCCGCAATGACCACAATGAACTCTGCACCGCGGTTGATGACCACATCGCTGATTCTGAATTCAAAATCCTTGCTCACCCCATAAGCCTTCGGGTCGTCAGAGAATGAATATTGTGTCTTGGCGATACAAACCGGAAAACGGTTCATTTCGGTTGCTTCGATGTTTTTGATTTTTCGCATGACGGGCTGGTCAAAGGAAACGCTGCCTGCACCGTAAATCCTTTTCGCTACTTTCACAATTTTCTCGGTAATGCTGTCTTCATCGCGATAAACGAAATTCAGTTCGGGCGAAGGTCGTTCATCCAATGTTTTCACCACCAATTTGGCGAGTTCTTCTGCCCCCTTGCCGCCTTCCACAAAAGCATTGTTCACCGCAAAACCGATGTTTTTGTTCTCACAATATTTCTGCACAATTTCAATTTCCTTTTCCGTATCCGAGCTGTAGCGATTGAAAGCAACCACCACCGTCTGTCCAAAAGATTGCACATTTTCGATGTGTTTCTCAAGATTGGCAAGTCCGTGTACGATGCCTGACAAATGTTCGGTTTTGATGTCTTCAATGCTCACTCCACCGTGCATTTTCAGTCCTTGCGCCGTGACCACAATGATGGTCAATTGAGGAGACAACCCGGATTTCCTACATTTGATGTCATAGAATTTTTCAGCTCCGAGGTCTGCGCCAAATCCGGCTTCCGTCAGCACGATGTCCGCATGACTCATCGCCATCTTGGTCGCTACTACCGAATTACAACCATGTGCAATGTTGGCAAAAGGTCCGCCATGCACAAAAGCAGCGGTGTTTTCGGTCGTTTGTACCAAATTGGGTTGGATGGCATCTTTCAGCAATACGCAAATCGCACCGGCCACCCCCAAATCTTTCACAGTGAATTCGCTCCCGTCGGCCTTGTAACCAAGCAAAATATTTTCAATTCTCCGCCTCAAATCATCGACATCTTCTGACAAACACAGAATTGCCATGATTTCAGAAGCCGGCGTAATGTCAAATCCGGATTCCTGAGGAACACCGTTCAACCGCCCACCCAGACCGGAAACAATGTGGCGCAAGCTGCGGTCGTTCACATCCAACACCCGTTTCCAGACCACTTCCTTCAGCACTTGGTCGGTGCCTCTGTTTTGATAATTGTAATTGTCCAACAAAGCCGAAATCATATTGTGTGCAGAAGTAATCGCATGAAAATCACCGGTAAAATGCAGATTGATGTCTTCCATCGGCAAGACTTGTGCATAACCGCCGCCAGCGGCACCACCCTTCATTCCAAAACAAGGTCCCAGCGAAGGTTCACGAATGGCCGTGACCGCTTTTTTCCCGATTCTGTTGAGCCCCATGGTCAGTCCGACAGAAACAGTGGTTTTTCCAATCCCCGCTTTGGTCGGGGTGATGGAAGTAATCAACACCAATTTTGATTGCTTCATCTTTTCATTGGACAGAAGATGCAATGGTACTTTGGCGATGTGTTTCCCGTAAGGAATCAATTCGCTTTCGGGAATGTCAATTTCCCCAGCTACCTTTTGAATCGGTTCCAAAACAACTGTCCTCGCAATTTCAATATCTGAGGGCATAACATTGACTCCGGCTTTAATTTCCATTTTTTTTGATTTTAAATTCATACTAAAACTAAACACATCTTACCAATTAAAAAATGAAATAAATCACTGCACTTCATGGCGCAAACCACTGATAAACTGAGCTGAATCATGGTTTATATTGACGAATTTGATTATTCATCAAAGGGATGTTTCTTGGAATTAAATAGCCATTATATTCCGTTTTAAGCTCGCTTAAAAAATTTATGAAAAAACCTGCCGGAAAATCAAATTCCGACAGGACATGGAAAAAACATTATCAATTATTTACCTTTTCGGTAAAATAATTCTGTGTAAAAAGAGCTGAATTTCTCCTTCAATCTCATCTTCAAATTCAACTCTTAGTTCGCTGATCATCTTGTCAGCCAACCACCGTTTTTGACGGTGAGAATAGCAAATGGCGTAATCCAAAACAAAGCGAACAAATAAAATATGCTGTATGGGTATGCCCAAAGCGATTCTATAAAATTATATTGTTTGGTAAAAAACAACATCTGAATACTGGAGAATACAAAAGTTCCTGTCAGCGCGGAACTGACATACAAAACCGGGTGCGTCAACAGAAAATAAAACATCAACATCATAAATGGAAGCACCAAAATCAATCTCAAACATTGGTTGATATACATGAAACGTGCGCCGGATTTGCTACCGGTTCTGAAGTTTTTGAATATAAATCTATTCATCATCAGCGTTTCACGTACATTGCTTCTACCCCATCGGGTAAACATTTTGTGCAGGTTTTTGAATCCTGTCGGCGTATTGGTCAGCACATTCGCGTTTTTCTGGAAAGAGACTTCATATCCCTGTTCCAAAATCAGGTTGGTCATCGCTCTGTCTTCCCCAATCGTGGCTATACGTCCCGCAAATTTTTGGTTGATCCATTTTTCTACCGAATTGGCCACGGCTTCTCTTCGGTAGGCGGAAAGCGCACCCGGTGTACACAATACGAATCCCAACGAACTTTGTGCAGCTCTGATAAATTCAAAACTGAATACAAAACTCACATTCAGCATTTTTGGAATGATGGCCTGCTTTTTATTGAGAACTTTTACATTGCCGGCCACAGCTCCGCATTTTTCATTGACCACAAACGGACTGACCAAATTTCTGATTGTATCCTTTTCCACGACAGAATCACTGTCAATCGTGATGAAAACCTCACCCTTACCGGACTTGAATCCTTTGTACAAGGCATGTCTCTTTCCTCGGTTGACAGGTTGTTGGAAAACGGTCAGAATATGGTTCAAATCCTCGTTGGCTTTATTGATCCAGTACCATGTATCATCTTTGCTCCCATCGTCAATCGCCCAGATTTCCATTTTTTCCAAAGGATAATTGCTTCTCACAATGCTCATCAGCGTTAAATACACGAGTTTCCCTTCGTTATACGCCGGCACGATGATGGTCAGTTTGGGAAGTTGAGCATCAGCCACCGAAGCAATCGGTTTGTATTTGATGTACAAATAAGCAACATAAATCAAATACATCACTTGAAAAAGCAATACAGCAAACAGGAAATAAACCAAAATTCTTCCTGCCAACGTCTGCATTCTCTCGAATCTCAATTCCTGAAAATAAGGGTGAAAATTATTGAAAGCATAAATCGCGCTGAACATCAAAATCTGTGCTCCGATGATGATGCCAAAGTCACGACGTCTGTTGTTTTTCTTATCAGTAGCTAAAAGGGCTTGGTCTTGCGTTTTTGAAAATTCTAATGTTGGGGTTTTTGCGTCCATATTCTTTTGCATTAAATCTCTGATGCAAAAGAATACAAACGAAGAACCACATCCTGTTTTTGGTTGTCGATGTATTTCAAAAAACTTGTAGAATAAAATCTACAAAAGATCAGGGGCTGTGATGGATTTTCATTAATTCTATCAATTCCACGACGGAATCAATGGCCAATTTCTCAAAAATCCTTTTCTTTAAAGTACTGACTGTGTTTTGTTTAACATCCAATTCATTGGCGATTTCTAAGTTACCGAATCCTTTGGCATACAATGCAGCAATCTGCATTTCTCTTTCGGATAATTGATTCAGTGGATTGGTGAGATTGGGGTTAAACTTGACCAATTCAAGTAATTTCTCAGTTAATGGCGGATAATACCGCTGATTTTCGATAATTTCTGAAACCGCCGTTTTTATCTCCGATGCTTCGCTCAGTTTACTGAGAAAACCGTTGGCACCGGCTTCAATGAATTTGAGTGAATAATGTTCTTCTTCGAATGAAGTAAAAACCAGAATTTTCATTTTCGGTTGAATTTTCCGTATTTCCGGAAGGATGGACAAACTGATGCCATCCGGAAATTGCGCATCCAGAATTAAAACATCAAAAGTTTCATTTCGGATTTTTTCTATGACCTGATTCAGGTTGGAAGCTTGAGAAAATTTCGCATCTGGATACAATTCCTCGATGACAAATTGCATTCCCTGCCGAACAATGAGATGATCATCGGCCAATAAAAAACTCATTTCTTGGGAAGTCGAATCATGCATCGGCAAGGTTTATATTAATTTCAAAATGAATAACAGTTCCTTTACCTAACTCGCTTTCGATGGAAATATTGCCCTGAAACAAACGGATGATTTCCTGACACAAATTCAATCCCAATCCCGCACCCAAGTTTTCGACGCTCTCCCCGACTACACCTTTATAATAAGGTTCAAAAATTCTCTGAATATCATTCTTGGAAATCCCGATGCCCGTATCAGCAAAGGAAGCAAGCAGTTTCACCATTTTATCATGGATGGTTTCGACTTGCAGTTGTACGGAAATTTCTCCGTTTTCGGTAAATTTATTTGCATTTCCCAATAAATTGATGAAAACCTGATGTATCTTGGATTTGTCTGCGAAAACGTTCAATTCGCCCGGAATCTGATTCTCTACTTTCAGCGTATTATTCACAGATTCAATGTAAGGCCTGAAAACTTCAAAAATAGCATTGGTTTCATTCCGAAGATTGAATTTCACAGGATGAAGCTCTATTTTCTTATCCTGATTTTTGGTGTATTCCAAAATCTGATTGGCTTGCAACAACAAGGAATTGTTCGTGAACCGGATGGATTTCAGACTGTCAATTATCCGGTCATCATCGGTGTTTTTATAAATCCGGTCAAGGAAAATATTCATGATTTTGAGCGGTGAACGAATTTCATGGCTCAACATTCCCAAAATTCTGTTTTTGAAAGTGAGGTTGCTGTTGATTCGGTCGTTGGCTTCCTTCAGTTTTTTCTCGTACAGAAAAGACAATTTTGTGTAATAGGCCATGATGATTAACACGAAAAACAACAGGAGCATCAAGCCGAATACGGCATATCTTCTGATTTGACTGTTTTTGGAAAACCGTTCGTTGTATTGCTTTTCCAAACTTTCCGTCAAATCATTGGAAGTCAAATCATAAACATCTATCAGATTGTTGCTCAATGATATGAGGTTATTATATACATCATAAACATTATGCGTTCCAGCCTGAACGGTCTGAAGATATTTCTGGTAATTTTTAATTTCTTTTAGGTAATGTTCATTGATAACTCCCACCGTACTGTCGAAATCACTTTTAATTTTACCGGTATCAATGGAGTTGTTGTAGGTGGTCGTGATAATTACCGTATCGGTTTTCACGTTTGTTTCCCCTGTGATGGCGTCTTTCAGCCTTGGAAAAAATTTCTTTTTTGGAGTGCTGTCTTGGACATATACTTGTTCGACTTCAATTTTAGGGGTTGTTTTTTCAATATTGAATTCCTTGATTTCAACGGGTACTGCTTGGATTTCCAATTTGGGTGAATTCCGGGAAATGGAATCAATCAGCCTTTCCAAATAATCGAGTTCCGCCTGTCGCTCTTCGGAATTGATAATCTGATGGATGGAAGGAATTTTTTCCTCAAAAAACCTTGTGCTATCAATTTTATTGGTCACTTTTCGCAAAGCCCCGAAATAATTTTCCAAAAGCTCTTTGCGGGGACTGTTCAGATATTCATACAGATAATTTTGTGCATTCAGCAATTCCACTTTGGATTCGTTTGTCAGCAATTTTAATTTTCGGGTTTCCGCTATCTGATTTTTGATGGCGGTCAGTTTGTTTTCATTGATATTTTCATTGTAAAAAAATATCAAAATCACAATTTGAATCAAAAGTGTACACGCAATCAACGCATACTGAATGAGTCTTCTATGTTTAATCCCAACTGTCATTCAACAAAATTGTAAACTTATTTACCATTTATTGTGGCATGCATTCTTTTATGGCAAGAAACATTCCAAGGCTGAAATCAGTTTCAAAATTTTAGAATTGACACCAAATATTTTGACGCAATGAATCCTCAAAAAAATCAAAAATTGATTCCTGGCAATCAGGAGTCATAAATCACTTTACCGGGATTCAGGATATTGTTGGGATCCATCGCGGATTTGATGGTTTTTTGCAAATCCAGATTGCTTTTGGAAAACACAATCGGCAGGAAGTCCCGTTGAATCAATCCAATCCCGTGTTCTCCGGAAACCGTGCCACCCAATTCTTTAACGATTTGAAACAATCTCTTCAGAATTTTCTGAATTTCAGGCACTTGAAATGAATTCTTATGAACCGGATGATTGAAGCGTACATGCAAATTGCCATCACCTGCGTGACCATAACAAACCACTTTCATTTTGTTTTCATCTGCCAGTTTGTGAACTTTTTCCACCAATTTCGCCAAATTGGCTCTGGGTACCACAGTGTCTTCTTCGATGGTATAGCCATTCATTTTGGCGACTTCGGCCACTTTTCTCCGTATTTCCCAGATGCGTGCTTTTTCGGTCGAAGTTTCCGCAAACAAAATATCACCGATGTCAAATTTTGAAACCACTTCTACACAATTTCCCAAATGCTCTTCTATACTTTCATCTAAGGAAATCAGCAAATGGGCTTCGATGTCAAAATCCACCGGCATCTTTTCTTTTCCTAAAAAATCAACGGTGGCATCAATGGCTCTTTTCTCCATGAATTCTAATGCTGACGGACGGATTCCGGCATAAAACAATTCGGAAACCGCATCACAGGCTTCATACATATTGCGAAACGGAACCAACAGCGAAATGTCTTTTTCAGGCTTCGCCAAAACCCGTAAAACAGCTTTGGTGATGATGCCCAAAACCCCTTCACTTCCCACAAAAAGCTGTGTGAGATTCAGCCCGGTACTGTTTTTCAAGGTATTCGCACCGGTCCAGATGATGCTTCCGTCTGCGAGTACAACTTCTAAATTCAAAACATATTGCGAAGTTACGCCGTATTTAACTGCTTTGGAACCGCCGGCATTGGTGGCAATGTTTCCGCCTATAAATGAACTCTGCCAACTGCTGGGATCTGGCGGATAAAACAATCCGAATGGTTCAAGTTTTTCCTGCAATTCAAAGTTGATAACCCCAGCCTCTACCGTAACCAAGAAATTCTTTTCATCAATTTCCGAGATTTTGTTCATGCGTTCCAAAGAAAGCACCACACCACCTTTGACAGGCAACGCACCGCCTGCCAAACCTGTCCCCGCACCTCTCGGTGTAATGGGCAACAGATTTTCATTGCAATAGCTGACAATTCCCGCAACTTCTTCGGTGGTAGCCGGTTTCAAAACAATATCCGGGAAAAACTGTAATTCTTCCGTGGTATCCCGCGTATAGTTTTCTAATTCCGAAGTCAGGGCATTGCCCACTCCCACAATATTTTTGAATGCTTGAATATCTTCTTGGGTCAGGACTTTGTATTCCAATTTCCGATGTTTTTTAGGGTTCGCTTGCAGTAGGCAAATTTCCAAATAAAATTTACATTTGCAACAATTAGTAAAGCGAAATGAAAAAATTCACCCTTGTATTTTATGGAATTTTGATGTTAGGAACGGCTGTTTCCTGTAAGACTTCCTTTGCCATCAGTTCAAATCCAACCACACAAGAAAGCATCCAAAGAGGACCACATGACATTGACCTGAACGGAAAAATCTATTCATCATTATGGCAGCAAAACGCCGGAGAATTTCGCGCTTTGTGCTATCAGGCATTCAATGCCGCCAAATTGGTTGTGGACAATGAACTTCGGAAGTTTCACAAAAGACCTTTGGCGATTATCGCCGACATTGATGAAACGATTTTGGACAATTCGCCCTATGCCGTTACACAAGCCAAAAAGGGAAATGACTTCAATTTGCAGACTTGGTTGGAATGGACTTCACTTGGTGCAGCCGAACCTTATGCCGGCTCTGTGGCGTTCTTTAATTATGCGGCCGAAAAAGGCATTCGGATTTTCTATATTTCTAACCGAAATATGAACGACAAACCCGGCACGCTCATGAATCTGAAAAACCTTGGTTTTCCTTTTGCGAATGATGAACATATTTTGGTGATGACTGATACTTCCAACAAAGAAGCGCGTCGGCAAGCCGTTCTGAAAGACCACGAAGTCATACTGTATATGGGCGACAATCTCACCGACTTCGCCGAAGTTTTTTATAAAGCCGGACAAGAAAAAAGAAACCGGACGGTCGATGAAATGGCCGATGCTTTTGGTAAAAAATTCATCGTGCTGCCCAACGCGAATTATGGCGACTGGGAATCCGCGCTTCCGGGCTACAACAGTTGGTTGCCGATTGAGAAAATGGACAGTGTGATTCTGAATAATGTGAAAGGATATTAAGGAATCCCGGAATTTAGTATTTCTCAAATTTGAAATCATAAACCTGTAACAGGTCAACGCCTTGAAAAATTTCTTCGATAATTTTCCGACAGCGGCTTTGGCTGCAAATCTTTTGCCATGAACCTTCTTTGGATTCTTCCGGAATTTCCACCAACCATAAAAACCGGTTGAATTTTGAAATCTGAAATATCACTTGCTCGTCATTGACAATGCCCATGGAACTGCCGTCGTTTTCAGGCAGGAATTCAAATACTTCCAAAGCCTGACTGAGCGTGGCTTCCAACGGAGATTCTACGGGAACACGGTTGTTTTCGGTGATATTTTCAAAAAAAAGTTTCAATATTTCTGCTAAGATTACAGATTGTAAAAATATAAATTTCCAAAGCTTAAATCCGAAATTAAAAATTTTCTATTAGAAAAATAATTCCGGTCTGAATTGTCGCCGGACTATTTAATTTTTAACGTTTACTGAAATTCATATAAGAATTCTTAATTTAGCAGTCGAATTTTCGGATGAACACATCCGTTCAAAATCAATACGAAATGAAATTTGAAATAGCAGTTATCGGAAGCGGACCCGGCGGATATGTTGCGGCGATTCGCGCAGCGCAATTGGGTAAAAAAGTGGCAATCATCGAAAAAGCCGAATTGGGCGGAATCTGCCTGAATTGGGGTTGCATCCCGACCAAGGCTTTGCTGAAAAGTGCCCATGTATTTGAATATCTGAATCATGCCGAAGATTTTGGTTTCAACAAACCCGAAAAAATCGGTTTTGAATTTGGCAACATCATCAAAAGAAGTCGCGGTGTAGCCGACAAAATGAGCAAGGGCGTGCAGTTTCTGATGAAAAAAAATAAAATTGAAGTTATCCAAGGCGAAGCCAAAGTGCTGCCCGGCAAAAAAATAGCGGTCAAAGCAGCGAGCGGAAGTTCGAGTGAGATTTCTGCCGATCACATCATCATTGCCACGGGCGGTCGCTCCAGAGTGCTGCCTTCCATGCCGCAGGACGGCAAGAAAATCATCGGTTATCGGGAAGCTTTGGTATTGCCAGAGCAGCCCAAAAAGATGATTGTAGTGGGCAGTGGAGCCATCGGTGTAGAATTCGCAAGTTTCTATCATACCATCGGCACCGAAGTGACCATCGTTGAATTCATGCCGAGAATCGTTCCTGTGGAAGATGAAGACATTTCAAAACAACTCGAAAGATCACTCAAAAAGAGCGGCATCAAAATCATGACCAGCTCAGAAGTGACTTCGGTCGATACTTCAGGAAGTGGCGTGAAAGCCAAGGTGAAGACTTCCAAAGGAGAAGAAATATTAGAAGCCGACATTTTACTTTCGGCGGTCGGAGTAACACCCAATACCGAGAACATCGGTTTGGAGGAAGTCGGGATTGCAACCGAAAGAGGAAAAATAACGGTCAACGACTTTTGCCAAACCAATGTGGCCGGTTATTACGCCATTGGTGATGTGGTGCACGGACAGGATTTGGCGCATCTTGCGTCAGCACAAGCGATTTTGTGTGTTGAAAAAATTGCGGGAATGCATGTAGAACCGATTGATTTCGGCAATGTCCCCGGTTGTACTTACTGTTCTCCCGAGATTGCATCTGTAGGTCTGACCGAAGCCAAAGCCAAAGAAGCCGGCTATGACATCAAGGTGGGTAAATTTCCGTTTTCGGCCAATGGCCGTGCGGTGGCCAACGGTGCGCCGGATGGTTTTATCAAGGTGATTTTTGATGCCAAATATGGTGAATGGTTGGGTTGTCACATGATTGGCGAAGGCGTAACCGAGATGATTGCAGAAGTGGTGGTCGCCAGAAAATTAGAAACCACCGCCAATGAAATCATGAAATCTGTTCATCCGCATCCGACCATGTCCGAAGCGATTATGGAAGCGGTGGAAGATGCTTACGGGCATTCGATTCATATTTAAAGTACTGTTTAAAATGTAAAAATAATCAGGGCTTTGCTATTCGTGAAGCCCTGATTTTCTATCAAAACGCCTGTTCCCGCGCAGCTTCCACTTCGTTTGCTGTTTTGATCAGACCGTCACCTAATCTTCGGTAACCATCCTTTGTAATCAGAAAATTATCCTCAATCCGAATTCCACCAAAATCCCTGAACGCATTTATTTTGTCATAATTCACAAAATCCGACAATTTATTTTCCTTTTGCCAGAGATCAATCAGCTCGGGAATTATGTAAATTCCGGGTTCTACGGTCACCACAAATCCTTCTTCCAACGGTCTGCCCAACCGTAAAGATTTCCAACCGAAGGTTTGGGTATCTTTCGGTTCTTCAGGAGTATAACCAACATATTCTTCGCCTAAACTTTCCATGTCATGCACATCCAATCCCATCATGTGTCCGACTCCGCATTGAAAAAACAAGGTATGTACATTCTGCGCAACGGCTTCTTCGGGATTTCCTTTGAGCAAGCCCATTCCCATCAATCCTTCCACCAAAACCATTGCAGCTTTGCGATGGACTTCCCTGAAATTCAATCCGGGTTTCATGATGGCTTGAGCGGCTTCAAAGGCATTGAGTACGACATTGTACATTTCCCGCTGACGGCTTGTAAATTTCTTATCCACCGGAAATGTCCGGGTCAAATCTCCGGCATAGCCCATTGTGGTTTCCACACCGGAATCATTCAGAAGCAAATCCCCAATTTTCATCGTATTGAGCCTGTAATGGTTGTGCAAAATTTCTCCGTGAATGGTCAAAATTGCGGGATAGGAAAATGTGCAATTGTTATCCGCAGCGAATTTCTCAATTATACTGACCAATTCATATTCTTTCATTCCCGGTTTGGCCGTTCGTATTGCCAACAGATGCATGGCATTGGAAATGTTGACTGCCTTTTCGATTTCTTCAATTTCTTCGGGATGTTTTCGGGAACGTTGTGCAACTACGGCGTTGATGAGTTCCACCGAAGCTTCGTTTTCACCTTTCTTGGCATCGAGCAATTGATTGATCAAATTGCTATTTTCCGCAAAATAAGTGGGCAGAAAATGAATTCGCCGACCTTTGTTTTTTTCGGTTTTGATGTATTCAGACAATTTCCAAAATGGCCGGATCTCTGTGATTCCTGATTTTTCTGCCTTGGATTTCAAGGTTTCCTGTCGTCCCATCCAAATGATGTCATTGATGGACAATTCATTTCCAAACAAGATGGTTTCGTCTTCCTCCGTATCTATGACCGCCGCCAATCGCGGTTCCTGAATCCCAAAATAATACAAAAAGGAACTGTCCTGCCGGAATGGAAAAGGATTGTCCGCGAAATTCATCGGCATTTCCACATTTCCCAAAAACAGCAGGATGCCATCGGTTATTTTGGTTTTCAATTCATTTCTTCTTTGTTGATAAATCGCTTTAGAAAACATTTTATGGATTTTAATATCAGGTAAAATTACAGGATTTAAACTTTTTGAAAGGTTTTTGATGAAAAAAACTTCGGTGCTGAATTCCTAATTTAAAAAAATCAGAATTCTGCGGCATTGTCTTTTTCCGTAATTTTAACGCCAACAATAAACTATGGAATACATGGATTGGAATCAGGAAATACTGTGGGGAAACAGCCCAAAGGATTACTTCATCGCCTTGGCGGTCATATTAGTAGCGGCGGTTGTATTCAGGGTTTTAATGAGTTTCGCAAAAAAATGGTCTGATCGAATTTCTGAACAATCCGACACCAAAATCGGCCGTTCGATTATGAATATCATTCGTTCCGCTATCCTGCCATTCCTTTATATTGTTGTGATTTCATTGGCGATTCAGCTTCTGCATCTCGATGACACTTTCCAGAAAATCCTCAAAGTTGCGATGGTCTTCATCACCGTTTTCTTTGTGACGCGCATACTGATTTTAATCCTACAAACCTTCATCGATTATTATTTTATCAGAAAAGGAAGATCTGAGGAAAGCAAGGAATTGAACGGTGTATTTCTGATAATCCAGATTTTTTTATGGATCATCGGGTTGGTGATTTTGCTCGGTAATTTGGGTTACGATATCCGAACTGTATTGGCTGGAATGGGCGTCGGTGGGATTGCCATCGCATTGGGTGCCCAGAATATCATCACGGATGTCATCGCTTATATCTCTATTCTTTTCGACAATCCATTCAGTGTCGGCGATTATCTGAAAATCGGTGATGACGCCGGAAATGTGAAATACATCGGAATAAAAACCACACGCATCCAAAGTGATACCGGCGAAGAACTCATTTTCTCCAACCGATTGCTGCTCGATAAAACCATCCGAAATTATGCGGGATTAACAGAGCGAAGAATGGCCTTTGAATTTTATGTCCAACCTGATACACCGGTTGAAAAATTAGAAATAATTCCCGAAAATGTCAAAAAAGTAATCCTCACACAACCAAAAGTCAGAATTGAAAGGATTCATCTGATGGATATCAAGGATTTTGGATTTCGGTTTCAGGTGGTTTATTATTCATTAGAACGTGGCTATAACATTTGTTTAGACAAACAGCAAAACATCCATCTCGGCATTTATCACAAGCTGAATGAAATGGATGTGAAATTTGCTTTTTCAGGGCAAAGCAATATTTCCATTCAAACAATGCCTCCATCCAACGAATAAATCCGGATTTAATCTTTGGTCCGCAATGGTTTCATCACTATGCTCCACTTCTTCAATGCTTTGAGCATACTTTCCGCAGAACGAACAGCAGATTCATTGGGGCGAAATACACCATTTTCATCCATATCATTTGCAAAGAAAGGCAGGTTCACCTGCTCCTGTATCGGCATCATATTCATGGTAGTTATAACCTGTTTGAGCATTTGCGTTGAACGCAAGCCCGCAGAAACTCCGCCGTAACTGACAAAAGCAAGCGGCTTGTGTTTCCATTCATTGTGCAAATAATCGATTGCGTTTTTGATGGGTGCCGGAAACCCATAATTGTATTCTCCTAACACGATGATGAATGCTTCACCGGAATCTATGGATTTGCTCCATTTTTTGGTGTGTTCATGCATATAATTCTGCATTCTGGGATGATGTGGTTCATCCATAAACGGAAGATTTATTTCCGCCAAATCCAATAATTCAACATGAAATTCATTGGTTTTCACAGCGGTTTCAACAATCCAATCCGCCACAGAACGGCCTTTGCTCGTTGGGCGATTCGTAGAAGTCAGCACTTTTAAATTGATCATAGTTTTTATTTTGGGCAAATATAAACCCTGTGGAAATAGGCCCGATTGATTCAAGTCAAGAAAACTTTCCCAAACCGGAAAACAAAACAGACCGTTCAGGTTTCTTTTGAACGGTCTGTTTGAAATGTATCAGCTTATCAATTGTTCATTGTAAATTGCAGGGGCAGGCTGAAATTCATATTTACTTTCACGCCATCATCAATTTCCGCCGGTTGAATGAATTTTCCACTTTGATTCAATCTCCTGGCGATTCTCTCCAAAGCCATTTCCGCTTCTATGCTTAATTCAGGGCTGTTGCTTTGTACCGCTTTGATTTGCACAATCCGTCCGGCTCTGTCCACCATAAACAGCAACCTCGTTTGTGCTTTGTTTAAATTATATCTGCTGGCGATGTCCTGAAAATCAGCCAATTCTCTTCCTAATTCATTTTTGAGTTTTTTGGACATGCACGCTTGGAGCGCATCCTTATTTCCCAAAAAAGATTCACATCCCGGAAAAACAGCCATTTTGGTCACATCCCTAACGTTGAAAATCTTTTTCGATTCCGGCTGTTTCGGCTGAATCACCGGCGTCGCTGTACCTGATTCATCCGTACCGACGAAAGTCGCCCCTTGGTCTGTTCCTTCTGTAACTCCGAAATGCTCATCCGTCACCGTATTGCTTCCGGTGATTTCCGTGTTTTTCACGACAACTTGTTCATCTTCCGGTTGATCGACAGGATTGGGCGTTGCATGAGTGCCGGATTTTTTCTGTACAACAGGCGGCTTTTTGGCTGGAGTAGTTTTTTCAATCGGCTTTTTAGTGTGTTTATTGCGCAAATCTTTTAGTTCATAAACCAAGGGTTCAATTACCGGATTGGCAGGAATCGGATCCGCTTTTTTGGATGTAAATGAGAGTACGACTGAGCCGATGCCGACAAACAATATCACGATGAATAAGGATTTCAGCAGATTCCTGCCTGAACTCATTCTGATTTCATAAGCCCCATAGGCTTTGTTTCGATTACTGAAAAGTAAATCTTCCCAACGTAAATTAGATTTTTTTTGCATGATTTTTCCATTTTTTAATTAAACATTCAAAATGTCCACAAACATCCAATCAAGATAAAATCATCAAAAAAATCCGGCCGAATTCTATATGATATTTGTCATAATTCAAATCCTGTGCCTTATTAAATTTCAATTCAGAATTTAACATTCCTGAAGAAGGCTTCGTCAGAGAATTACAAAAATTTATACTTTAAATTTGCACATCATCACAAAGATTTTTAATTCCATTTCGTGAATCGTTGATAACAAAATGAATAGATATTATTACGAAAATGTTAACAAATATATTGTGCAAAATTCAATCTCATTGGGCAACAATTTTATATCTTAGCACTCCCTATGGAAAACCCAAAATCGGATTATAACAAGAGGCATAAAGGCCAGGAAATCATTAGCTTAGAGCGTGGAAAGATTCCGCCGCAAGCTGTTGATTTGGAAGAAGCCGTCCTCGGTGCAATGATGATTGACAAGAAAGGGGTGAATGAAATCATCGACATTCTGACCCCCGAAGTTTTTTATAAAATCCATCATCAGGTTATCTATCAGGCAATTCAAAAATTATTTCACGATACCCAGCCCATTGACCTGCTGACCGTTGCCAATGAATTGAGAAAAGAAGGCAAATTGGAAATGGTTGGCGGCGATTATTATCTGATTCAGCTCACCCAAAAAGTAGCTTCATCTGCACACATTGAATACCACGCCAGAGTCATTGTGGAAAAATACATACTGCGCAGACTGATTGAAATTTCATCGGACATCATCGACAAATCGTTTGACGAAACTTCTGATGTGCTTGAACTTTTGGATTATTCAGAAAGCAAATTATTTGAAATCACGGAAAACAATCTGAAAAGAACTTTCCAAAGTTCTGAAAATTTGGTTTTGGAAGCCATTCAGAAGATCAAAGCGATGTCCGATAAAAAAGGAATGAGCGGCGTGCCTTCCGGATTCAAAAAAATCGACAGCATCACTTCAGGCTGGCAGAATTCGGATTTGGTGATTATTGCTGCACGTCCTGGAATGGGGAAAACAGCTTTCGTTCTTTCGATGGCCAGAAACATCAGTGTCGATTTCAACATTCCAACTGCGATTTTCTCTTTGGAAATGTCCAGCGTTCAGCTGATTACAAGGATGATATCCAGTGAAACAGGCATTCCTTCCGAAAAACTTCGGAAAGCCAACTTGGAAAGTTACGAATGGCAGCAGCTTTTTGAGGGCGTAAAATTCCTTGAAAAAGCACCTTTGTTCATTGATGATACACCTGCTTTGTCCATCTTCGACCTTCGTGCCAAAGCCCGCCGGCTTGTTGCGCAACACGACATCAAACTGATAATCATTGATTATCTTCAATTAATGACGTTGGGCGGTAGCAAAGGTGCCGGAAACCGTGAACAGGAAATTTCAACCATTTCTCGAAACCTGAAATCCATTGCCAAGGAGTTAGATGTGCCTGTGATTGCATTGTCGCAGCTTTCACGTTCTGTAGAAACCCGCGGTGGCAACAAACGCCCAATTCTCTCCGACTTGCGAGAATCAGGTGCCATTGAGCAGGATGCAGATATCGTTTCCTTCATTTATCGGCCGGAATATTACAAACTTGAATTCTGGGATGATGAAACGAATACCCCTTGCCATGGACAGGCTGAATTCATTATCGCCAAACACCGTAATGGTGCCTTGGAAAATATCCGAATGCAATTTTTAAAAAAAATGGCTAAATTCGCTGATTTAGAAGAAGATATGGAATTTGCGGGATTTGAATTTCAAAGTTCCATGAACAAAGATGAAGCCGGCAACAAGGAATACCCAAGCAGCGCAAACCTCCCAACTGTAGATCCGAGAGAATCATTTGGAAACTTCGATGATTTTTCAGATTCCGATGATTTGGATTATGGGGAAAACGAACCGGATGAATTGCCTTTTTAAACGAACCAGAAATTTTTCAATGCATTGATTTCATGGTTTACACTTGGTCAAAAAGTGTACAATACCTGATTTCCAATGAAATAATAATTCATCAAAACAACTCTGCCTTGAACTGCTCCAAAAATCGGATGTCATTTTCGGTGTACATGCGGATATCCCCAATTTGATAAAGCAGCAGCGCAATTCGCTCGATGCCCATCCCAAAGGCGTAACCGGTATATTCTTCGGCATCGATATTGACATTTTCCAAAACATTGGGATCCACCATCCCGCAACCCATGATTTCCAACCAGCCGGTACCCTTGGTCATCCTGTAATCGGTTTCAGTTTCCAAGCCCCAGTAAACATCCACTTCGGCACTTGGCTCCGTAAACGGGAAATAAGACGGACGCAACCGGATTTTGGATTTCCCAAAAAGTGCATTCGTAAAATAGCTCAAGGTTTGTTTTAAATCCGCAAAGGAAACTCCCTTATCGATGTACAAGCCTTCGATCTGATGAAACATCATGTGGGAACGCGCTGAAATCGCTTCATTGCGGTAAACCCTGCCCGGCGAAAGGATTCTGATAGGTGGCTGGTGATTTTCCATGTATCGGATTTGAACTGAAGAAGTATGGGTTCTCAAAACCATGTCCGGATTTTTTTCGATAAAAAATGTATCCTGCATATCTCTTGCCGGATGATATTGGGGTAAATTCAGCGCCGTAAAATTATGCCAGTCATCTTCTATTTCAGGTCCATCGGAAAGCGTAAATCCAATTCTGGAAAATATTTCGATGATACGATTTTTCACGCTGTTAATCGGATGTCTGGCACCGAGTTCAAAGATTTCACCGGGACGTGTCAAATCCAGTCCGGCTACCGCTTCTTGATTGTTTTCAAAGCCGTTTTTCAGCATGGTCACTTTTTCGGAAACCAATGATTTTAACGTGTTGACTACTTGCCCGAATTCTTTTTTCTGTTCGTTGGGAACGGTTTTGAATTGTGCGAACAAATCATTTAAAATTCCTTTCTTACCGAGAAATTTAATTCTGAATTCTTCTACTTGAGCCGGACTTTCAGCTGTGAATTTGTTGACCTCTTCAATATGATTTTTGATTTGTTCGATAATCATTCTTTGATTTTAATAGCGCAAATTTAAACTTTCTTCTGATTGGTTTTTAATTTCCGGTTAAATCGTTGTTAACCGCAGGGTATTGGTCATACCACGATTGAAAACGGGCATGGCATTCATATTGATTACATAATCCCCCCAATCCACAAATCCGATTTCCACCGCAATCCGGTTGACCTGAATTACAGTTTCATCCGTACTTTGATTCCCCGGATCGAAATACATGGCTTTCACGCCCCACAATAGATTTAATCCCCTGACAATCCGCTCGTTGGTCGTGTAAGCGAGAATATAACAAAGCGGCCGATAAGAGGAAATTTGAAATGCCGTATAACCAGAATGTGTAAACAGGGAAATCACTTTGGCTTCCGCAGTTGTCACCATTTTAGCGGCGTCATAACAAACCACTTTGGTGATAAAACGGTCATTTTTATCTTTGGGTTTTTGGGTTGGCACCTTGATGAACTCAGAATCTTCCACTTCTTGCAAGATTTTGGTCATCGTTTCAATTACTTCGACCGGATATTTGCCAATGGAAGTTTCCGCACTGAGCATGACGGCATCAGCACCGTCATAAACTGCGTTAGCAACGTCATTGACTTCGGCACGGGTCGGGGTCAGACTTTCTATCATGCTTTCCATCATTTGAGTGGCTACGATGACAGGGATTCTTTGCATTTTTGCTTTTCTGACTAACATTTTCTGGTGTTTGGGAACGGCTTGCATTTCTAATTCTACCCCTAAATCTCCACGCGCAACCATCAATCCGTCAACAACTTTAATGATTTCATCGATATTCCCTAAAGCTTCCGGTTTTTCAATTTTGGCCATGATTGGGATTTTGAAATCGGTCAATTCGGAAATCACTTTTCGCAATTCCAGAATATCCTCCGCTTTGCGGACAAAGGAAAGTGCCACCCAATCTACTTCCTGTTCAATGGCGAATTTCACATCGCGGATATCTTTTTCTGTCAAGGAAGGAAGGGAAATCAGTGTATTCGGAAGATTGACTCCTTTTTTGGAAAGCAAAGGACCACCCTGAATGACTTGTGCCTTAACTTCATCTTTGTGATTGGTGCTGATTACTTTGAGGATAATTTTTCCATCATCCACCAAAATATTTTCTCCTTCTTTCACATCATTGGGAAATTCCTGATAAGTCATATAAACCCTTTCCTTGTTGCCGATGACTTCCTCATTCGTAAAAGTCAAAATATCGCCGGGTTCGATTTCCACATTGTCTTCCATCACGCCGATTCTGAGTTTAGGCCCTTGTAAATCCGCTAAGACCGCAGTGTTAAATCCATATTTTTCATTCAGGGAATGAATGGTTTGGATTTTCTTTTTCACATCTTCATAATCGGCATGTGAAAAATTTACTCTGAAAACATCAACGCCTCTTTCGATCATGGCTTTCATGATTTCTTCATCATCCGTGGATGGGCCAAGGGTGGAGACGATTTTGGTTTTCTTCAGATACTTTCTGTTAAAATACATTGCTGTTTATTTTTTTTAATTAGAACAATAGTCTTTCAATTGTCTTTACTCTTTCAGTTCTTAATTTTGTAATCTTCCGGATGAAATTGGTTTCCAGCAATGGAATCGAATTTTCCCCGCTTACTTTCAGAAAAAATGCGTAATCCTTGTACTGACTGATTAAAACCGGGGCAACATCAAACATTGACGTCAAATCGGAAACGGCTGCTTTCTTTTCAAGGCTGTAGGACTGGTTTTTAATAATGTGGTATATTTCGCCGGTCTGCACGTCTTCCCATTCAAAAACCGGAAAGTAAACAACATGCTCATCAATCTTCACATCCATATCCCGGATTCTTGCAAATCTTGTTCCGAATTCACGGTTAAATAAATAAACGAACCACGGGGCATCCAAATGTCCGGAAATGATACCATACAATTGAAAATCAATCAGGTCTTCAAAATCCATCAATAAGTTTTTGGCCGCCATCTAAACTAATTTTTCGATTTCCTTTTGCAACGAATAATATGCTCTCCTTGAGGCACTTTCTTCCGCTTTCTTTTTAGAGGTTCCCCTGCCTTTGGAAATAATTTTATCATTCAGCCGGACAACCGATACAAAAATAATCAAATCATCCTCATTTTTTTCTTCAAATGTATTGAAATCGAGTTTATTTTTTTTCTTTTGAGCCCATTCGAGAATTAGACTTTTGTAACTTGATACCGATCTTTCTAATTTTTTCAAATCCACATTGTCGGCAATGACTTTTTTCAAAATCAAATTCTCCGTGAATTTATATCCCTTATCGAGATAAATCGCACCAATCAGCGCTTCCACAAGATTGCCATTGATGTCATCACCTAAATTCGGGTTTGATGCGGGATGCAGTACATTCAGCAAACCAAGTTGTTTTCCGATGCTGTTCAGTCGGCTTCTCGAAACCAATTTGGAACGCATTTTGGTCAAATAACCTTCCTGTTCGGAAGGCGCATTTTTGTATAAATAAGTCGCGATAATCAATCCCAGAACGGCATCTCCTATAAATTCTAATCTTTCAAAATTGATGTCATCTCCTTTGTTGCTTTTGATTTGTGCGGAACGGTGAATAAATGCTCTTTCGTAATATTCGTAATTATTGGGAACCAAACCCAGTGTATTGGTCAGAAATGGCTTCAAATTAGGATTAGGAGGCTCAATATCCCGTGAGCCTGTCTTATTCATCAGGGCTTTAATTTTTTCCAGAAAAAGCATAAACTTTTAAGAAATTTTTCTAAACACAACGCAGGCATTGTGTCCACCAAAACCGAAAGTATTGCTCATCGCAATTTGAATCGGGCGCGCCACGGCTTTATTGAATGTGAAATCCATTTTAGAATCCAAATTCTCATCATCGGTAAAATGATTGATGGTAGGCGGAACCTCTCCATGAATAATCGTTCCGACCGCCGCCACAGCTTCAATTGCCCCGGCTGCTCCCAGCAGATGCCCGGTCATGGATTTGGTGGAATTGATTTGGATATTATAAGCATGTTCGCCAAAGAATTTCTTGATGGCATTGGCTTCCACCAAATCCCCCAAAGGTGTAGAAGTCCCGTGCATATTGATATGATTGACTTCTTCCGGTTTAATTCCCGAATCTTCCATGGCGTGTTTCATCACATTGAAGGCACCCAATCCTTCCGGATGCGGAGCTGTCAGATGATAGGCGTCAGCGGAAAGTCCTCCGCCAATGAATTCCGCATAAATTTTCGCCCCTCTGGCTTTGGCGTGTTCGTATTCTTCCAAAATCATGGTGGCTGCACCTTCGCCCATCACAAATCCGTCGCGTTCTTTGTCAAACGGTCTTGATGCCGTAGTTGGCGAATCATTACGAACAGAAAGCGCATGCATGGCATTGAATCCACCGATACTGGCTGCGGTAACTGCAGCTTCCGAACCTCCGGCGACAATAGCATCCGCCTTGCCCAAGCGAATCAGATTCAATGAATCTATCAGTGCATTGGTCGATGAAGCACAGGCTGAGACCGTGGTATAATTCGGCCCCATGAATCCAAATTCCATAGAAATCAGCCCCGGTGTAATATCCGCAATCATCTTAGGAATAAAGAATGGATTGAACCTTGGCGTTCCGTCTCCGGTCGCAAAATTCGTCACTTCTTCTTCAAAAGTGCGAATCCCGCCAATTCCAGAACCCCAAACTACACCCACTCTGTCCTTATTGAATCCGAATTCCACCAGCCCGCTGTCTTTGATCGCTTCACGTGCCGCAACTATACCAAGTTGACCGCAACGATCCATCCTCCGTGCTTCTCTTCTGTCGAAATGATCTTCAGGATTAAAATTCTTAACCTCGCATGCAAACTGGGTTTTGAATTTTTCGGCATCGAACAAGGTGATGGGTGCAGCTCCGCTAATTCCATTCACCAACGATTCCCAGTATTCCCGGAAATTGTTGCCGATGGGCGTGAGCGCACCTATACCTGTTACTACAACTCTTTTTAATTCCATAAAGAGAGGAATTAATTTAAAGAATTATTTTTTTAAATCTTCGATGTATTGAACCGCTTGTCCTACCGTCGAGATTTTCTCAGCCTGATCATCGGGAATCTGAATATCGAATTCCTTTTCAAATTCCATGATCAATTCAACAGTATCCAATGAGTCAGCTCCCAAATCATTGGTGAAGCTTGCTTCCGGGGTTACTTCGCTCTCATCCACACCTAATTTATCTACGATGATTGCTTTTACTCTTGATGTAATGTCAGACATAATAATTGCTTTAATTGTTTTTGATTTGGCAAAAGTATAAAAACTTTAGTTAATCTTACAATAAAAATGATTTCTAAACTTTTTTCATCTTCTCAATCGCCCGCCGATTCTTTAATTTCATTCTAAAATGATAAAAATCAAAGGGCACAATCTAATATTTGTTTTAGATTTGCACTTTCAATTAATTATAATCCACAAAGCAACTCCAATTTAATGAACTCACTAAAAGACTACGGAATTACCTCTAATCAGGTTCAATGGAATTTATCACCTGAAGAACTGACCGCTATTTCTATAAGAGAAAATCAGGTCGAACAAGCTTCTTCAGGCGCGATTAATGTTTTGACCGGAAAATTTACCGGCCGTTCACCTTTAGACAGATTTATCGTAAAAGACGAAATTACCGAAAACACCATTTGGTGGGGAAATATCAATATTCCTTTTGATTCGGATAAATTTGACGCGCTTTATGATAAGGTGGCCAAGCACCTCAGTGAAAAAGAACTATATGTTCGTGATGCTTACGCTTGTGCAGATAAAAGAAATCAAATTAAAATCAGAGCCATCAACGAAAAACCCTGGGCTAACCTGTTTGTTTACAATATGTTCATCCGACCTACGGAAGAAGAATTGAAGGATTTCGGAGAGCCGGAATGGTTGATTATCAATGCGCCCACTTTTCTGGCCGATCCTGAAACAGATGGTACCAGACAAGGGAATTTCGCAATTTTGAATTTTACCAGAAAAATCGTATTAATCGGGGGAACCGGTTATACAGGAGAAATCAAAAAAGGAATTTTTTCCGCACTGAACTTCCTTCTGCCCACCTTTCATAATGTATTGCCGATGCACTGTTCTGCCAACGTAGGTGAAAAAGGAGATACCGCCATTTTCTTCGGATTGTCAGGAACGGGAAAAACTACGCTTTCCGCCGATAAACACAGAAAACTGATTGGCGATGATGAGCATGGTTGGACGGATGACAATGTGATTTTCAATTTCGAAGGTGGCTGCTACGCCAAAGTAATTAATCTTTCCGCCGAAGGCGAACCGGAAATTTTCAACGCTATCAAGGAAGGTTCCCTGTTAGAAAACTGTGTCTTCAAACCGGGTACCAACGAAGTGGACTTTGAAAATAAATCCATCACAGAAAATACCAGGGTCAGTTATCCCATTGATTATATTGAAAATATTGCGGAGCCTTCTATGGCTGAAAATCCGAAAAATATTTTCTTCTTGTCCTTTGACGCTTATGGGGTAATTCCGCCGATATCTAAACTGAACCCGGCACAAGCCGCCTATCTGTTTATTTCAGGTTACACCTCCAAAGTTGCTGGTACGGAAGCAGGCGTTACTGAGCCACAAGCTACGTTTTCATGCTGTTTCGGAGCACCATTTATGCCGCTGCATCCCACCAAATATGCAGCCATGTTAAACAAAAAAGTGAAGGAAACCGGTGTCAACGTTTGGTTGCTAAATACCGGCTGGAACGGCAAAAAAGAACGTTTCAAATTAAAAGATACCCGTGCGATTATCCATGCTGCCATCGACGGCGAATTGGACAATGTGGATTACCGTCAGGATCCGTATTTCGGATTTCAGGTTCCGCTTAGCTGTCCGGGGATTTCATCCAATGAAGTTTTGAAAGTTGAAACATCATGGGAAAATCAAGAAGAATATGAGAAAAACACCAGAATCTTGGCTGATAAATTCAAAGCCAATTTTGAGAAATTCAAAGAATTTGCCAGCGAAGAATTGTTGAAAGGCGGTCCTTTGGTATAATATTCTTGTTTTTAAATGGTAGGGAAAACCGGAAAGGCTGATATGTTTTTCCGGTTTTTGTTTGTTTAAATTTAGATATGTTAAGAAAATTTTTAAATGCAATTTAGTTGCCTTGAAATATTTATCTTTGAAAAAACTTTGATTTTTTTTTAAGAATTATTCAACCTCAAATCGGAAGGCCTTATGAACAAAAACTTGCTATTAACCTTGATTCTGACTTTGGGATTTATCATCGGCACATTGATCATTGGGGATGCGTTTAAAAACCGGAATTCTTCAGAAAACACCATCTCGGTAACCGGATTAGGCTCCAAAACTTTCACTTCCGATTTAATTACTTGGAGCGGCAGTTTTTCAAAAACGGATTATGACTTGAAAAAAGCTTATGATGATTTGGCACAGAATCGGAATATCATCAGAGATTATTTGATTTCCAAAGGAATCCCTGCTGAACAAATCATTTTTTCTGCTGTAAACACTTACAAAATAACAAATTACAACACTGATGAATATGGCAGGTCGAGAGAGACTTTCGGGGGCTACCAACTTTCACAATCAGTTTCCATCGAGAGCAAAGAAGTGGAGAAAATTGAGGCTTTGTCCAGAAACATTACTGAAATTATCAATCAGGGTATTGAGTTCACTTCTTCACCACCCAATTATTTTTACACCAAATTGGCCGAAGTCAAACATGAAATGATTGCTGATGGCACCAAAGACGCCAAATTACGGGCTGAGAAAATTGCTGAAAATGCCGGTGCCAAACTCGGAAAACTGAAAAGCGCAAAAACCGGTGTTATCCAGATTACCGCCCCCAATTCCAATGAAGAATATTCCTACGGCGGAACTTTCAATACTTATTCTAAGGAGAAAGAAGCCAGCATCACCATTCGACTGGAATATATGGTAAAATAAACTGCCTGAAATATTTATTTAACCCATCCCCAACCCGTTTCTTTGATTTTGAAACGGGTTTATGCTTAATCTTCAATCATTATCCTTCTTTCATAATGCCGGCTTTGACTGAAAAATTTTCGGCAAATTCAATGATATAATTGCTAACATCCTCCTCATTGGTGGCGCGGAGGTATGTATCTGCCAATGAAATGAAAATCTGATGAATAAAATGTTTCATTTCATCCATCGGCATATCCTTGGTCCACAAATCCAACCGCAAGGCTTCTTTTTCTTTGAAATCCCAAACAGACATCAGTGCAGCTTTGGTTTCCTGATTATCCACGCCGCCGTCTTCAGCCGTCCAATGCAGTTTCTCCGGTACGTGGTTTTCATCCAATTCTACATCTATGGTGATCTTTGTTTTTCTCATTTTTGAAATTTTATAATTGTTTTGCTTTAATTAGTTGTTTATTTTCCGGGTTTATATTTGGATTCTTTGAAAATTTCGCCATTGTCTTTCATCAGAAAATCCTGCAAAGAAATTTCAGGATGTCGGTTCATAAATTTCCGACAAATCTGCCAGCCTATCCAAGCCCCGATTCTGCCCGGAGATTCAGTTTCAATTTCATTTCTGAATTTGGAAAACGGAGAAGGATCCAAAAATCTTTCCCGATTGGATTTATCTGTATCAAAAATCAGATTTTGTTCCACGAAATAATTCCAGATTTCCCCTTCATTGGCTTCTGCCCATTGGATTTCATCTTTGGTGTAGCCGATTTTCAGATCATCGGAGGTTTCCGGAAGCAAGGCATCTGCCAACACGAGTTTCTTGCCTTCGTCAACCATCAGATTCACAAAAGCAAGATGCTGTGCATCAAAGGGCAACATCATTTCACCGACAGATGATACTACTGCCGGCATTAAATTCTCAGGATTCATGTTTTTCAGCATATAAGGATAAACCGGCTGCTTCATCGGCAACAAATCCTGAAGCCCGTAAATTCCGTTCTGACTTCCCAAAAACCCGTCCAATGCGATGAACAACAAACCTTCATGCCGTCCAAAAATCACCGGTTCATAAATTTTCTGAAGACCGGAAGAATATACAAAGACCTGTGGGATTTTTTCATTGGGAAAATAATATTTGTAATGCGCAAACATTTCTTCCAATTCTGATTGATAATCATACTTTGGGTAAACCTGACCGACCGCATCATACACTTCTAATTCCAAGGTATCTCTTCGCTGGAGTTCCCATTCTTCATCGGAAGTCGATGGATTGATAAAGAAAGGATATTTGCTTTTCAATTCCTCTAAGGGTACGGAAATATCAAAGAAATCACGGCTCATATCATGGTATTGCAATTCCACTTTTTCCTGTGGCAACTGCACTTTCCATGAGCGGGCAGATTCATTTTCACAGGAAATCAAGGTAAAAAATAAAATCGTTAAAATCGGAAGAACACTTTTCATTATATTTGAAACGCTTTTGAAAGGGCAAATTTAATGATATAATGCAGACTGAGAAAATCATAAATCACATCACGGAATGGTTGGGAAATTATCTGAAGGAATCCGGGCAAAAAGGCTTTGTCATCGGGATTTCGGGTGGCATTGATTCTGCGGTGGTTTCTACGCTTTGCGCCAAAACCGGATTTCCGCTGCTTTGTTTAGAAATGCCGATTCATCAGGAGGCCGGGCAAGTCAACCGTGCAGAAAAACACATTCAATGGCTGAGAAATCAGTTCCCGAAAGTTGAAAACCAAACCGTCCATCTTTCACCGGTTTATGATACTTTTTATAGCGTTGTGGAAAAATCGGACAATCAATATCTAAGCGATTTATCCTTAGCCAATACACGCTCTCGTCTCCGAATGGCTACTTTGTATTATTATGCCGGATTGCATGGTTATATTGTGGTTGGAACGGGCAATAAAATCGAGGATTTCGGGATAGGATTTTTCACCAAATACGGTGATGGCGGCGTGGACATCAGTCCGATTGGGGATTTGATGAAATCTGAAGTTTATGCAGTTGCGAAAGGTCTTGGCATCATCGATGAAATCCAAAATGCCGTTCCCACAGATGGATTATTCGGTGATAATCGCAGTGATGAAGACCAGATTGGAGCTTCTTACGATGAATTAGAATGGGCCATGAAAATGAGCGAGCAAGGCATTCCACCCGAAACTTTCACAGACAGAGAAAGAGAAGTTTTTGAAATTTACCGGAAAAGAAATACTGCCAATCAGCACAAAATGAATCCCATTCCGATTTGTGAGATTCCGAAAACATGGAAATAACGGAGAAAATCCAAATTTAAATTCGTTTTTTAATTTAAATTGCTTTTAACTAACTTTGGAAACATTTAAAATTTAACAAGATGTCAGACATTCTGGAAAATGCGATTAATATTTGTGAAATCTTTGAAAATCCCGAAATCCTGAAAAATTTCACCAGTGACGAATTGGCTGAATTGAGCCATGAAAAGAAGGTCATGTCTTTCAAAAAAGGGGAGCTTATCATCGAAGAGAACGCAACACCCAAAGGGATTTATTATTTGGAAAAAGGCACCGCCAAACTTTTTAAATTAGGATTCAACGGGAAAGAACAGATTCTGCGTTTCACCAAAAAAGGCGACATCATCGGCTATCGATCCATCCTTTCCAACCAACCATTCCGTGCTTCGGCAACGGCTATGGAAGACACTGAAGTCTGCTTCATCCCGGAAAAATTCTTTTTGAAAATTCTGGAATTCCATCCGAAATTTGCTTTTGACGTTTTGAGAAGAATTGCGGAAGATTTAGGAGAATCCGCCGAAACCATCACATTTCTTGCACAAAAAACCGTTCGTGAAAGATTGGCGGAAGTATTGATTCTGTTAGAAAAAAAATTAGGAACCGACAAAGAAGGATTTATCAATATCGCACTGACCCGCGAGGAAATGGCCAACCTCATCGGTACCGCCACCGAATCCGCCATCCGACTAATTTCAGAATTTAGAACCGACGGACTTATCGAAGCCGACGGAAGGAGAATTAAAATTTTAGAACGTCAAAAACTGATTAAACTCGGGCATGTGAATTGATTCTCCCCATTTCCAATAAAAGTATGAAACTTTAAATGAGTTGGTTGTGAAGTTACGGCTCTTGAATTATTTCTTTTTTTCAATCCTTCTGTTAATCATTATTTTCTTGTTGTTTTCCTATGGAAGTCTTGATTTGCATAATAAAGATTTAAAAACCAAAACCATTGTACTCATGAATACGCCTGAATATATCAGTCGCTATAAAGTAGGCGGCTATTATAAAATATCTTCTGAAGATAATTCAGTTTATCGTTTACAACCCAAACTGCTTAAAACAATAAAAAATGACACTTTGTTATGGGGTGAATTCAAAAGCTTAAAAAAGGGTGAACAGATTACTATTACTTATTATAACTCGGCCAGAAAAAACACCAAGAAAGTCTATCAGCGAATAGTTCAACTCAAATACAAAGAGAACATATTGATAAATATACAAGATGTGCAGCGAATAGACAGAGTTACTTATTTTATTGTAATTGGATTCTTGAGCCTGCTTATCTCGGTAGTACTTTATCAGAAATTCAGGGATAACCGCCAATTAAAATCATTCAGCTAAGCTTCCTCTTCAAAATACTCAAACAGAAAATCATTGTACGGAAAACGGGTGATGTGGATTTTCTTTACTTCCTCGTAAATTGTTTTTCGCAATTCATCCAAATTTTCCTTTTTGGTTGCAGAAATAAACAAAGTCGGATGTTCGCTTTTGGCCATCCAGGTTCGTTTCCATTCTTCTAATGAGATATTTTCCCGCGTAGATTCGGTCAAATCATCTTCCGCTTTTTTTTCGTAAGTGAAATTATCTATTTTATTGAAGACCAAAATAGTCGGTTTGTCTTTGGCCTGAATCTCATCCAAAACCTGATTCACGGAATGAATCTGCTCTTCAAATCCCGGATGGGAAATGTCCACCACATGAATCAATAAGTCCGCTTCACGGACTTCGTCCAAAGTGGATTTGAAGGATTCCACCAACTGTGTAGGTAGTTTTCGGATAAAGCCAACGGTATCCGTCAGCAAGAACGGCAAATTTCCAATGACCACTTTACGAACGGTCGTATCTAATGTGGCAAATAATTTATCTTCCGCAAAGACTTCAGATTTACTCAAAACATTCATCAGCGTGGATTTCCCCACATTGGTATAGCCCACCAAAGCCACCCGAACCATGGAGCCACGATTGGTGCGCTGTACAGCCATTTGTTTGTCGATGGTGGCGAGTTTATTTTTCAACAACGTGATTCGGTCTCTGATAATCCTTCGGTCGGTTTCGATTTCTCTTTCTCCCGGCCCACGCATCCCGATTCCACCACGTTGTCGCTCAAGGTGGGTCCACATCCCGGTCAGTCGTGGGAGCAAATACTGATATTGCGCCAATTCTACTTGTGTTCTTGCATAGGAAGTCTGCGCACGTTGCGCAAAAATATCCAAAATCAGTTGGGTACGGTCAATGATTTTACGGCCCAATTCGCGTTCGATATTTTTCAATTGTGAAGGAGAGAGTTCATCATCAAAAATGATGGTATCAACTTCATTTTCTTCCGCAAATTCCTTGATTTCCTTCAGCTTACCACTTCCGACAAAAAATTTGGAATCCGGCATTTCTAATTTTTGGGTAAATCGCCCCACGGTCTCGGCTCCGGCGGTAAAAGCCAGAAACCGAAGTTCATCCATGTATTCCACCAATTTTTCTTCGGGTTGATGGCGTGTTATCAACCCGACCAAAACAACTTTTTCGTATTGTTCTTCTTTTTTTTCTAACATATTGAAATGCAAAGATAAGTTTTAGATGGCTATTGATGGAATTTGAATTAAATTTGTAAACATTAATTTCAAAAATTATAAATGATGAAAAAAGTTGTTACAGGTCTTTTAAGCATTTTCTTTTTGGGTATTGCGGATGCACAAGTTAAAACCCCGCAATCCAGTCCAGCCACAGAGATTGAACAAATGGTTGGTTTGACCAAAATCGAACTCGAATATTCCAGACCGGCCAAAAAGAACAGAGAAATTTTCGGCAATCTCGTGCCGTTTGACAAAGTCTGGCGAACCGGTGCCAATAAAAATACGACCATCGAATTTGACGACGATGTCACCATTGACGGTCAAATCCTGAAAGAAGGCAAATACGCCATCTACACCAAACCCGGAAAAGATGCTTGGGAAATCTATTTCTACAGCAAAAATGACAATTGGGGAAATCCGGAAAAATGGGATGATGCTATGGTCGCCGCCAAAACAACTTCCAAAGTACAAACACTTCCACAATCAGTTGAGTCTTTTACCATTGCATTGGAAAACATAGGCAACAGTACCGCTACATTGCAAATTTCTTGGGACAAAACCAGGGTAGAAACCACCATTGAAGTGCCGACCGATAAAAAAGTGATGGAATCCATTCAGAAAACCATGGCCGGAAATCCGGAAGCCAGAGATTATATGTCTGCCGCGAATTACTTCTTCGCCAATGGAAAAGACATTCAACAAGCCAAAAATTGGATGGATGAAGGTATGAAAATGAATCCTAAACCGATGTTCTATCAGATTTATCAGCAAGCATTGATTCACCAGAAAGCGGGCGATAAAAAAAGTGCGTTGGAACTGGCCAAAAAATCGCTTGACGCTTCCAAAGCTGCCGGCAGCGATGATTATATCAAAATGAACAACGACCTGATTAAAGAACTTTCTAAATAATCTGTTAAAAAAACATAAAGCAGGATTCGGTTCCTGCTTTTTTGCTTTCAACTTGAAATACCTTTTTAGGGAATTCATTCCCCAAATTTCAATCAAAACAAAGACCTCTGCCCGAATGACGGACAGAGGTCTTTTATGTTTGATAGTCTGTTTGTTACTCCGAAACTACGAGTCGGAATCCTTCGCCGTGGATATTTACAATTTCCACATTCATATCATCTTTCAGATATTTTCTCAATTTGGCGATATACACATCCATACTCCGAGAAGTAAAATAATTATCGTCATGCCAGATTCGGGTAAGTGCAACTTCCCGTGGCATGAGATCGTTTTTGTAAACCGCAAGCAGTCGCAGCAGTTCGCTTTCTTTGGGTGAAAGTTTGTGGGAAATATCACCGATGCTCAACTGCCGGAGTTTGGCGTTGAATTCAAATTTTCCGATTTTGAATTCATCTTGTTCAAATTTTTCTTCTTCTGCGGAATGACGTTGCAGCACAGCTCTGATTTTGTAGAGCAGCACTTCAGAATCAAAGGGTTTGGTGACATAATCATCGGCACCGATTTTATATCCCTTCAGCACATCTTCACGCAATGTTTTGGCTGTCAAAAAGATAATAGGTTGATCGCTTTTGATTTCTTTAATTTCTTTCCCTAAAGTAAAACCATCTTTTTTGGGCATCATCACATCCAAAATACACAAATCATAATCTGCGGATTTGAATTTATTCAAGCCGTCTTCGCCGTCCATGGCGTGGGTTACTTCAAAATCATTGATAATCAAATAATCTTTTAAAACAGCTCCGAAACTTGGATCGTCTTCAACCAAAAGAAGTTTTTGCTTTTCATTCATAATTTATTTTTTTAAGGGTAATTTTATATAGAAAGTGCTTCCTTTACTTGTTTCACTTTCCGCATACACTTCACCATGATGCAATTCAATTATTTTTTTAACGTAGGCCAATCCTAATCCGTGTCCCTTCACGTTATGAACATTTCCAGTTTCCTCTCTGTAAAATTGCTCAAAAATCTTTTTCAAAACCGATTTCGACATTCCAATGCCTTCATCTTCAATTTTTATTACAATCCAGTCCGGCTCATTGTAAGTGCTGACAAATATCTTAGGGCTATCTTTGGAATATTTGCGCGCATTGTCCAAAATATTGTTAACCGCGTTTTCAAGATGAAAAAGATCGCCAAATATTACAGAATTCTCCGCATTGTAATCTTCAAAAATAGTGCCATTTGAATTTTCGACCATAAACCGTACGTTTGAAACGCTCTTGTGTACCAAATCATTAATATCCATTTCACTCAGGTTTATGTCCAACTGATTCCTCTCCAATTTGGCCATTCTCAAAATCATCTCCACTTGGGTATTCATCCGGCGATTTTCCTGTTTGATGAGATTGGCGTAATACGCTATCTTCTCCGGGTTTGAAAGCACTTTTTCATTTTTCAAGGCATCCGAAGCGATACTGATTGAAGCAATCGGTGTCTTGAATTCATGGGTCATATTGTTGATGAAATCCGTCTTGATTTCGGAAATACTCCTTTGAAACTGCATATAATAAAGTGCCAGTGCAAATACGGATACAATGATAATCGTGAAAATAATCGTCAGCATCACCACCGGAATGATCGGTCCTAAAATAGACAGCTGTTTGTCCGGGAAATAGGTGGAAATCAGGAATTGTGGCTTGTCATTGTTGTCGTAAAAAAGGGGAATCGTGTATTCTCTGTTTTTCAGTTTAAATTCAGGATCCACGATTTTGGTCATGGCAGAATCCGCACGCAACACCGCTAATTGTGGATGCGACTGTACGCCTCTTTTTCTGAGGTGTTTCAGAAAAATAGAGTCAATCGTTTTCAGATTTATTCGATCATCAATCGGCCGGTTTCCGGCATCAAGTCGCGCTAATCTTTCAATGGTGTAATTAGCATTTTTGAAATTTTCTTCTGCATTCAGACTTAGGTTTTGAATCATGTTTGCCCCTGAATCTTTGGGGACTTTTAATACTCTTTCCTGTGAATAAAGATTGGCTTTAATCAGACTGTCATTGTACTGATTTGAAAGTGGAACCACCGAACGTTCAAGGATATAGCGCGTCATGGTGATATAAGTGATTCCGGCAGAATCCTGAATCAATTGGGACGACATCACCTGCGGCTTGTTTTGGGTAGAATCAAAATCATTGCGTACATTTTCGAATCGCTTGTAATATTGCTGCAATTCGCTTTGATTGACTTCATCCACAGTAGCATTGAGTGCCTGATAAACCCGACCATTGAATTCCTCAGTATGAGATACGAACACCTTTCGCGTCCAATACATTTGAATAATAATCAGACCGATGAGTGCCAGCCCCATTAGGATAATCAAAATTTTGTTGAATCCTTTTTTCATGGATTAAAAAACAAATTTAACATTTAGAAGTTTGTTAAAAATGGGTTTAACATCTTATTAACTTGTTTGAATTTCATTTAACAAACTCTTATAAACCCTGTGGAATTCAATTCTCAAAGCTTCCAAATTTGAATCATTGAAAATCACGTAATTTGAAAGCCGGATGCGTTGTTCATCCGTCCATTGATTTTCCATTCTCTTGTGGATTTCTTCCGCCGTCAATCCATCTCGCTTCATGACTCTTTCAGTCCGGTTTTCCACCGATGCACTTACGGTAATGATGTAATCACAATCCCGGAAAGAGCCGCTTTCAAAAAGAATGGCTGCTTCTTTGACCACAAAGGGTGCATCCTGCGCTTTGACCCATTCATCAAAATGCCTGAAAACAGCAGGATGTACTATTTCATTCAATTGATGAAGCAACGCCTTGTCTTTGAACACAATAGAAGAAACATACGATTTATTGTAAATCCCATGAAGGTATGTTTCCTGACCGAACAGATTGATTAATTTTTCTTTAAGCGCAGGATCTTCGTTCATCAGGTTTTTGGCTTCATCATCGGAAACATAAACCGGAATGCCCGCTTCTGAAAAAAAGCGTGCTACTGTGCTTTTCCCTGAACCTATGCCACCGGTCAATCCTACAATTTTCATTTGCTTTGTAATAAAAAAGCCGAAGTATAAACCCCGGCCTTATTCTAAATCTATTTATTTACTTAATCATTTTTCTGCGCTGCTCCGGAATACCGCGCATTACTCATTTCGGCAGAAACTGCACCACGTTCAAATTTGATTTTCCCTGCACCTGTTTCGAGAACCACTGTATCGGCATTCAATTCAAAAACTTTTCCATGAATTCCAGAGGTGGTTACAACCCAATCTCCTCTTTTAAGGTCTTCTTGGTATTGTTTTTCTTTTTTCTGTCTTTGCCTGTTGGGTCTAATCATCAGGAAATACATGATGGCAAACATTCCTCCAAACATTAAAAGCATTGACAGACCTCCGCCTTGAGGTTCTTGAGAAAAAATCAATAATATATCTTTCATTTCTGTTTTTTAAATTACAAAATTAGTTTCCGGCTGGACTTACTAATCCGGCTGGACTTATAGCGGGTGCTGCATCATTGGGCAATGTAGCTGTGAAAGTCCAAGTATCTTTTCCTTTCACCGTGTTGGTGGTCAGCGTAACTGTTTTCTGCTGACGACCTTTCTGGCTACCGGCATCATAAGTGATTTTCATCGAATCCGTAGCACCGGGTGCAATGGGTTGTTTCGGCCAAATCGGAACTGTACATCCGCAAGATCCAACAGCGTTTTTAATAATCAATGGAGATTTTCCGGTATTGGTAAATTTCACATAATGTTCAACTTTTGCTGAAGCCGGCAAGGTTCCAAAATCATAATTTGGAGAGTCAAAGGTTAATTCCGCCGCCGAAGCAGGGTCAACAACCATTTCTGCTTGTGCTTGTTTCTCAGCATCCGTAAATAAGGTAGATGCTTTCTCTTTCTTGCAGGAAACCATTGTAAGACCTGCGATCATTCCAATCAAAATAACTTTATTTCTCATCTCTTAAAAAAATTTATTTACAATATTTAAGGGGTTAAAATTACTAAAACTATTTGAGTTGAGCCTAAATTAATTTAAATTCCTTTTTAAATCCTTGAGTGAGCGATCCAAAATCCCGTTGACAAAAATTTTACTCTTTTCCGTTGAATAAACCTTCGAAAGCTCAATGTACTCATTCAGCGTTACTTTGGGTGGAATTTCCGAAAAATACATAAACTCAGTCAAAGCCATTTGTAGAATCACAAAATCCAAAACCGCAATCCGGTCTGCCTCCCAGTTGGTTGCTTTTTCTGTAATGATTTTTTCGGTTTCATCATTGTAGCGAATCGTTCTTCTAAATAGTTCCGACAGGAATTTCCGGTCGTCGTCATCCTTGAAAACCTTGAAGAGTTTAAAGGAATTGACCGCTGTCTGACTGATTGGAATGAATGATTCCAAAGTCGTCTGAACCATTGAATTCCCGATGTGCATATCATCCACCCAGTAAATGCTTTTTTCTTCTAACCAGTCCGCAAGCTCTTCATTTGGCGCAATGTATTCCGCATAAATATTTATCAGGAATGCCTTGTCTTCATTGAAAGAATCCACGCCGGAGTTCATGTAACTTTTGTATTCGGGGCTGCTGATGATGGCATTAAAAATATTGCTGGGACATTTGTTCTCTAATTTATTCCATGTGAGCTGCATGTTTTTGGAAGTATAATTGTTCAGCTCCTCATTGCTTTCGAGCATACCGAAAATCCGGTTGTTGACAAACTTCATATTTGGATTCAATTCTTCAGCTGAAGGAAGATTTTTGTTTTTCCCGACTTCGATTTTCTCTTCTGCGGTTGTTTTCAGGAATTTCAAAAGATTCAAAAGATAAATGTACAAATCGTAGATTTGGTCAACTTCATTTATCAAATTCTTTTCAATGATCCGAACGTTTGCATCTTTACCATTCATTTTCCAGACATAAAGTGCCTGCATGGTTTTCTCTCTCAGCTGTCTTCTTCCCAGCATTATTTCAAATATAAGTTAGTTACTTGCGGGCGCAAAGATAATCAAAAACCGTAAATTTGCGGGATGAAAGAATTGATGAGTCTAAATAAATTTCTCTGGAAGTATCGACTACAGATGCTGGCGGGGTTCGTTATGGTCATTCTTTCCAATTTCACTTCGGTCTATTCCATCACTTTTGTCGGCAGTGCCATCAATGAAATCAAACTCATTCTAACTCAATTTGAAAATGGTCAAACGAGTGATTTAGTACATATCAAGAAAAGTTTGATGCATGCCGCTTTGCTTTTCATCGGGCTTTCTATTTTGGCCGGATTTTTTTTGGTAGGGGTAAGATTGATGATTATTGCGACTTCACGGCATATTGAATTTGATTTGAAAAACGATATTTATGCACATTATCAGCGGCTTTCATTGTCCTTTTACAAAAACCACCGAACCGGAGACCTGATGAACCGGATTTCTGAGGATGTCGCCTTTGTCCGTCAATATCTCGGCCCCGGCATCATGTATCCCATGAATCTCGTTTCCAGAACCATCATCATTCTGGTTTTCATGATTAATATCGATCCGCGACTTACGCTTTATACCTTAGCACCGTTGCCGGTACTTTCATTTTTGATTTACAAAGTGGCCACCGTCATCAACCGGAAAAGCAAGGAAGTACAGAAGCAACAATCGGAAATTTCTTCTTTGGTACAAGATACTTTTGCGGGCATCCGAGTCATCAAATCCTTTAACACGGAAAAAACGACCCAAACGAATTACGCCAATGAAGCTTTGGAATATGAGAAAAAATCCTTGTCGCTCGCACAGACACAAGCTTTTTTCACACCTTTAATGGTTTTGATCGTTGGGGTCAGCAACCTGCTGATAGTTTACATGGGTGGAGTCAGATATTATGAAGGGAAACTCGATATCGGCATCATCGCCCAGTATTTTATGTATCTAAATATGCTGATCTGGCCATTTACCTCTTTGGGCTTTGTGACCATGCTCGTTCAGCGGGCGGAAGCTTCCATGGCAAGGATTAATGAATTCCTGAAGCAAACACCGGAAATCCAAAATAAAACCACAAAAGCAACTCCGATATTTGGGAAAATCGAATTCCGAAATGTGAGTTACACCTATAAAAACACAGGTATTCGGGCTTTGAATAATATTTCTTTTACCGTGGAACAAGGGCAATCTCTGGCCATCATGGGAAAAACCGGTTCTGGAAAATCCACAATTGCCTTGTTGCTTGTCAGAGCTTTGCAACCCGATGATGGACAGATATTTATAGATGACATTCCTTGTGAAGACCTGAATCTGCATTCCCTTCGGGAGGCAATAGGATTTGTTCCCCAGGAAGCTTTTTTGTTTTCAGATACCATTAAAAACAACATCCTTTTTGGGGCGAAATCAGACAAGGGAAATGATGCCATTCAGGAATACGCCCGAAAAGCAGTGGTTCATGAAAACATTGAAGGTTTTCGGGAACAGTACGAAACCATCTTAGGGGAAAGAGGGGTAACGCTCTCCGGTGGACAAAAACAAAGAATTTCCATTGCAAGGGCATTGATCAAAGAACCTGAAATTTTGGTTTTTGATGACAGTCTTTCCGCCGTGGATACAGAAACGGAAGAGGAGATTTTGCGCAATCTCAAAGCGGAAATGAAACAAAAAACCACGCTGATTATCACCCATCGTTTTTCTTCGGCCAAAAATGCCGATAAAATCCTTGTGCTTGAAGAAGGTGAAATCGCTGAATACGGTAGTCATTCCGACTTATTAGCGAAAGAAGGATTCTATTACGACCTCATTAAAACCCAATTATCAGAAGCAGAAAATGAATGAGAAATTTAAATTTCAATCACTAAATTTGTCAGTTAACATTTTTTTTATAGATTTGTTTGCAAAGTTTTAACATTTCTTAATTAATATAATGATGAGTGAAAATGAGAATTTCGAGCAGTCTGATATAGAGGGCATTTATTCGAAGGTATTGAGAGCAGGCAAAAGAACTTATTTCTTTGACGTAAGAGAAACACGCGCAGGGGATTACTATCTGACAGTTACAGAGAGCAAAAGAGTCAATGGTGACAACGGCAGCTATTCATTCAAAAAACACAAAATTTATCTTTACAAAGAGGATTTCGGTCCATTCAAAGAGATGTTGGATGATGTAACCTCTTTTATTTTGCAGGAAAAAGGGGAGGAAGTCATTTCAGAAAGACATCAGAAAGATTATGAACCCTATTCCAATGCTCAGAAGGCAGAAATTTCATCTACTGAAAACACGGAGTCTTTCACTGATTTGAATTTTGATGATATTTAGAGAAATCTGAAATGATTTTTCAAACCGTTTCAACATCCATTGAAACGGTTTTTTTATGGTTTCATTCTTGAAGAATTTATTTCCCTTTGTATGGACTTGCATCATACATAGCAATGGCTTGCGGCATCAGTTCCTGAAGTTGCGCGATACGGTTGCCGGGATTCGGGTGCGTACTCAAAAATTCCGGCGGAGCTTGATTACCCGCAGTAGCCTGTTCCATTCTTTGCCAAAAGGGAATGGCTTCTCTCGGGTCATAGCCTGCCATCGCCATCAACAGCAATCCGCCTTTGTCGGCGTCTAATTCCATGTTTCTACCGAATTTCAAAAGTCCGACCTGCGCACCTACCGGATACAATTCATTGAAAACACTTTTCCATTGGTTGTTAGAAATGCTGCCACCCACGATTTGACCACCGTACTGCACCATCATCGCATTGCTGATTTGTTCGGCACTGTGTCCGTTCAAAGCATGAGTAATTTCATGTCCTAAAACCACCGCCAAGCCCGTTTCACTCTTACAAACCGGCAAAATCCCTGAGTAAACCGCAACTTTTCCGCCAGGCATACACCAAGCATTTTGCTCTTTGTTGTCCAGCAAATTGAATTCCCAAGCATAACCCTGAAGCGAAGCCGACATCCCATTGTCCGCATAAAACTTCTCTGCTGCTGCGGCCAAGCGCTGTCCCACAGTTTGAACCATCTTTGCGGAATTAGAAGTTTTGTCCACCTTGCTTTGTTCCAAAACCTGTTTATACTGCGCAAAAGCCATTGGAAAGATCTCTGCATTTGAAACCAATTGCGCTGAACTTCTTCCTGTTAGCGGGCTTGTGACACAAGCAAATACAAATAGAAAGAGAAGGATTGAACTGATTAGGATGCTTATTTTTTTCATCACACTATGTTTTTAATTCAAATTAACGGACTGTAGATTTGGTTTCCAATTTGAGTAAAATTATAAAAAAAATCAATCAAAATTCAAGAATTTTCACATTCCACTCAAAATTTCAGATGCATTTTTTATCCAATTAATTTCTAAGGTGAAAGAACACCGGAATTCATTTAGGCAGATTTTTGGAAGCAAAAAAACCGCCAATAAGGCGGTCTGATTTCTTGATACGTTGCTTTTATTTTTCTTTCAGAATATCTCGGATTTCTGTCAGCAAAGCTTCTTCCGCTGTGGGACCTGCAGGTGCTTCTTCCTCCTTGGATTCTCTGATTAATTTCGCAGCGAATTTAATCATGAAAAACAACACAATTGCAATCATAAAGAACTTCAGTACTGCGGCGAGGAAACTTCCATATTTCACACCATTCCATACCAATTCTTCCAAATGTGCCACGCCTGAAGCTTCCATGATCGGATTCAGAACCAATGGAGTGATTACGTCATCTACTGCTGCACTGATGATTGCGCCAAAAGCAGCACCGATGATAACACCAACAGCCATGTCCATCACATTGCCCTTAAATGCAAACTCTTTAAATTCTTTTACGATTCCCATAATTATTAAATTTATTGTTAAAAAATCAGTCTCTTGTCCAGTAAATTTTGGTTACCCCCTCTTCGACTCCCCATTTGTCAGCCAATCCACCATTAATTTCCACTACGAATTTGGATTCGGATGCTGCACCATCTACAGTTCCGCCGTTGGCTTTGGAATCAGCACCAGGCTGTGCATTGCGAGCGATGTTTATCAAAACCGAATCTTTGTCAAAATACATGATATCCAATGGGAAACGCGTATTTTTCATATAGAAAGTATGTCTTCGGATATCGTTGTCATCAAATATAAAGAGCATTCCGCGGTTCTCTTCCATGCCTGATCGATCCATCAGTCCCCTCGCCTGTTTGTTTTTAGTATCTGCGATTTCAATTTCAATTTTTTTCAGCAGTTCACCCTCATTCAGAAACGACAGTTCCCCCTGTTTCATGAATGCGATTTCTACTTTTTCTGTGTTGGCTGATCCTTGCGAACCTTTATCTTTACAAGAAAAGACCATCAATCCAAGCGCAAAAATAATTGTCAGTTTTCTCATTTTCAATCTTTATAAATTCTATTTTTTGAAGTTAGCATTACAATGACACCCAATATAATTAAAGGAATACTCAATACTTGTCCGTTATTCAATCCGAAATTCAATACCTGTGCTACGTATTCATCCCCCTGATTTTCTTTGAAAAACTCAATGATAAACCGGCATAACCACAACAAGACAAAAAACAATCCGAAGATGTAACCCTGATGGTATTTTTTATTTGTTTTTCGGTAAATATACCAAACTATGAAGAAAATAATTACGTAAAAAAATGCTTCATATAACTGCGAAGGGTGTCTTGGAACAATCGGGCCATAGCTCGAACTTTGGTTGATAAATTCCACTGCCCAAGGCAAGTCGGAGGGTTTCCCAACGATTTCGGAATTAAAAAAATTCCCTACACGAATGGCTGCGCCCCCCAGCGGAACGGTAATCGCCACTCTGTCCAGAATCCAGAAATAATTCTTTTTTAGATATTTTCGGTTAAAAAGCCAAGAAGAAAACATGAATCCCAATGCGGCACCATGACTGGCCAAGCCCCGAAAACCTGAAAATTCGTAACCTTTCATCAATCCGAAAAATGCGGAAGCATCCGGATTTCGCTGAACCGGCAAGAAGATTTCCGCCAATGCCTGTCCGGTGGGAATTCCGCGATAAAAATCAATGTTGTAAAACAATTCTCCCAATCTGGCACCGATGATGACCCCTAAAAAGGAATACAAAAACAAAGGATCCAACAATTTGACATCCACCTTGTCTGTTTCTAACATTTTCTTCATCACTATCCAACCCATCACAAAAGCCAGAATCCACATCAGGCTGTAATAATGGATTTTCAGAAACCCTATATCAAACAAAACCGGGTCTATGTCCCAGGTTATGAACATAAATAATTGCATCATATTTTTTCTTTTTTTGGTACCGGGTCAAAACCACTTCCACCCCAAGGATGGCATTTCAAAATTCTTTTCGTTCCCAGATACAAGCCCTTAAAAAATCCGTGCGTATGCAAAGCCTCAATCATATAGGCGGAACATGTCGGGCTGTATCGGCAATTGCTACCGAGTAATGGAGAGATGGCAAGCTGATAAGATCTCACCAAAACCACAAGCGGGAAAATCAGAATCTTTTGAATTACATCCATTGACGGCAAAGATAATTAATATAATAAAACCTCAGGAGTTATGGATGTAATTTGTGTTTTATTCATGAGATTAATTCATTACAGTGGCAGCCTTTGCACAACCTCTATTTTCTCAAACTAATTTTCCAAAATCATAAAAATCGACCTCTTCTATGCAATTGAAAGCAATTTTGCTTTTTAGAAATTATTAATATTTAATCCCTTCATCTTAATACTTTAATAATGAATTCTTAACACAGATCAATTTTTTTCTGGGAAGTCTTGTGTAAATTTGTAAGAACAGAATTAAAAATCGAAAACGATAATCAATAATAAAAATATTAATCATAAAAAATTTAATAAATGAAACGATTTGAGAACAAAGTTGCGATTGTAACAGGAGCCAGCAGCGGTCTGGGAGAAGCCACTGCCTTGGAATTTGCAAAATGTGCTTGCTGATATTTCTGATAAAACAGCCGAATTATCGGAGAAAATGAATGCTGACGGATATTCCACGATTTTCGTTAAAACCAATGTGGCAGACGAAGCTGATATAGCCAATCTGGTGGAGCAAACGGTAGCAAAATTCGGAAAGCTGGATATTATGTTTGCCAATGCAGGAATTAATATTGAAAGTACGCTGGAAAATCTGGAAACCGATGATTGGCAAAAGGTAATCGATGTGAACTTGAAAAGTGTTTATTTGAGTGACCGATATGCAATCAAACAATTCAGAAAACAAGGATCAGGCGGCGTGATTATCAATTCCGGTTCCATCCATAGTTTGGTTGCCAGAGAAGGTTTGGCTGCTTATGCCGCCACAAAAGGCGGTGTTAAATTATTGACCCAACAAATTGCTGCAGAAGTGAGCAAAGACGGCATCCGCGCGGTAGCGATTGCACCCGGATACATCAAAACTCCACTGATGAATACCTTGTCACAGGAAGTCATCGACAATTTGGTGAGTTTGCATCCGATAGGGCGTTTGGGCGAACCCATTGAAGTAGCGAGAACGGTTTTGTTCCTAGCCAGTGATGATGCTTCTTTCATTACCGGAATTACTTTGCCGATTGACGGCGGATATACTGCGGTTTAAAATTTCACAATCTTAGAGTCTTTTGTGTGTTTTCATGCAAAAGACTCTCTTTTGATACTTTATGAATAACTCAAGCTTTCAAAATTATTTTCCGGAAGCATAAAAAAAGAACAAAGAAACACTTCATAAATTCAAAAAATGATTGTCTATATTTGAATGGTCTCTAAGCTTTTTCTCACAAGCTGAAGTTAGCTATAAATTCACCAAAAAAAACCGTATGAAACTGAAATCTCAATATTTAGGAATCTTTTTAGGAGTAATTTACGGGCTAATCATTCGGATTTTGGGAGATACTGAAAACTTTGCAGATTACTATAATATTTACAGCATTAGCTTTCTTTGGGTAACTCCAATAATTATTGGTTCATTTCCGATACTTTTTTCATCAAATGAAATCTATAAATCAAAAGCTAAACTTTTCTTCTATCCGATAATCACAGTCATTTTATTTCTAATAACAGCTTTAATAACACGAATTGAAGATTTAGTTTGTGTATTAATTATTGGACTTCCATTTTTATTAGTTGCCGGACTAATTGGACTTTTACTTGGAGCAGTTGTAAAAGACAGAATAAAAAAACAAAAAATTATATTCTATCATTTTAATTCCATTGTTATTCAATCCAATTGAAAATTTATTTCCAAATAAAGTAGAAATTCACAACGTTTCATCAGAAATTATTATTAATACAAACAAAGCTGAAATTTTTCCTAATTTATTATCAGTTCCAACAATAGCTGAAAGTGAATATACAAATGGTTTTTATCAAACTATTGGAATTCCAAGACCAATAAGTTCAGAAATTTTGACTAATGAAAATCAAACATTTAGAATTGGACACTTTACAGATGACTTAAAATTATTTGAATATGTTACCGAAATAAGGGAAAATGAATTTGTTAACTTTAAAATTGACCTGTCAAAATCTCAGTTAAGAGCAACTCCAACAGACCAACATTTACTTAAAAGTAACTATTTCAATTTTGAAAACATTAGTTACACACTTGAATATATATCGGACAACGAAACTAAAATAATTTTGAATTGTGAATATAAAATTGATTCTAAAATGAATTTTTACGCAAATTTTTGGGCGAAAAGTATCATAGGAGATTTTGAAGAACGTTTATTGAATTCACTTAAACTAAAACTCGAAAAATAAAAACGACTGCCACTAATAACCAAGCCCGAAGATCTAAAGATGAAATCCTTATGCCTGTTGCACACGAGCTTTGCGGTTCCCTCACTTTTCCTTGTTAATTCGTAAATTTGTAGATTCGTTTCCAAATGTGTTATGCAATTTAAAATTCATTCCGACTATACCCCTACCGGTGACCAACCTCAAGCCATCGACGCTTTGTCGGGTGGTATTGCAGATGGTGAAAAATACCAGACGCTCTTGGGCGTAACCGGTTCCGGCAAAACTTTTACCATCGCCAATGTAGTTGAAGAAGTGCAAAGACCGACTTTGGTATTGGCACACAACAAAACACTGGCTGCACAGTTGTACATGGAATTCAAAGAGTTTTTCCCGGAAAACGCTGTGGAATATTTCGTATCCTATTACGATTATTATCAGCCGGAAGCTTATATTCCTTCATCGGGACTTTATATTGAGAAAGATTTATCCATCAATGATGAAATCGAAAAACTAAGGCTTAGCACAACTTCCTCCCTGCTTTCGGGCAGACGGGATGTGTTAGTAGTTGCTTCGGTTTCCTGCTTGTACGGCATCGGGAATCCCACGGAATTTCACAAAAACATCATTCCGGTTGAAGTAGGACAAACCATTGCGCGCACAAAGTTTTTACAGCAACTTGTGAGTTCACTTTATTCCCGTTCGGAAACAGAATTCGCCCGTGGAAAATTTCGGGTACGCGGAGAAACGACAGATATATTTCCGGCATATTCCGATCAGGCAATCCGGGTTCATTTTTATGGGGATATGGTGGAAGAAATTGAAACCATAGAGCCGACAAGCGGACAAAGAATTAGTGGTCTTGACAAAATCAATATTTATCCGGCCAATTTATTTGTGACATCACCCGACGCATTGCATACTGCCATCCGAAACATACAAATTGATTTGGGAAATCAGGTAACCTACTTTCAGGAAATCGGAAAGAATTTAGAAGCCAGACGATTGCAAGAAAGAACAGAATTCGATGTGGAAATGATGAAGGAGTTGGGGTATTGTTCGGGGATTGAAAATTATTCACGTTACCTCGACGGCCGACTGCCGGGTACCCGGCCATTCTGTCTGTTGGATTATTTTCCGAATGATTATCTCATGGTAATCGACGAATCCCATCAGACGATTCCACAAGTTCATGCGATGTACGGCGGAGATCACAGCCGAAAAGTCAATCTGGTAGAATACGGATTTCGGCTGCCGGCGGCTTTGGACAATCGGCCTTTGAAATTTGAAGAATTTGAAAGCCTTCAGAATCAGGTGATTTATGTTTCTGCAACGCCGGCGAATTATGAGTTGGAAAAATCCGATGGCATCATCGTGGAACAAATCATTCGCCCAACCGGACTGCTTGATCCGATTATTGAGGTTCGTTCATCCGTCAATCAAATGGATGATCTGATGGAAGAAATTCAGAAAAGATCGGAAGCGGATGAACGCACTTTAGTCACGACACTAACCAAAAGGATGGCGGAAGAATTGACCAAATATTTGGTAAGATTCGGGGTGCGGACACGCTACATTCATTCGGATGTGGACACCTTGGAAAGGGTGAAAATCATGCAGGATTTGCGTGCCGGAATTTTTGATGTTTTGGTCGGCGTGAATTTATTGAGAGAAGGATTGGATTTGCCGGAAGTTTCTTTGGTTGCGATTTTGGATGCGGACAAAGAAGGTTTCCTCAGAAATCATCGCTCCTTGACACAAACAGCCGGAAGAGCAGCAAGAAACGTGAACGGAAAAGTAATTATGTACGCCGATAAAATAACGGATTCCATGCAAAAAACCATCGATGATACCGAACGCAGAAGGGAGTTGCAAATCAAATACAACACCGAACACCATAAAAAACCCACACCCATCCGCAAAAAAATCAACGTGCTTAATATCCGGGCAGAACAGTTTGAACTGAATCCTTATGAACTGAAACCGATGAGTACTTTCGCAGCCGAAGAAAAAATGCATTACGGCGAAATGTCACCCGAACAGAAAACAAAAAAAATTGCAGAACTCCAAAATAAAATGGAAAAAGCGGCGCAACAACTCGACTTTATAGAAGCCGCCAAGTTCCGAGATATGATAAAGGAATTAGAGCAAATGTGAAGTAACACACAGAAATGATTTAAGAATAAAACTTAATTCCAATAATTTATTCCCAACATTGATAACCAAATCCATCCTGAGGAATCAATTTCCTTTTTTAACAACAAGACTTCCAAAGATTTTCTCTACTTTTGAGTGTAGCTTTTTCAGATTTTATCTGTCTTGACATGAATTTTTAAAAACTACCCGCATTAAAAATATTTAAAACCCGAGAATTATGAAAAAAGTGATTTACCATAGAGGAATTGCAGCTTTTATTGCCCTATTATTTCTCTTCATCAATGAGGCAGAAGCTTGCACGAGAGTTGTTTACAAAGGACCTAACAATACTGTTATCACGGCGAGAAGTATGGATTTCACCATTGAGATTCCGGCCAATTTATGGCTGTTTCCTAATGGCATAGAACGCAATGGAAGTACCGGCAACAACACCATTGAATGGGTTTCTAAATATGGAAGCATTGCAACCAGTTCATGGGACATTGCGGTTTCTGACGGCATGAATGAGAAAGGGCTTGTAGCCAATATGCTATGGTTAGTCAGTTCCCAATATCCTGAATTTTCTGAAAGCAAAAAAAGTAAAAAAGGACTTGCGGTTTCACTTTGGGCGCAATATGCATTGGATAATTTCGCAACGGTGGCTGAAGCTGTGGCGCAGTTCAAAAAAGAAGAATTTGTGGTAGTAACAGACTTTATTCCCGGTACCGATAAATACACCACCGTTCATCTTTCCCTATCTGACGCTAATGGCGACAACGCCATCTTAGAATACATTGGCGGCAGGCTGATCATTCACCATGACCCATCCTATACCGTGATGACGAATGATCCGATTTTTGAAGAACAATTGGCCATCAATGAATACTGGAAAGGCATTCCGGGCAATATTTTTCTGCCGGGAACAAACAGAGCGGCAGACAGATTTGTACGTGCCTCCTATTATATCAACGCCATTCCGCAAACTGATGATACCAGAATTGCAGTCGCAAGCGCATTCAGTGTCATCAGACAATGTTCTGTTCCATACGGCATTTCTACTGAAGGTTTCCCAAATCTTTCCACGACAAGATGGAGAACAGTGGCTGACCAGAAAAATCTGGTTTATTATTTTGAAGATGCACTCAGTCCGAATACCGTTTGGGTAGATTTGAAAAAATTAAATCTCAGCCAATCAGGAAAAGTGAAAAAGCTCGCCTTGGATAACCAACAAATCTATGCCGGAGAAACTTCCGGGCAATTTGTGGACAGCAAGCCTTTTGAATTTCAAGGGATTTGAACACAAGAAACAACAAATGAAATAACGTCCTGAAATTCAAGGCATTATAAAGCATAAAGCTTATCCCCTTTTACTTCCGTTTCTTCTTTTTCTGGTCTTGGATTTTTTGCTGTTCTTGGGCTTGTTCCATCAACTCCTGCATTTTCTTACTCCATTTGCTTTGTTTCTTCGGTTTTTTCTTGTTCTCCTGAATTTTTTCGTGAATTTTCTTGTCGTCAATCAGCACATTTTTGATGATTAGAACAATTCCAATATTAATCACGTTTGAAACCAAGTAATACCAAGAAAGTCCGGAAGCGTAGTTGTTCAGGAAAACAAAGAAGAAAATCGGCATCAGGTACATCATGTATTTCATGAACCGCATATCGGGCATTCCTTCTTGCTGCGGCTGATTGTTGAAAGTATCCATGGAGCCGGAAATTTTGAAATAAACAACCATGGCCAGAATGTATGCCAATGCAAACAAACTCAAATGTCCGTTCATAAAAGGTATCCATTCAGGAAGTTTGACCAAATCATCATAAGCCGTTAGGTCATCCGCCCACCAAAAAGATTGACCGCGGAGGTCGATGATATTCGGGAAAAACCGGAACAATGCGTAGAAAATCGGAATTTGCAACAATGCGGGCAAACAGCCGGAAAGCGGATTGGCACCGGCCTTTCTGTACAATTCCATCGTGGATTGTTGGCGTTTCATTGCATTGTCTTTCCCGGGAAGTCTTTCATTGATTTCATTGATTTCAGGTTTCAGCAAACGCATGACCGCACTTTGTCGGTATTGTTTGTACATGATGGGGGAAAGAATCAATTTCACGACAATGGTCATCAGGAAAATCACCCAGCCGTAAGACATTCCGGTTTTGGCTAACCATTGGAAAATCAAAAGGAAGAAATTTTTGTTTAACCAGCCTAAAATTGACCAGCCAAAGGGAATAATTTCCTCAAAATCAGTTTCTTTGTATTGATTGTATGCCAAAAGGTTATAATCCAACGGAACGAAATCCCACTGCATTTTATAATTCAATTCACTACCGACAACCGGCAAGGTCGCAGTAAAGAAATAGTCCTTGCTGTGCAATGAATCCACTTCTTCGTCTATGGTCACGGAACCGCCTTGCGGGGCTTTGAAGCCTTCATTGAAGGAAAGAATGGAAGAAAAGAATTGTTGTTTGAATGCTATCCAGTCAATGTCTTTCTTTTCACTCCATTTATCGTTGCCAAAGAGTTCATATTCTACGTCATTGGTTCCTTTGAAACGATAATAAGTTTGCGACCAATAGCCTTCCTGCTGTTTTCCTTTTTCGATACTTCCCGCTTTCAGTTTCCAATCTAATGTCAAATCTTTGTCGGTTGTAATCTGATGAATACCTTCAGATTTGATTTCAAATCCGATTGAATAATCATTTCTAACCGTATAAACATAGCTCAACTGTCCGCCATCAAGCGGCGTCGTCATGGTAATCACGGACACGGAATCCATCTGTTGAACGGTAGGCGAAAACGCCAAATCAGCCGTATTGATTTCCCGGCCGTTTTTATCTTTGAATTTCAGATTGAAATGATTGTTGCCTTCTTTGACTAAATATAGCGGCTCTTTATGATCTTTGGAATTTTTGGAATATGCCGTAAATTCTTTCAAAAGCAATTCGGAAATAAAGCCACCATTTCCCGCGAAACTTACCTCAAATTTGGAATTTTCCGTGGTATAATCCCGGGCTTCAAAAACCTCGATTGAATCGTTTTGGAATTCCGAGGGCATTCCCTGATTTTGGGTATTAAGACTGTCGGATTCCGGTTCGGATTTTTGTTGCGCTATCTGCTCTTGTTGTCTTTCCCTTAGCTGTTCTTCTGTGGGTCTGTTCAGATAAAAATACCCAAACAGCAATAAACTCATCAGGATGAGCGCAATAATATTATTTCTGTCAAAGTTTCCTTCCTGTCGTTGCATGAATTTGTTCGTTTTGTTTTTGCATGAATGCAGCTTCCGTGAATTTAACAAACAACGGATGTGGATTGGCCACGGTGCTTTTATATTCCGGATGAAATTGAACGCCTATATAGAATGGCTGGTTTGAATATTCCATGATTTCAACCAATCCGGTATCGGGATTTTTTCCGACCGGCATAAAATTATTATTGATGAAATCATCCAAATAATCATTATTGAATTCAAACCGGTGGCGATGTCGTTCTTGGATATTTTCTTTCCCATAAATCTCATAAACTTTGGAACCTTTTGAGATTTTGCATTTCCAATTACCTAACCGCATGGTTCCTCCTTTGTTTGTCACATTTTTCTGGCCTTCCATCAGGTTGATTACCGGGAATTCGGTTTGTGGATTGATTTCTGTGCTGTCCGCATTGTGTAGCCCGAGAACATTTCTCGCGAATTCGATGACCATCACCTGCATTCCTAAACAAATTCCAAGTGTAGGGATTTTGTTTCTTCTTGCATAATTGGCTGCCAGAATTTTCCCTTCCACACCTCTATCCCCAAATCCGGGCGCAATCAGAATACCGCTTACCCCTTTCAGTTTTTCATCAATGTTGGCGGGTGTAAGGTCACCGGAATATATCCATCGGATTTTTATGCCAATATCTGCGGCGGCTCCGGCGTGGTTAAATGCTTCGATAATTGATTTGTAAGAATCCTGTAGCGAAATATATTTTCCAATCAATGCGATTTCAACCTGATTCGCCGGGTTGGTGTGTTTTTCAAGGAAATGATTCCATTTCTCCAATTCGGGCTGTTGGCTTGCAGGTAGATTCAATATTTTTAAAACCACATTATCAAAATCTTGATCATGAAGCAGTAACGGCACCTCGTAAATTGATTCGCAGTCGATGCTTTCGATGACATGGCCTTTCTTCACATTGCAAAACAATGCTAATTTTTCTTTGACATCTTTCGGCAAATGAAATTGTGTTCTGGCAACGAGTACATCCGCGCGGATTCCACTTTCCATCAGGGTACGCACAGAATGTTGGGTGGGTTTGGTTTTCAACTCTCCGCTGGCCGCCAAATAGGGAATCAATGTCAAATGAATGACCATCGTATCTTTTTCACCCAAATCCCAAATCATCTGTCGGATACTTTCGATAAACGGTAAAGATTCGATATCTCCAACCGTACCGCCGATTTCCGTAATGACAATATCGTATTTTCCCGAATTCCCCAATAGTTTGATTCGGCGTTTGATTTCATTGGTAATATGCGGCACGATTTGAACGGTTTTGCCGAGATAATCTCCGCGGCGTTCTTTTTCGATGACCGTCTGGTAAATCCGCCCCGTCGTCACACTATTGGCCTGCGAAGTGGCGCGGTTCAGAAAGCGTTCGTAATGTCCGAGATCCAAATCAGTTTCTGCACCATCTTCCGTGACATAACATTCTCCGTGTTCATAAGGATTCAACGTTCCCGGATCCACATTCAGATAAGGGTCTAATTTTTGTATGGTTACGGAATAGCCCCTCGCCTGCAAAAGCATTCCAAGAGATGAAGCCACAATTCCTTTACCCAGTGAAGATGTTACGCCGCCGGTAACAAAAATGTATTTTACTGATTCGGGTTTCATTGATTTAAATTCAATGGGTGCAAAAGTACAATAAAATATTGAGTTAAAAGCCCGTTTAAAATTCATCTTTATTTCATGCTAAGAAAACAATTATTCCTGAACAAAGCTGATAATATACTATGCCTTATGTATGTGTATCTCAGAAAATGGAGGCTGTTAAAAAATTGTGGGAATCATTATTTTCATTAATTTTGAACATACAAAAAACCAAAAAAAATGAAACAAATTCAATTTCTTTTCCTTCTGATTTTCCTGACCACTCAATTTTTAAGCGCACAAATCACTTACACCATAGATGATTACGCCGCGGTTGGGGAAACTTTTGAAGTAGTGCATGTCTATGATGCGATTACGGACGATTTCACGGTTACAGGTGCCGACTACAATTGGGATTATTCCGGTTTGACCCAAAATGCCCCCGAAACTTATGGATATGAAGACCCGAATAATTCAGCCTTCAAAAACATCTGGTGTCTCTACCATTTCTATATCACCAATTGCAATACGAAATTCAATGAAAACTTTAATATGGGAATGAGCCTTGCTCAAAGCATTGATTTGGGCGGATTTACATTGTCTGACCCTTACCAGCACTTGATGAAAGCTAACAATAAGCTTCAATTAAAAATGTACGGTGCCAATGCAGATCTCGACGGAAGCACCCTGCCCGCGATTTTGGAATACGGTGATCCCGATGATTTGCTCCGATTTCCAATGACCTATAATTCAAGCTATTCGGATGACAATTCCATTGATATGGATTTCACGATTTTGGGCGTGGATCTGATTGTGCAAGCAGAAGGAACGCGTACCAATATTGTGGAAGGATGGGGAAGCCTGAAAATTCCGAATCATACTTTTTCCAATGTTTTGAAAGTGAAATCAGTCCTGAATCAAACTTTTAATGTGGAATACCAAGGAGAAGAAATGGAAATCCCGGTGAATGTTATGACTTACTATTGGTTTGACGTTGAATACGGCATTCCGGTACTGATGGTGCAAGGAACAGGCGGTGAAGGCACCTTCATGCCCATGCTTGCGACTTATCCCTATTTCGTGCCGGATATGGGCATCAATGAATTGGAACTGACCAAGCATACCGTATTTCCGAATCCGACAACCGGAATGATCAACCTCAACCTGCAAATCAATGAAACATTAAAATCCGTTCAGATTTTTGACCAAAGCGGAAAAAGAATCGGACAATCATTGGATTTAAGTAAACTGCCCAAAGGAGTTTATATCCTGAAAGCTGTCACAAGCCAAAGAACTATCACAGAGAAAGTAATTAAAAAATAGCGTTTTTATCCCATTCATCGAAGAAGTAAAAACTGATAATAAATAAAGCTGCTTGTTTGAAATATTATTTTTTCAAAACAAGCTGTGATGGTTTATAGCAACGAAGATTTATCTATTTTTGTGCGATGACCATCATCCGAAAATTAAAAAGACAGCAACTTGACATAGCTAAGTACGACCGAGCGATTCATGAAGCACTGAATTACAGGATTTATGCAGAATCTTGGTATTTGGATTTGCTGACTGATAAGAAATGGGAATGCTTGATTTATGGGGATTATGAGGTGGTGATGCCCATACCTTTGCAATATAAATTCGGATTTAAATTCGTGACCCAACCTATTTTCTGCCAACAGTTGGGGGTTTTTTATCGAAAAGAAATCCCGGAAGATTTATTCCGAAAATTTGAAAAAAAATTGCACCAATATCGCGTTCGGGCTTATCATTTCAATGAAGAAAATACGGAAAGCTTTGCGCCAAAAGGGGAATTAAAAACAAACCATGTTCTCGATATCAGTCTTCCTTATGAGCAAATTAGAAAGAAGTATAACCGTAACAGAAGAAGAAAATTGATTTCATTACCAGATGGTTATCAATTGAAATTATCTGATTCTGTAGATGATTTAGTGGAATTGTTTCAGGAAGAATATCCTGGTCTTGTAAAACCAAAATGGATAGAATTGCATCGGCAAATTTTAAGAGTTGCTTTTGAAAAAAAAATCGGTTATCAATGTCGGATTGAAAATGAAGAAGGGCTGGTGGCAGGCCTTTTTTATATCCATACACCAAGAAGGATATTTCAACTTGGAGCAGGTAGAAAAAAAGCGATACCCGATATAGGCTTTTTTACCATTATCATAGATCATACAATCCGACAATTTTCTAATCGACCTAATTATATTTTTGATTTTGAGGGCTCAATGATTCCGGGTGTAGCTCTTTTTAATGAAAGTTTCGGTGCAGAGAGAAAAACATATATCAACTATTCAAACATTTCACTAAAAAGACTTTTCGGGTTTTTAGATATATAATTAATTCTAAAAGACAATTATATAAATCCCTACAAATGAGATAAATGTTTATATATTAAAATAACTTATATTTGTTGAAACATAAAAATTATAACAATGAAAAACTTCTACTCATTATTTATTGCATTTCTTATGGCGGGGTCGATTTCTAATGCTCAAATCGTCAATCCAGAATCAAGTTGGTCGCTAAGTGGAAATAATATTCTGTCATCTAATTATTTCGGGACGAATAACAATCAAAGTGTCATATTTAAAACAAATGGTTTGAAAAGAATGACATTAACCAAAGAAGGAAATTTACAGCTTGGAGACATTACTACCCCATATGCTGAAAAGTTGCTACAATTAAAGGGATCCTTTTTAGTTAAAACGGATCAAATTGATGACGATGATTTAGTCGATTTTGTAAATGACACACCAAATGTGTTAAGTGGCAATGACGTTCTTTGGATTGCTTATTCTAAATATCAGCCAAATAATCCTGGACTACTAACTGTTAGTGGGATAGAATCACCTAATTCTAGCTATGTAAGATATTTAACAGTTCGAGCTAATGGAAAAATAGGTATTGGAACTGTTGAAGAAAACTTTGATTGTATTGATTGTGAAAACTATCGTCTTTTCGTAAAAGATGGAATTAAAACAGAAAAGATTAAAGTGGAATTGGCAAGCGCAGGCGGCTGGGCTGACTACGTGTTTAGTGATAATTATAATCTACTACCATTGAGCGAGGTGGAGGAGTTTATTTCTAAAAACAAACATTTACCAAATATGCCATCTGCAGAAAAAATTGTTGAAGACGGTGGATTTGAATTGAAAGAAATGAACATAAAACTATTAGAAAAAATAGAAGAATTGACTCTTTATATTATAGAGCAAAATAAAAGGATTGAAGTATTGGAATCAAAAATAAAAGCAGATAATTAATTATTATAAAAAATTAAGATCATGAAAATTTTAATTAAAATAAAATTTCTTATTCTCCTTTTGCTTTTATCATCAATAGTTTTTGGACAAAGGGAAAATGAAAATTGGACATTTGGTTATAATAAATGGACATTTAATAACATCACTGGTAATCTAACGTCCTCAACATTCTCTCCTCCTCCAACTGGCGTTATGGCCAGATTTCAGGGAAGTTCTACTATCAGTGACCCAACAACAGGAGAGCTTTTATTTTTCTCTGATGGTTTTAATATCTACAATAAGAATTACCAATTAATGGAGGATGGAGATAAAATGTATGATCAGTCTTCATATGAATATGGTGTAATGATTAGTGGTATTATAAGTGGAAAAGGATTAACAACAATACAACCTGCTGTTATTGTTCCACATCCTGGTAATCAAAATTTATATTACGTTTTTTTTAATGGCAATTATGATCAAAAAACTTGGTACACTACACAAGATGGTGGGGAACTTAGTAATGGCTATGACGTAATTAATATGGGACTTAGAGTCGGAATAGTTGATTTAACATATAATGGTGGTTTAGGAAAACTCGTAATACCTAATTTAGGCAATGATAACTTGTTGTTAGAAGATGTTTTACATGGTCTAACAACAGCAAGACATGGAGATGGAGAATCCTTTTGGTTAATCGCTCAACGAAAAATAAGAGATGATTATAAGTTTTATACATATGAAATAACAAGTTCAGGTTTACAAACAACGCCAATAATAAGTGATGCGGAAAGTTCTTCTACTGTAATTAAGGTTTCTCCAAACGGAAAGTATCTTTTTTCAGGAAATGCAGAAATAGGTAATGGTAATATTTTATACAATTTTGACAATCAATCCGGTTTAGTATCATCACCAAACAAATTTACTGAAACAGAGACTGCTGATTATTATACTGGAGTAAGTACATCTTATGCGGAATTTTCACCAGACAGCAATATATTATATTTAGTAGTAGGTATGAAATGCTTGTGTAATTATCCAAGCCCAAAATATGGTCAAATTGGATTAGCTATGTATAATATCCAAACCGATGAATTAGTTGGTAGAGAAATCAATGGCGAGGCTAAGTTTCCTTTAGACTTTTCTGCAAGTTTGCAATTAGCCACGAATGAAAAAATTTATTTGACATTTTCACATTTTTTTTCGGGAAACAGTTATAGTCAAAATATAATTAAAATAACTAAAACTTGGGCAACGATTGATTCTCCAAATGTTTGGAACCCAATTTTAAACCCAGTAAGCAGTTACTTTTCCTATCCTTATAATGATGATAGGTATATGTCCTTTACATTTCCTCAATTAATTCCCCAAGCACCAGAATGTATAGAAAATTTAAACATTACAACTCCTATTTCAAGTAATCAAGATTTTCAAGTCAGTAATAAAATTACAGCCTCTTCTCAAATTAATTCTAATGTAACCGTTAATTTTAAAGCGAATGAAATAGAATTAATCCTTGGGTTTTCGGTAAATGCTTATCAAGGAAGTAATTTTACGGCAATTATAGATCCTTGTGTTGCTAATCTAATGTTTGGGAAATATAAAAATGAGGAAGTAGTAAGTTCAAATAAGATGGATTTGTCAAAATATCCTGTGATATATCCAAATCCTGTGTCAACAAATTTAATCGTGGATAATATAGAACATATATTGAATTGGAGATTAGTAGATATTAACGGTAATATCAAGAATGTCAATTATTACACAGAAAAAAATAAAATTATAATTAATCTCAAAAATTTAACAAAAGGTATCTACTATTTTAATGGAATTATGAAAGATGATAAAAGATTTCAAGAAACTGTTATGAAAATGTAATGTATCATTCCTAATCCTTTTCAATGAATCATTAAGCAGTAGTTTTTTTGCTGAGTTTTAGTTTGTGAATATTCAAAATGATAAAAGATTATCTAACAAAAATTTCTTTAGCTTGGAGAGTTTCCAGAAATATGGGTACTTTTTATCGTTTACTTTTCAACTCCAAGAAATTCAGCCACTTTCAGAAACACAATTTCTCAAAAAAGGAAATTAGCATACCTAAATATAATCTCAGAATATCTGATAAAGAGTTCGATATAAGAATGAGAACTTATAGTGGTGATATCAGTATTTTTTATGAACTTTTTTGGAAAGACATGTATTCCATTCCGGATGAGTTTATTAAACCGCCAAAAATAATCATTGACTTAGGAGCTCATGTTGGTTTTGCTTCTATTTACTATGCCTTAAAATATAAAGAAGCGAAAATATATTCGATTGAAGCATCAAAAGAAAATTTTAAATTGTTAAAGACAAACACGAGTAGCTTTCAAAACATTACCGTGCTGAATAATGCAGTATATTTCAAAGATGGAGAAGTTTTATTTGACGAAAGTGGATTATCCTACAATACAAAGATCAGCGATAAGGGTGAAGTGGTAAAATCCGTTTCAATACCAGCTTTAATGCAAGAGTATGGTATAAAAAATATTGATTTGCTTAAAATAGACATAGAGGGAGCTGAAAAAGAATTGTTGGAGAAAAATAATAATTGGCTTGAATGCGTGAATCATATTATAATTGAGCTTCACAAACCATATGATTTGAATGCTCTAAAAAATGATTTGGAACCTTACGGATTTAAAATTGTCATTCCAAACAATCAAAATGGCTTGAAAAATATATTTGCTATACGCAATCAGGAATAGCATAAATGAAAAATATTACTCAAATCTACCGACTAATCAACTCGTCAAATCTTTCTGTAATTCCCGAACTTCTTTCTACCCTTCTACCGGCGCAATGGAGAATCACTTCCTGACTTCCCTGCACGATGAGCTTATTTTTCGCACGGGTTGCAGCCGTATAAAGCAGTTCGGCGGTCAGCAATGCTAACTCCTGATTTTCAGGCAGTACGGTCAATACACGATTGAATTCCGAGCCTTGACTTTTGTGAATGGTCATTGCGAAAACGGTTTCCACATTTTCCAAAAAGGCAGGTAAAACCGATTTCAGCGAACCATCGGCAGATTCAAACCAAACCCTGCCGCCACGCACAATTCCGATATCACCGTTGAAAAGTCCCAATTCGTAATTGTTTCCGGTCACCATCAGCGGTCGATTTTCATAAAATTCACTGCCGGGAGATATCCATCCTTTGCCGTGCAGAAATTTTTCAATTTTTCGGTTCAGCGCGTAAACACCTTTGTCGCCTTCTCTGACTGCACACAGAATTCGTTGATTGTTTAGTTTTTCGAGCGCGGTTTTGATGTCATTTTCCTGAATGTAATTCTTGTAATCTGTTGCGAAATCATTAAAAATCTTCTCAGAATATTCGGTATCTGTCAGCACTTGTTCGTCTGTGTTTTCAAAAAAAGGACGGATTTCTTCGGGTTGATTATTGATGATGGCTTTGCTCAGTTTTCCGATGCCGCCATCGTCAGAAAACCGGAAACTGTGCCGGAGTTCCACTACTTTTTCAAACAAGGGATGCCCGCTTTCGCCGATGTTTTCAGTTTTGATTTTTGATTTTTCATTCACTAAAAACTTATTGATGAAATTGGCTTTTTCAAGGCTGAAAAGATTCAATTCCGGTTGCGCCATACACAAATCTCCGAACAAACTACCGGCTTCCACAGCCGCCAATTGGTTTTTGTCGCCAAGCAAAATCAGACGCGTATCGCTGCCGATGGCATCCAACAGTTTGGCAAACATCCCCAAGTCAATCATGGAAGATTCATCCACAATAATCAAGTCATAAGGCAAAGGATTTTCTGCATGGTGTTTGAAATAAATGCTGTTTTTCTGATACCCCAACAAACGGTGCAAAGTAGAAGGAAGCAATTGTTCAAATTCGGCTTTTAAATCCGGAAAATTGAGGGCTGTATTTTTGAGTGATTCCGCCATTCTCGCCGCTGCTTTTCCGGTGGGTGCGGCCAATGCGACTTTCATATTCGGATTTAATTTGAAGAGCAACGACAGCACTTTGGCGAGCGTAGTGGTTTTGCCGGTTCCCGGTCCGCCGGTGATGATGCTGAACCGGTTCAATACGGACGAAATCGCTGCCACGGCTTGCCAATCGGTGGCGTTGGTGCTGTTGGCAGAAAAAAGTGCTTGAACTTCCGGTCGGATGGCTTCTAATGAAGCGGCAATATCAGTTGTTTTTTCATTTGCAATGAGCGCAGCTATTTTTTGTAAAACCAAGGTTTCATAACGATAATACCTTTGCAGATACAATCGGTTTTTGTCAAGAATCAATGGTTTTTTGACTTTGTCATTTTCGCTTACAAATTTGTTTTTCTCCAAATCTTCGGTCGAAATCAATTTGAATGGATGAAGTGCAGTTTCCTCTGCTTTGAGTTTTTCCCAATCGATTTGATTCAAATTCACACAAACGCTGCCTTCTGCTAATTTTTTGGACAACAAATAAAAATAGGGCAGCATTTCCTTGTCTTTGAAATAATCAGCAAATTGCAAATGAACATTGTTGGTTTGTATCATGGTTTCGAATTTATGAAAAAATTGTTATTGAATAATGGCAAATAGCATTTTTAACCGGAATTTAATTGAACGACGATTGGATTTATTCATTTCCAAAATTAAAGTTTATGAACGCCAAATCAAGTCGTTAAAAATAAATTTTTCAGCTCAATATTTTCATTTTAATTCCTTAAATTTGAAGATTCTGTAAAAATTAATCCATCATGTGTTTACTTACAATAGCATACAAAGTTCATCCGAAATATCCCTTGATATTAGCAGCGAATCGCGATGAATTCTATCAGCGTTCGACACGTCCTGCGCGGTTTTGGGTTGAAGAAGGATTTCCGGATGTATTGGCCGGAAAGGATTTGTCGGCCGGCGGTACTTGGTTGGGTGTTCATCCTTCCGGTCGTTGGGCAGCTCTGACCAATTACAGGGATTTGTCACGGTTGAAAAAAGACCCGCCTTCGCGTGGCGAGTTGGTGTTGGATTATCTGAAATCTAATCTTTCGGCACGGGAATATCTTGCGAAAATCAGTTATCATTCTTGGGTTTACAATGATTTCAATCTGTTGGTAGGCGATGAAAAAGAAGTCTTGTATTATTCCAATGTGAAAGGCGATATTTTGTTGGTTCCGCCCGGAGTTCATGGCTTGAGCAATGCCTTTTTGAATACGTCATGGCCAAAAACCGACCGCATCGTAAATGACATGAAAACGGTCATAGGAAGTGACCATGTAGGAAAAGAAGATTTGTTCCGGATTTTGGAAGATGAAACCCTTGCGGAAGATAATTTGCTGCCTTCGACCGGATTGATCAAAGAAATGGAAAAAGCCGTTTCTTCGGTTTTCATCCGAACTGATGGCTATGGTACGCGTTGCTCCACCGTTCTTCAAATTGATAACCATGGCGAAATTCGATTTACCGAGCGCAGTTTTGAACCCAATTCCAGAAAGGTGGTTTGGGAAGAGGAATTTATCCTTCCCAAAAAATAAGAGCTTGTTTAAATTTATATTGTAAAAATGTTTATGGGTTATTTTTGAGCGAAAAAAGCAAATTTTGCAGCCAAAAAGAAGCATAAACAAATTATTGGATGAATTTCAAATAGACTTTAAGGTTTTTCAACCCACAATTCTTCTTTGTACTCTCCCGAATTGTACTTAATTTTAGCGCGATGATTTCGGCAAAAAATATTTACAAAAAATTTGGAGATTTAGAGGTTTTAAAGGGCGTTTCTTTGGATGTCAGTGAAGGGGAAATCGTGTCCATTGTAGGCGCCTCCGGTGCCGGAAAGACCACGTTGCTACAAATTCTGAGTAGCTTAGAAAAAAGCACGGATCCTGAAAAACATTATACCGAAATCAGAATCAAAAAGGAAGATATCACCCAATTGCCCGATACCAAACTTTCTAAATTCAGAAACCAAAACATCGGTTTTATATTTCAGTTTCATCAGCTTTTACCCGAATTCAATGCTTTTGAAAATGTCTGCATCCCCGGTTATATCGGAACTTCAAAAAAAGGTCAGGTACAGCAGAAAGCAAAAGATTTATTGGAATTCTTGGGCTTGGGCAATCGCTTAGACCATAAACCGGCACAGCTTTCCGGGGGAGAGCAGCAGCGTGTGGCTGTTGCCCGTGCATTGATTAATCAGCCCAGTGTGGTTTTTGCGGATGAGCCTTCGGGAAATCTTGATTCCAAAAACGCCGATGAACTTCATCATTTGTTTTTCAAATTGCGCGACGAACTCGGACAAACCTTTGTCATCGTTACCCACAATGAGGAATTAGCGAATATGGCCGACCGCAAATTAGTGATGAGCGACGGAAGGTTGGAGTTGTAATTTTCTACCTACAAATGATTTGATTCAGAAAATGATTACCGACGAATCAATCCTCATCATATTGTTCCATGAAATATGAAAAGGAAAAACCGATGTCCTCGTTCTCAATGTCACTCAAGGTATTTATCAGATTTTCAAAGGTTTCCAACTGATCAAGCCGCATATTGAACAAGGTCAGATGCAGCGGCATCTCCAAATACCCGGTGAAAACATCGAACAGTGCATCTAAATTGTTGCCGAAAAATTCCGGCAAAAGCAAGGATTCATTTAGCCGGGCATAAAATTGATTTAAATCTGAAATTTCCCTGAAATCAATATTAATTTCGCGCCCCATGATTTACTGCTTTTGAAAGGTTTTATAATGGTCTCTGCTGATATAAATCAAACCGTCATTGCTGAAAACAAGCCTGTTGGCATCGCGATTTCCACAATCATATTCGATGTCTGCTTCAAAATATTTCCGCCCTTTCTTTTGGGGCAATTTTCCTTCCCGGTTTCCGAAAACATCACCTCCAATGGCGTGTCCGGGAATGACATCGCATAAATTTCCCTGACCGGGATTCCAGCCAGATTTTCGGGCTTCCGATTTGGTGATATAATAATCGGGCAGCCGATGATGCGCCCGGATGTAGCGTACAACCCTATCAGCTTCGGTCAGCGAAGCAATGTCTTCAAATTCATTTTGAACAGAAATTTCTTTGGAATGATTTTGTTCAAACGTGGTTTCCTGATGACCCGACCATTGGTAATTATCTTTCATCCAATAAATTACCCATATCGATGCCATCAGCAATACGATCGGAGTAATCATTTTTTTTGTCAGATTTGAACTCATTGGACACCGGAAATTTTCGACTGTAAAATTAGCAAATTCGGATGAATGAAAGTTTTGGAATTTAAGACTGCTTTATTTATCGCAAATGACAGGGCTAAGGCAATTCTTTTTTTTTGTTTTAAACTGATTTTAGATTCATTTTTAATTTGTGCATCCAAAATAAATTCAACTTTTTTTCCTCTATTAGCAAGTAGTTTGTATCATTTTTTAGCGAAGGATTGAGAAATAAAACCTTATGTTTGTTGGGAAAACCTGATTATAAAAATTTAAATAAAGAAAAATAAATAGAACTACTTTTCGAGTAAACAATTTCAAATCATTAAAAATCTTTCATTTCAAATACTTTATAATTATGAAAAAAATCACATCAATCCTTCTACTCATTCCTATTCTAATTTTTTCCCAAATCACAGATAATCAAAAGGAGAAAATTCAAATTGGGGAAAGAGCAAAAAACCTTTTTATGATAGATGGAGAAAGTTACAGATTAAAGCATTCCGATGAAATCTTTTCAAATCTGGAAGCAATCTTCAAAATCAACAAAGCGAAAAGCAATAAAAAATTTGCTTCCATATTGACTTATACAGGAATCTTGGGTATGGGTGGCGGAGCAACGATTCTCTTTGTGGTGAAAAAAGATAGGATGTTTGCGGAGCATGATAGGAGATTCGGCTGGATCGTTGCCGGAGTTGGCGCAGGGATGTTACTATCAAGCATTCCTTTGTGGATTGGCTATCATAATAATGTGAAAAATGCAGTCGATATAGAAAATGGCAAAACCGAAGAAACCAATGCCCTGCTGAAATTAGATATTAAAAACACCGGAATCGGGATTACTTATCAATTTTAAATAGCTATCCATAGTAGAAATCAGACAAAATAAATTCAATTATCAGCCGAAATTGTCATCGCTTTTGTGGTATTTTTGGTTCACATCAAATTTGTTCAAAATCGTTGAAGAAAAAAATCCAGACAACTGATTTACAGAAGTCTGGATTTTTTTTGTGGAGAAGATGGGGCTCGAACCCACGACCTCTTGCATGCCATGCAAGCGCTCTAGCCAACTGAGCTACATCCCCGGAAATTTCATGCAATATTATGGATTTTTTTCCAATCTGCAATTTTATCACAGATAACTTGCGCCAGTCTTTCTTTGCTTTGATGGGTCCATCCTGCGATATGCGGCGTCAGGATCACTTTATCAGATTGCATCAGGAATTTCAAATCTTCAGGAATGGCTTCAATTTCAAGCTTTTCAAAGGAAGACATTTCAAACTCATGTACATCTAACGCGGCACCCCGAATTTTTCCGGATTTCAAAGCATCTACCAAATCTTTGGTGACCACGGATTTCCCACGTGCGGTATTGAGCAAATAAAATGGTTTTTGAAAGGCGTTGATAAAATCTCGGTCAATCATCTTCTGGGTTTCAGGCGTTTGCGGCGTATGAAGGCTGAGGATATCCGTAATGGCAAACAATTCTTTGAGACTGACTTGTCGTGCATTTTCATCGGCCAAATGATTCTGAATATCATAAAAAACCGTATCCGTACCGAAACCTTTCAAGCGTTGGGCAAAGGCTTTGCCCATATTCCCATAACCGATGATTCCCACAGTTTTCCCCATCAATTCATCGCCACGGTTTTCTTCCCTTTTCCAAATTCCGGTTTTGACTTCCCGGTTTGCGATGCCCAATCTGTGAATGAGCATCAGCAGCATCCCCAAAGTATGTTCCCCTACGGAATCACGGTTGCCTTCCGGTGCATTGAAAACTGTAATTTGAAGTTGACGCGCTGTTTCTATATCGATGTTTTCCAAACCTGCGCCTACCCTTCCGATAAATTTTAACTGCTTGGCGGCTGATAGCATTTCGTAGTTGAGTGGAATCCGACTGCGAATGATGATGCCATCAAAGCCACTGATTTTTTTAAGAATTTCTTCGAATGAAGAGGTATAATCTTCCTCTATTTCAAATCCCATTTCCAACAAACCACGATTCAACAGCACATGGTTTCTGTCTAATACCAATACTTTCATTCCCTGTATATTTTCAACAAATGTAAAGAATTATCAATTTTGGCGACATGTGAATTCTCTCATCGTGCGGGAGCGGGATGGCAAATTCAGCATTTCTTTCCAACAAAAATCTATGATGTTATGGTAATATGAAATCTTGGTAAATGCAATGCTATTTGTCGTTACAGAAAACTAAAAAACCTCATAAGTTTTGAAAACCCTTGGGGTTTGTAATTTACAGATTACACTTTTAATTTCCCAAGGGTTCTTGACCTTTTGAGGAATTAAAAGCCCTTCAACTGTTCTTGAATCAATGCAATTTTCTCCAAAGCATCGGATTCTTTTTTTCTTTCGGCATTGACTACGGCTTCGGGTGCGCCACTGACAAATTTTTCGTTGGAAAGTTTTTTGCGTACCGAATTCAAGAATCCGGTCAAATAAACCATTTCCTTTTCTAATTTTTCTTTTTCGGCTTCCAAATCCATATGCTCATTGACCGGAATCAAAAACTCTGAAGTCCCAACCCTGAATGTAAATCCTTTGTCCGGAAATTCATTTGTAAAACGAATGCTGACATTGGCCAATTTCTCAATCAATTCTGTATTGAAGTCTTTTTGCGTTTCATTGACGGCAAACAATTCCAATTTTTCTTTGGGTGAAATTCCTTTCTCATTGCGAATGGCACGGACACCCGAAATAATATCCGCCGAAAAATCAAATTCCTGCAAAATCTCACTTTCAAATACCTCTGTTTCAGGATAATCAGAAATTATCAGGGCATTCTCAGGTTTCCTTTTTTCAATCAAACTCCAGATTTCTTCCGTCAAAAACGGCATAAAGGGATGAAGGATTTTCAGGCATTTCTCCAAATTGGAAATCGTAGTGTCATAAGTCTTTTTATCAATCGGTTTTCCGAATTCCGGTTTTATCGCTTCTAAATACCAGGAACAGAAATCGTCCCAAACCAATTTGTAAACCGACATCAGCACATCCGAAATTCTGTATTTCTCGTAATTGCCTTCGGATTCTTGCAAAACTGCATTGAATTTCACGTTGAACCATTGCATCGCAAAATCATTTTCAACCGGCGTTTCAATGCTTTCATCCACTTCCCAACCTTTGATCAACCGGAAAGCATTCCAGATTTTATTGGCAAAATTTCTTCCTTGCAAACACAGGTCGGTATCAAACGGTAAATCATTGCCTGCCGGCGCGGTAAGTAGCATTCCCACACGAACGGCATCGGCACCGTATTCCTGCATCAACTCAATTGGATCTGGAGAATTCCCCAAAGATTTGGACATTTTCCTTCCTTGTTTGTCGCGAACAATTCCTGTAAAATACACATTTTCAAACGGATACTCATTGCGGTATTCATAACCGGCAATGATCATCCGCGCTACCCAGAAAAACATGATATCAGGACCGGTTACCAAATCCTGTGTCGGATAATAATAATTAATCTCCTCATTGTCAGGATGATTGATGCCATCGAAAACTGAAATTGGCCAGAGCCAAGACGAAAACCAAGTGTCCAACGCATCTTCATCTTGCCGCAAATCCTCTTCGGACAAATGCAGGTTTTTTCTTTCTTCGATGATTCTCAACGCCTCTTGTTTGTTCAATGCCACCACAAAATCCGCTTCGCCTTCTCCGTAATAAAACGCCGGAATTCTGTGTCCCCACCATAGTTGACGGGAAATGTTCCAGTCGTGGATGTTTTCCATCCAGTGTTTGTAGGTATTTTTGAATTTGGCCGGGTGAAACTGAATGGTGTCATTCATTACATTTTCAAGTGCCGGTTTGGCGATGTCTTTCATTTTCAGAAACCATTGCACGGACAATCTCGGTTCAATCACAGCACCTGTTCTTTCGGAAGTTCCGACTTTGTTGGTATAATTTTCAATTTTTTCGAGCAAGCCTTTTTCCTCTAATTCTTTTTCAATCAATTTTCTAACTTTGAACCTGTCCATGCCCGAATAATGCAGCCCGTAATCATTCAGGGTTGCATCTTCATTTATGGAATTGATTATCGTCAATTCATGTCGCTGCCCTATTGCATAGTCATTCGGATCATGCGCCGGTGTAATTTTCAAGCAGCCCGTTCCGAATTCAGCATCCACATAATCATCCTCAATCACGGGAACCACCCGATTGGCGATAGGAACAATCACATTTTTTCCTTTTAAATGCATATATCTTTCATCATTCGGATTGATGCAAACTGCAGTGTCTCCGAAAATCGTTTCGGGGCGGGTGGTTGCCACCACGATATAATCATCTGAATTTTCTATAAAATATTTAAGGAAGAATAATTTGCTCTGCTGTTCTTTGTAAATCACTTCTTCATCGGAAATATTGGTTTTGGCTTCGGGATCCCAATTGATCATTCTGTATCCGCGATAAATCAACCCTTTGTTGTACAAATCCACAAAAACCTTGGTCACGGATTCCGACAAATCATCGTCCATGGTGAATTTTGTACGATTCCAGTCACATGAACAACCGAGTTTTTTGAGTTGTTCAAGAATTACCCCGCCGTGTTTGTGTGTCCATTCCCAAGCATGTTCGAGGAATTTCTCTCTTCCGATTTCAAATTTGGAAATTCCTTCTGCTTTTAGCTTTGCAACCACTTTGGCTTCGGTGGCAATGGAGGCGTGATCAGTCCCCGGCACCCAACAAGCGTTAAAACCCTTCATGCGTGCGCGCCGAATCAGCACATCCTGAATGGTGTTATTCAGCATATGTCCCATGTGGAGTACGCCGGTGACATTGGGCGGAGGAATCACAATCGTATAAGGTTTTCTTTTGTCCGGTTTTGAAAAGAAATACCCGTGTTCCATCCAGTAATCGTATTGCTTGCTTTCAACTTCTGTGGGGTTATACTTTGCGGATAATTCCATATTTTGGTATATTATTTGTGTTAAGAAATGCAAATGTAAGGTTTGAATTTACTATAAATTAAATTTAATTTCTAATTTTGTCTCAATTAAACAAATTAACAATGAAAAAATTATTTTTTACCGGTGCTATTCTTTGCTTTGGATTATGCTTTATGAACGCTCAGGAAATTGAATTGAGCGAATCCAATATTGATATGGGTAAAATCAATTATGCCGGAAAAGCTGTTGCTACCATACAAGTGAAAAACACGGGAGATAAACCTTTAATTATTTCTTCGGCCAATCCTTCTTGTGGATGTACAGTTCCGAGTTATCCAAAAGAGCCAATTGCGCCCGGTAATTCTGCACCCATGACAATAGAATACACTACGACCACTAAACCCGGTGCTTTTTCAAAAACCGTAACCATCAACTCCAATGCCATTACCGAAGGGCGTAAAATCTTAAGATTCAAAGGGGAAGTTGCTGCGAATCCAAATGCACCGTCAGCTGCAAATTCAACCGGTTCAAAAGCCAGTGTGAAGCTAAATTAAACTTTATATTTAAAATACCGAAAATTTAAAATCCTTCTGTTTCGGAAGGATTTTTTTTGGCTAATTTTGCAGGCTTTAATCTTTTCAAATTGACTTACAAAGAACACCTGAACCGAAACCTTAAATTGGCTGTACCTGTGATGATTACACAGGCGGGACAAATCATGGTCAACCTCGTTGACAATTTCATGGTCGGTGGTTTGGGTGGAAAATATGATTACATTGTTGATGAGCAATTGGGGAAGACTGCGTTGGGTGCCGTTTCTATTGGAAACGCAGTATTTATCACTGCCTTAGTCGTGGCATTTGGATTCAGTTTTGCGATTTCACCTTTGGTGGCTGCTGCCGATGCGAAAAATGACAAAAAGGAAGTTTCCCGGATTTTTTCTCACGGCATGATACTGAACCTGAGTCTGGCAGCCATCATGCTGGCAATTCTCGAATTTGCCAGACCGCTGCTCTACCATTTAGGACAACCGGAGGATGTCGTAGAAATGGCCATCCCCTTTTTATCCATCATGGCGTGGTCTCTGATTCCGATAATGATTTTTCAGACTTTCCGGCAGTTTTCCGAAGGGCTTTCCCTGACCATACCCGTAACCATTGCGACCATCATCGGCAACATCGTCAACATCATTCTCAATTACGGAATGATTTACGGCTATCTCGGTTTTCCAAGATTAGAAGTAACCGGTTCGGGCTGGGGAACATTCATAGCACGGTTCAGCATGTTATTTTCGCTGATTATTGTACTCTATACTTTCAAAAAAACAAAAACTTATCTCCAAACAGTTCAATTCAAAGTCTTTGATAAAAATACTTTCAAAAGGATTCTGAGAATGGGAGTTCCAACTGCATTGACTTCCTTCTTCGAGGTCAGTACTTTTGCATGCGCCGCATTTGTATGTGGTTATGCCCTGACCAATGATGCCGCCGGTATTCAGTCCGCCAAAACGCATTTGGCTGCTCACCAGATTGCAATCAGTCTGGCTTCGACATCCTTTATGATGTGCATGGGGCTGAGTGTAGCTGCCACAGTTCGGGTGGGCTATCAAATGGGATTGAAAAATTTCAAAGTTCTGCGAGAAGCCGGGCTTTCCACAATTTATCTGGCCATCGGCTTTATGACCTTATGTGGAATTTTGATGATTTTATTGCGTTTTCAGTTGCCAACATTGTATTTGGATAATCAGGAAGTGATTAATTTAGCAGCACAATTATTGATTATTGCTACACTCTTTCAGCTTTCAGACGGGATTCAGTTGGTGGTACTCGGCGCATTGCGCGGGATGCAGGATGTATTGATTCCATCTGTGATTACTTTTGTCGCCTATTGGTTAATCGCCATTCCGATTGGTTATAAACTTGCCATTGATTATCAAATGCAATCGATAGGAATGTGGATTGGTCTATTTATCGGGCTGACAGTTTCCGCAATTTTATTATTTTTGAGGTATAATAACCGGACAAAAAAATTAATATATGGACATCCCGAAATTCCTGATAGCTGACAATTCCGAATTCCCGGATAAAATCTTTATCCTGCATACGGATTATCCTCGTTTTCTGTTGGATGTAGAAACAGATGAAATTGCTTGGTTTGAAGTTCCTGAAGAGGAACCGGATGTGGATTTAACATCTGAAATGGTTGAATTAATCAATCAGGCATTGGCATTCTTCGACAAGGAAATGGACACTTACGAACCGTAAAATAAAATTTTTTTTCTATGATTTTATTCATAAATTGGCGAGAATTAATCAGTCATTTATGAATCCAACAAGATTATTTGATTTTTTGGAATATCAACTCCAAAATTCACCACGTGAGGACAGTCTCGTCACAAAAAGAAATGGGATCTGGGAAAAAACATCAACACAGGAATACGTCAATCAGGCCAATGCCATCAGCAGGGGTTTCCTGAAATTAGGCATCAAACAAGGTGACAAAATCGCCATTGCATCAACGACCAACCGAACCGAATGGAATCTGATGGACATAGGAATGCAACAAATCGGCTGTATTGGAATTCCTGTTTATCCCACAATTTCTTTGGAAGATTATGTGTATATCTTCAACGATTCTGAAATCAAATTCGCCTTTGTTTCTGATGAAGAGCTGTACAAAAAAATGTTGTCCATCAAAAACAAAGTACCTTCGTTGGTTTCGATTTATACATTTGATCAAGTCGAAGGCGCACCGAATCTAAATGAAATTCTGGATTTGGGTTCCGATACCGGCAATCAACATGAAGTTGAAGCTGTCAAAGAACAGATAAAACCGGAAGATTTAGTGACGATTATTTATACTTCGGGAACTACCGGAAACCCAAAAGGCGTGATGCTCAGCCACAATAACGTCGTGAGCAATGTACTTGCGAGTACCCCGAGGATTCCCAAATTTCCGACCGATAAACCGATTGCCCTTAGCTTTCTTCCACTCTGCCATATCTTCGAACGCATGCTGATTTATTTGTACACCTATAATAATATAGGAATTTATTATGCGGAGAGCCTTGAAACCATTGGGGACAACCTGAAGGAAGTGCATCCCAATGTGATGACGGTTGTACCGAGATTGGCGGAAAAAGTTTATGCAAAAATTTATCAAACCGGTGCTTCCGCTGGTGGATTGAAAACCAAGATTTTCATGTGGGCACTCAGTTTGGTTGAAAATTATGAACCTTATGGCAATATGGGCTTTATGTGGAATCTGAAACATAAAATAGCCGATGCCATTGTATTCAAAAAGTGGCGTGAAGGTGTCGGCGGCAATCTGACCTGCATGGTTTCAGGAAGTGCTGCACTCTCCCCTCGGTTGAATCGCGTTTTCTGGGGTGCCGGCATTCCGATTCTCGAAGGTTACGGGTTGACGGAAACTTCTCCAGTGATTACCGTTAATCAAATGTCTAAAAAAGGATTTGGAATCGGAACCGTGGGAACACCTATTGACGGTGTATTGGTGAAAATCGCTGAAGACGGAGAAATTCTGACCAAAGGCCCGCACGTCATGTTAGGCTATTACAACCAACCTGAAAAAACACAGGAAGTCATGACGGAAGACGGATATTTCAAAACCGGTGATATCGGGGAATTTGTAGATGGCAAATTAAAAATTACCGACCGGAAAAAGGAGATTTTCAAAACTTCCGGGGGAAAATACATTGCACCCCAAATCATGGAAACCGATTTCAAACAATCCCGGTTTATCGAAAATATCATGGTAATCGGAGAAGGCGAGAAAATGGCTTGTGCTTTCATTCAACCAAATTTTGAAAATTTGAAAATCTGGGCCAAAGAAAATAAAATCACACTTCCCGATTCACACCAAGAGATTATCAAAGACAAAAACGTCTATGAATTAATTGAAAATGAAGTGGAGCAAAAAAACAAATCTTATGGCAATTGGGAAACCATCAAACTGTTCAGGCTGACACCGAACGAATGGTCGATCAATAGCGGCGAACTTACGCCGACACTCAAATTAAAAAGAAGAGTATTAATGGACAAATACAGGGATTTGTACAAAGAAATGTATGAACATTATCCGGGGGAATAACGCTTAAATTCATTTCTTCCGTAACACATCAACGAAAGAAGCCGTCTCATTTATAAAATTGGGGCGGTTTCTTTGTTTTTTATTTTCACTTATAAATTTCATTTGATTTTTAGCTTAAAAAATATTCCTTACGCCGAGAAACCTAATGTCTTATCGTTTTTATATAAAAAAGCTGCCTCGTTGTGAGACAGCTTTCCTCTTTTTACACAATTAATATTTACCGCATCTTGCAGACACGATTTTAATTCAATCATTTCTTCACAATCTTGAAGGTTTCTACTTGTCCGCCTTCTAAAACAGCTCTGACTACATATACGCCTTGCGGAAGGGAGTTTACGTTCACTTTGCCATGAAGGGCTTCCGCACTTCTGATGCTCAGCACTTTTTGATTGGCCAAGTTGTAAACCTCAATGGATTCTATCTCGCGATTGGTCGAGATATACAAGATATCTCTTACCGGATTTGGCTGATAAGCGAATGTAAATATCTCCGGCTGGGCTTGTCCGGGTCTTTCGGCAATCAGCTGATAAGGACAAGTTGCCAAGTCGTTGTTTAGCATGACAGCCGTTTGTCCGATGACTGTGCCTGCACCTGTGGAAAGGTCGAAAGATACAATTTCTCCGTTGGTGTTGCGCATGGCAATCAGGCTGTTTCCGGCTATATACATGCCTCCGTAAGGAGAATTAGGCTGGTTGGCAAAGCCGAATCGCGTTATAACGCCGGTATTCGGGTTGATTTTGTAGAGCCTTCCGGTGCGGTATGCGCCATAGAGCATGCCATCGTTTGGATTGTACGCTATGTCATAAGAAGCTATGGTTCCGCTCAGATTGATGGCTGTAACTGCACCATCGCCGGCTAAAGCAATTTTATATATCACATTGGTTGAGCCGTATTCATAGATATAATAATTTCCGTCTAAGTCAAAGGTGCCGGAAACATAATCTCCTGCCGGAAGTCCGTTTACGGCTCCCATTTCGGTAACTTCTCCGGTGGTCGGATGGATTCTCAACAAACGGTCGGTGTAAGTTACCATGGCATAGAGATAATTATCCACCGGATTCATACCCAATGCATTGTATCTGAAGCTTGAAGGACTTCCTACCATGGTTTTGTTGAAATTCGTATCCAAAGTATAAAGGGCGGTTTTGGAGTTTCCTGCGGACATATATACATTTGAATTCTCTGCACAAGCCGTTGGACATTCCACATAGCGGTAGCCATAAGCCTGTCCTTTGAACACGGTTCTTCCGTACACGCGCTGGCTTACGGAAATCGTGTTGTTTTCATTCAATGTTACTTGGTTGAAGGCAACGGTTTCCAAGGTAGCCGGGTCGAACAATTCAAGGTCTTCCAAAGGCATGGACATGCTTCTTCTGCCCTGAATTTGCACACTACCGTCGGCTTCTATGGTAATACGAACTGTTGGATTCGTTTTGCTTCCATGCAATGTCCAAATTCCCGGAATGCCGTTGTGTTGCCAAGTGGCACCGTCAGCGGCAAAACGAATGTTCTGCGTCAAGGTCTGGCTTGCTCCGGATTGAAACTGAATCTCCTGTGCGTTCGGATGCAGATTGGTGCCGTTTACAGTGATGTTGAATGAATTGTCCAAATGATAGACATCGATAATCAGTTTCGCATCGCCCACTGTGCTACCGGTTTCCATGTACGGCTTGCTCGGTGCCTGTCCATTGGCCCAATCCCAGTTGAATAGCGTGCCGGGAACGTCTTCGATACAATCCAACGAAGGAGCTTCTATGTGACAGTCGCAGTTTTCGTCAACCTTTCCTTCATTGTTTTCTGAATCGAAGCATATATCCCCGATATTGGCTTCCAATTCCG
>JBBAEI010000015.1:0-71159 GCA_041656055.1 Weeksellaceae bacterium
CGAGCAAAGAAGTGATTCAAAAATATGTTGAAAATCAGGGAAAAAAGAAAGAATATAAAGAAGTCTATTCAGGGCAACTTAAATTGTTTTAATACCTCGTGGGCTTGCCCCGAGGTAGTTTATTTAAGCATTACAAATAGCTGTCTATCATATATATATAATTACATGAACAATGCTAACCACTAATCACTAATTACTAACAACTAATTACTAATCACTAACAACTAATTACTAACAACTAATTACTAATCACATTGAAATACAAAAACCTGATTTTTGATTTAGACGGCACTTTATGGGATTCCAGAAAGACCGTTGTTCTGAATTGGAATGAAATTCTTTCCAAACATCATTTACTCCAAAAACCATTGAGCATTGAGGCGATGCGACCCTATATGGGCTTGTTGGCGATAGATGTTTTAAAAGTTATGCTGCCGGAAATTTTTGATGATAAAATCAATAAAATCATCCGGGAAATTACTGAAAATGAAGCTATTTCAATTCAGCAACACGGTGGTATATTATATAAAGGTGTTGCAGATACTTTAAAACTGTTGGTACAAACACATGATTTATACATTGTCAGCAATTGTCAGGATGGATATATTGAAGCCTTTCTGAAATATTTTCAAATGGAATCCTTATTCAAAGATTTTGAATCACACGGAAGAACCGGTAGAAACAAAGCGGAAAATCTGAAATTGATTTTGGAAAGAAATCGGCTTGATATTTCAGAAACAGTTTACATCGGAGATACCCAAACTGATTATGAATCCACCAAAGAAAATCAGTTGGACTTTATATTTTGTACATACGGTTTTGGAGAATTATCCACAGTTCAGGATATTCAGCGTATCGCTTCCTTCAGTGAGTTGCCTGATTTAGTGATTTAATGCAATTCATGAATATCTAATTCCTATAATTTATATTATGTTAAATAGAAATATCGAATTTCTTGAAATCATTTAGAACAACAGATTAGAATTCTCTTCCCTATTTTTATTATTTTATTTTGTAGGAAAAAATATACGCTTCACGACAGCTGTATTATATATTAAGGTGTATCAAATTAACCCCACTTTCCCTGAAATTTATCAAAAGCTTCATAATTCCGGTTTTTGATGAAAATCAATAAATCACCTTTATTATAAGTAATCAGAACTTCATCATCAACGGCTTGGTTTCGGATACCGATTCGGCCGGTCATTTTCAGATCTTCATCATTTAACGGATACAGCAATCCTTTGGTCGTAATGCCCAAAGTTTCAGGAAAAGGAAACAATGAAATCATTCTTCCTTTATAGCCATTCAATTCCGTTTTATAATCAGCAAAAAAATAATAGCCGTAATCATCATAAAAAATGAGTTTCATTTCATCTTTGAATTTGAAACAAACTGACAAATTGCCCAAAAAATGATCCTGCTCCTTCCCACTGCCACCATAAATATGAACTTCCGAAAACCCACGCTCCAAAATGATTTGGAGACTTTTTTCAAAATCCGTGAATTCCTGATTCGGTGTCTGAATGATTTCAGCGGTTTCCGGTAATTCTGTTTGTCGAATTTTGTCAAAATCTCCGGTGATGACATCAGGTAGAATCCCTCTTTGTTTCAAATAGACAAAAGCCCCGTCTGTACAAAATATTTTATCAAATTGTGTGAAATCCGGTATCCGGATGGGTGGCTCCCCATTCAGGAAAAGCAATACTTTTTTACGCATTGGGCAGCCACTTAATTTCCTGAAATCCGGCATCAAATGCAATTCTGCGTGACAAGTCAAACATAAAATCAGAAAGTCTGTTGAGATATTTCACGGTTTCCGGTCGGATTTCTTCCACTTCACTGAGTGAAACCACTCTCCTCTCGGCACGCCTGCAAATCACTCTGCTCATGTGTGCATACGCCGAACCGGTATTCCCGCCGGGCAAAATAAAATGCGTCAACGGTGGCAGCCCCTCCTCCATCGCATCAATCCGGTTTTCCAATTGCGCAATATCTTCTTCAGAGATGATTCGCGGCAAACGTGATTTTCCGTTTTTCAAAAACATTTTTTCTTTGGGAGTTGCCAATTCAGCCCCCAAATGAAAAAGGTTTTTCTGAATCTCAATCAGCCAATCATTCAATACCGAAGAAATTTCGGAACTTCGGATAAGACCAATAGAAGAATTCAATTCATCGACCGTGCCGTATGCTTCAATCCGAATATGGTCTTTGGGTACCCTCACACCTCCATATAAAGATGTAGTTCCCTTGTCCCCTGTTTTGGTATATATCTTTAACATTGTTCTGAATTTAATTTTACGGTAAATATATTTAAATTTTGAATTTTAGTAGTTATTTGAATTTTGGTTTGGTTTTTGTTAACCAAATGTATGATTAAAATCATCATTGAAAAACAAAGGTTTTAAACATCTGCATTTTGAATTTATTGATTATTTGAAAAAAAATTATCTAAAAAATTATTTTGTTTAATATAAAATTATAGATTAGCGCATTCTTAAAAAAATTATTGAAAATTTTAAATTAAAAAATTGATATGGAAACAAACGGAACTGTTGAAACAAGAAAAAGTTCAAATTTAGGAGGATTGAACGCACCTGTAACTATCATTATCCTGATACTTATATCTGCGGCTGTATTTCATTGGGTGTTTGGAAACCCGGATAACTTTGAAGGCGGTGATGTAGCATACGGTCACCCAAAGAACTTTCTTGGAATCATCCACAAAGGTGGGGTGATTATCCCCTTCCTGATGTCATTTTTCTTGATGGTATTAGTGTTTGGCTTTGACCGTCTGTTTGCTTTGAAAAAAGCATCCGGTAAAGGGAATACCACCAAATTTGTTGAAGAAATCAGAGCCATGGTTGAGAAAAACCAAATTGACGATGCTTTGGCACTTTGCGATGAACAAAGAGGCTCTTTGGGCAATGTGGTAAGAGAAGGACTTGTATCTTACAAAGCACTTTCCACCGACACTACCATGAATAAAGAACAAAAATTAGCAGAACTGAACAAAGTCTTGGGTGAAGCCATGACGCTTGAAATGCCGGGATTGGAAAAAAATACAGCTATCATTTCCACCATTGCGACCATCGGAACTTTGATTGCATTGATGGGAACGGTAATCGGGATGATTAAAGCTTTCTTCGCCTTGGGTGAAGGCGGCGGTACGCCGGACGCAGCTAAACTTTCTGTGGGGATTGCTGAAGCCTTGATCAATACCGGTATGGGTATTGGTGCGTCTGCATTGGCCATTATTGTTTATAATCTGATTACAAATCATATTGACAATCTTACATTCAAGATTGACGAAATCGGAATGAGCATCCAACAAGCCTTTGCAGCACATCATTAATTCATTTTTTTTAAATGTAAAAACGGCTTGCCCCGTTTTGTAGAACGAGTAGATTAATATTAAAAAAATGAAAAATGGCTAGAGTAAAACCAAAACGACAAGGTTTTCACATCGATATGACTCCGATGAGTGATATGGCTTGGCTGTTGCTTACTTTCTTCATTCTGACCACGCAGTTCAGAAAACCGGAAATCGTTCCGATTACTACACCGACTTCGGTGTCAGATATGAAATTAGGTGATGGAAATCTTGTTGAAATCTCAATAAACAAAGACGGAAATTATTATTTCAGCATCATTGACGACAAAGATAAAGTGCCTATTTTGGAAAAAATGGGGCAGAAATACGGATTAACTTTTACAGACAAAGAAAAACAATCTTTCTACAATCTCTCGGAAGTTCCGGTTTCCATTGGTCAGCTGAAATCTTTTTTGAACTTAGAAGAATCACAGCAAAAAACACAAGTTCCGGGGATACCCTTAGACAGTACCAATCTTCAATTGATGGATTGGATTGATTTTTCTTATGAACAAAATCCTGAAATTAAATTAGCGATAAAGGGCGACGTAGATACCCAATATCCAAAATTCAGAACTTTGCTCAATGAATTGGTGAACAGGGATTATAATAAATTCCAATTGATAACAAGCGCAGAAGAAAAACCCAGATAATACTATGGCACAAATGCAAGAAAAGCCGCAACAAGGAAAAGGCGGCAAAGTAAGAGTGAAAAAGCAATCCACGGCTGTGGATATGACACCATTGGCGGATTTGGGCTTTCTTTTGATTACATTCTTCATGTTTACTACAACATTCAGTAAACCGAATGTAATGGGATTAAATATGCCCCCGAAAACGCCACCGATTGAAAATCAGCAAGAACCCGAAATTGATTTGAAAAACTCACTTTCGATAATTTTGGGTGGTGATAATACAATATACTGGCATCAACAAGACAGAGCTAAATTAACGGCAGCAGATATGCACGAAACCGACTATTCCAAAGAAGGAATCCGCAATGATATTCTGGCGGCCAGACAAAGAGCGACTGTTGAAGATAATTTTACTGTTATCATAAAACCCACGGATGATTCTACCTATGATAATTTGGTGAATGTACTTGATGAAATGGAGATTACCCAGTCATCACGATATGGGATTGTAGATCCAAATCCATTGGAAGTTAGTGTTTACAGAGAAGTGAGTGGAATTCAGGGTGAAGGAGGGGAAGCACCGGCATCAGCTCCCACCGATAATCAATAATTGTAATTATGGCACAAGAAACGAAAAGAAGTTTAGACGATATAATTTTTGAACATCGGCATAAGGATTATGGCGCCTATTATCTGAGAAAAGACCAGAAATCCAATCTCCTGAAATCATTTATTCTGGGAGTAACCATCATAGGATTACTTACTTTGGGGATTGTACTTTATAACGTGGTGTTCTCTAAAAAAGACAATGTGGAAACGGTGGTTGACATCAATCTTACGGATGTGGAACAACCAATTATTGAGGAAGAAATTCCAGAAGAAGAGCCGGAACCCGAACCGGAACCGGAGCCGGAACCAGAGCCGATTGAAGCAGAAGTGAAAGTAGCCGTTCCTGAACCTAAAGAAGATGTAATCAAAGAAGAACCCATCGCAAAGGTTGAGGATATGGAAAACAAGAAGATTGGTACAGAAGACCGTGAAGGTGTGGAATCAACTTCTTCCAAAGGAACTTCACAACCTCAGACTGACGGCGAAGGAACCAAGCCTGCACCGCCTCCTCCACCGAAAAGAGAATATTCGGCAAGGGAAGTAAGTGATATGGCCGTTTATCCCGGATGTGAAAAATTCAGAGGTGACAAGCAAAAGCTTCAATCCTGTATGCAACAACAACTGAAAATCGCATTGGGAGATCAATTAACTGATTTTGTGGACGAAATGCAAAGACGTGGTGAAAGTCAAGCCATGACACAGTTGCAATTCGTTATCGACAGAAACGGAAACATTTCAAAAGTAAAATCAAGATCAACCGGTGCCTCCATCAACAATGAATTAGGAAAAGAAGCTGAAAGTGCGTTGGAGAGAATCAACAGGAGACTTTCCAACAGAAATAAAATTCAACCAGCTAAATTGGACGACGGTACTGCGGTAGATATGATATTTACGCTGCCAGTGGTTTATAGAACCAATTAATCATAATTTAAATTTATAATCGGACCTCCGGGGATTCAATTCTTCGGAGGTTTTTTTATGGCTGAAAATGAATTCGGAAAATACCTTTTAATCGAATTTAAAAAAACAAAAAACCAACTATCTTTTTATAGATAATTGGCTTTTGTCATTGTGACCCGGCTGGGGCTCGAACCCAGGACCCCAACATTAAAAGTGTTGTGCTCTACCAACTGAGCTACCGGGTCGTTAAAGTATGTCTTAACGGGTTGCAAATGTATATATATTTTTTAAATTTCAAAACCTTAATAATACCTTTTTAATAAAAATATCGGAGCTTGATTATTAACAGACTGAAAGTAAGATTTTTTGCATCTTTGCAACTCAAAAAATAGCGATGAAAATTTCTTTGATAGGCTACATGGGCAGTGGGAAATCTACCGTTGGCAGGCTGTTAGCCGGGAAACTGAACCTTCCTTTTCTGGATTTGGATGACCTGATAGTGCAAAAATCCCAAAAAAGCATTGCAGAAATTTTTAAAATAAGCGGAGAAATCAAATTTCGGCAACAAGAAAGAGAAATACTCCGGGAAATCCTCGAACAAAATGAGGACTTTGTATTGGCGTTGGGTGGTGGTACACCCGCTTATTACGACAACATTGATTTAATCAATGAAAATTCACTTGCTGTTTACCTTCGGCTTTCACCGGTTGAAATTGTCAGACGCCTTGAAAATGAAACGGACAAACGACCGTTGCTATCCCATTTGAAACCGGAAGAAATTCCGGAATTCATAGCCAAACATCTGTTTGAAAGAAGGCCATATTACGAAAAAGCGAAAATCATTTTGGATATACAGCAGCTAAACCCGGAAGCTATTGCCGAGAAAATCATTACACATCTTCATTCCCAATAAAATCATCCAAATCCCGTCTGTCTTTTTTCGTAGGTCGCCCCTCCCCTTTTTCACGATAATAACCTTGGTCAAGTCTTCGCAATTCCAATTTCTCCAATTCTTCTTTCGGCGTTTTATCCACAATGTAAAGCGTAACCAACTTGGCACCCATTCGGCTTTTGGGGATTTGCAGTACCTCAAAACTATAATCAATCTGATCTTTGCGAACGGTAATTAAATCCGAAGGCATTACCTCTCTCGATGCTTTTGCTTGCTGTCCGTTGACCTTGACGCGGTTCTTGCCAATGGCTTCGGATGCCATGGATCGGGTTTTGAAATAGCGGACACTCCATAAAAACTTATCCAAACGCATTGTTAAATTGTATTGGGTGGAAATTAAATTTCATAGTTTTGCAAATTAAAATAAATTTCTATGATTAAAAAATGGTGGTTTGGTTTTCTGATAATCGGAATTGTATTCGTTACTTGTGACAGTGATGAATTTGGTTTCGACGATTTGCCACAGGATGAACAAAATCAAATTGATGATGAAAGCATAGTCGAATATTTGAACGATCATTATTTTGATCCGGACAAAGGACTGATTAAAAAATATGACGCCGAAGATGAAGAAGACGATGATTATCCTTCTCTGAAATCTTTAGGGATCAAACTGAATTCCGGGGTTTGGATCATCAAACGTCCCGGCGTGGTTGCTGAAGGACCTGCTGTAACCGACAATACTACGGACAGTATTTTGATTTCTTACAACTCCACCCGCTTCAAGGCAACCAATGATTTGGAAGCTGGAGAAAAGTCTTATGGTAAATATTCCTCTAATTTTTTCAACACCATTTATTCGTCCGGAACACCTGCTTGGGATCCTGTATTTTATTATCAGGAAATCACAGAATCAATGACTGATAACGGGGTGGATATGTCTTATTTTCTGATTGAAGGATTTTTGGAAGGTTTGAAGGAATTTAAATCCACCCAAACCAACGGTACGGATGTTTACAATTTTCAAGGCGCAATTGTTGTTCCCTCCAGAGCTGCTTATGGCAGGGATTTGGTTTTTATCAACGGCGTTCTGGATCAGTCAACCTACCGTGACAATTGTTTTGTGTTTAACTTTGAATTGCACAAGGTTTTACAAAGAGCAGAATAATCGGCATCGATAAAACGACGCTTTTTTATAAAACGCAGAAAGTGTAGAAAGTGATTTTTTACACTTTTTTTATTTATTAAATTTGTGGGATTTGTCATGGATTTACAAAAGGATTTTGAAATTGCACCCGAATACAAAAACCACAAACTGCTGGCTGCGGTCAGCGGTGGAGTGGACAGTATGGTGTTGTGTCATCTGCTTTTGAAATCCGGCGTAAATTTCTCAGTGGTGCATTGCAATTTCGGATTAAGGGCTGAAGCTTCTGATGAAGATGAAAAATTCGTGAAAAAATTCTGCCAGAAGCATCAAATTCAATTTTTCTCAAAAAATCTAAACGTTGAAAAATTCATGAAAACCGGAAATTACTCCGTACAAATGGCTGCGCGGATTCTGCGCTATGAATGGTTTGATGAATTGATGCAGAAAGAAAGCTTCCAGAAATTATTGACCGCCCATCATCTCGATGATGCTATCGAAACTTTTCTAATTAATCTTTCACGGGGAACCGGCATCAAAGGACTTTCCGGAATTCAAGCGGAAACCGAGAAAATTTACAGACCGCTTCTCCCCTTTTCCAAAGAACAAATCCTGAAGTATGCCCGGGAAAATCAAATCGAATGGCGGGAAGATGCGACCAATGCCGAAAAGCATTATGTCAGAAATAAAATCAGACATGAGATAATTCCGGTATTGAAAGAAATTCATCCGGAGTTTTACCGGAATTTCTTAAAAACACAAAAAATCATCCGGGAGGAAGTTTTATTGGTGAAACAAAAAACGGATGAAATCAAAAACTTGATTTTTCAAAAGAAAGACAATCAAATTCTGATAGAAATTGAAGATTTGAAAGCACTTCAACCTTCAGAAAGTATTCTTTACCATTTGTTTTCGCCATTTGACTTTTACCATCCGTCGGAAATTTTGAAATTAATTCATTCAAAAAACAACGGAGAAATTCGTTCAGCTACCCATCGTTTGATTAAAAACCGTGGAGAATTCATTCTGTTGGAAATTGAAAAGCAAGAAGAACCAATGGAAATTGAGTTTTTAGAGAACAGAATCCACGAAAATTCTATAAATTTGAAAGTTGAATTATCCGGTTCCAAAGATCCGAATGCAACTGAAACGTTAGACGCGGAGAAAATATGCTTTCCGCTGAAACTTAGGAAAGTGAAAGCCGGGGATCGGTTCATTCCATTAGGACTTAAAGGTTTCAAGAAACTCAGTAAGTTTTTTGTGGATGAAAAGTACGCCAAACCCGAAAAGGAAAAGGCATGGATTTTGGTTGATAACGACGATAAAATACTGTACCTGATTGGAAAAAGAATTGATGACAGGTATAAAATGACAGACGACACACACAAATACTTAAATATATACTTATGTTGAAAAAGACTTTATTTCTGCTGTTTTTGTTTCCCATTTTACTTGGCGCACAGATTTTGACCCCAGTAAAATGGACTACTGAAACGAAAGATTTAGGGAATAATGAGTATGAAGTTCTGCTTCATGCCAAGTTGGATCCGGGATGGCATATTTATTCTCAAAATCATCCAGATGACGGAATCGGAATTCCTGCTGTCATCACTTTTGAAGAAAACCCCAATGTAAATCTGATCGGAAAAACAACGGAAATCGGAAAACTTCAGGATAAATACAGTGAACTGTTTCAACAACAGGAAAAAATTTATGAAGACAAGGTTACTTTTAAACAAAAAATAAAACTCAAAGAACCGATAGAAACGACCATCAAATTCATTCAGGAATCTCAAGTTTGTGATGCGGAGAAATGTCTTCCGCCTGATTATATGGAATTTGCCGTAAAAATCACCCCCAAATCCACGCCGAAAACAGAAGTGCCTGTAACCCAAAAGGATGATAAAGCAGATGAAAGTACTCCTTCTGAAAATGAATCAGTTACAAATACAACCGAAACACAAGAAAAAGTCCCTGAAACTGAAGAAAACCTTGTCATCACAGAGACCTTGGAAAATCTTGAATCAGATGAAGAACAAAGCACAGCGCAAACGGTTGTTGCTACAACTTCAGATACAAATATCACAACCGGCGGAAGCAGCGAAAGCAAAAAATCAAGTCATTGGGAAATTTTCCTTTTGGGGGTTACCGGAGGACTGCTTGCGTTGATTATGCCTTGTATTTTCCCGATGATTCCACTGACTGTCAGCTTGTTTACCAAACAAAACGCACAATCTCGCGGCAAAGGCATCAACAAAGCTTTGATTTACGGATTCTCCATTATTTTCATTTTTGTGATATTGGCAATGCTGGCTACGATTTTTATCGGCCCGTCGGCATTGAATGAATTTTCAACCAATCCTTGGATTAACTTGGCATTCTTTGCCATTTTCGTGTTTTTCGCCATCTCATTTTTTGGTGCCTTCGAACTGACACTTCCTTCAAGTTGGGCGAATTATACTGATAAGCAAGCGGACAAGGGCGGTTATCTCGGAATTTTCTTTATGGCATTCACTTTGGTGATAATTTCATTTTCCTGTACGTTGCCCATTATTGGAAGTCTGGCAGTTCAAGCAGCTTCATCCGGAGAATATTACGCATTTTTAATAGGCTCGCTTGGATTCTCTGTAACATTAGCCATTCCATTTGTACTATTCGCATTGTTTCCGGGCTGGATGTCTTCCTTGCCCAAATCCGGCGGCTGGATGAATACGGTCAAAGTTTCACTTGGATTCATCGAACTGGCTTTTGCATTCAAATTTCTTTCCAATGCCGATTTGGTATGGCAGGCAGGGATTTTGAACCGAGAAGCCTTTTTGGCGATTTGGATTTCAATTTTCGGATTGATGGGCGTTTATTTGCTCGGTCGTTTCAAAATGTCATTGGATTCACCCGGTGACAGGATTTCTACAGGAAGATTATTTTTCGCCATTTTCACCTTCGCATTTGTGGTTTATATGATTCCGGGCATGTGGGGTGCACCGGTGAAATTGCTGAGCGGATTGACGCCGCCGATTCAATATTCAGAATCCCCCAACGGGATTGGAAATTCACAAATCATGTTCAGTTCGGATAATCAGAAGATCCAAAACGGTTTGACCGAAGGTCAAAAATACGGACCGCATCAGATTCCTGCATTCAGGGATTTGCAAGATGCCATCGACCACGCCAAAATTGTCAATAAACCGATTATGATTGACTTTACAGGGCATGCCTGTGCCAATTGCCGTAAAGTAGAAGAATTGGTTTGGTCTGATCCGAAAGTGAAAAACATGCTGATTGAGGATGTGGTATTGGTTTCATTGTATGTGGATGAACGCACTGATTTGCCAATAGAAGAGCAGATTTATTCTGAAGCTTTGGGCAGAAAACTTAAAACAGTTGGTAATAAATGGACGGCTTTTCAGATTGAGAAATACCAAAACAATGCCCAGCCCTATTACATTGTAGTTGACACAGAATTAAATAATTACAATGAAAATCTGGGAGCGATTTACAATGTGGATGAATATCTGAATTGGCTTCAAACCGGGGTGAACAATTTTCACAATGCCAAAGGGACAGGCACGCAAAGTTCATTGTCTAAAAACAATTGATTCTTAATGACCTAACAAGCTGATTAGAAATGCCAATGCAAAGCCCAAAAGTACTGTGACGATTTTTCTGAGTTTAAATTTGTGACTTTCATTGCTTTCAAAAAGTATCACCGTAGCAATATGGATGAAAATTCCTGCCACAAAAGCCGTTGTCTGAGTTTGAAACCGAAAAAAAACGGTGTCTCCGAAAACTATGCCTAACGGACCGGCAATGGCGAATAAAAACATAAAAATAAACCGATAAAAAATGGAGGTTTTCATTTGTGCAATTGCTCCATACAAAATCATAGAAATCGGAATGTTATGGATGAAAATTGCCCAAAGAAGATGATGTGATTCCTGATTTTTAACCGGAATTCCTTCGAAAAAAGAATGAAGAAACAAACCGATGAAAATGCTCATCGGGAAGAGTTTTTGTTCATGGAAATGCACATGGCCGTGTTCGGCACCTTTACTCAGGGATTCGACGAGCATTTGAAAAAACAATCCGGCCAATACAAACAATCCAATAGAATGATTGTGGCTTTCATAGACAATCGGAAAAATTTCCAAAACGGCAACCCCCAGAAAAAACGCACCACTGAAAGTCAGTAGAAATTTGGACAAGATTCGATTCCCGGAAAAAACATAACCCAGGAATGCGCCAATGATGACCGACAAAAAAAGTATGACAATTTCAAACATTCGCGCAAAAGTAATCAGAAAGTTAAAAATTTGAATAAAGAATATATTTTTATTAATTTCGTTAACTTAAATTAAAAACATGAAATCCATAAGTTTAACTATACTTCTTTTGCATTTTTTTGTATTTGTATCCGCTCAATCCATCATTGTAAACCCTTCGAGTGCACCAGAATCTGCGATGAATGCGGAAGATTTGACGCGTGAAGTGCTGATCAGTGGTGGTGCTTGTTCTGATATTTCAAATTTCCAGTTAAAAGAAAATCCTTCCGCACCGTTTCCAAATCAAAACAGAAGCTGGGGATATTTTGAGAAAGGAACTTCCGATTTTCCTTTTGAAGAAGGGATTGTATTGACTTCCGGATATGCACACAAAGCGCAAGGACCGAATACCGGCAACGTTTCCGATGGTGGATATGAATGGACAGGGGATCCGGCCGCATCTTATTTGGGAAATGGTACCGCAAACAATACAACCGTTTTTGAATTTGATTTCGTACCATTCGGCAACATGATTTCTTTCAATTATATCTTCGCTTCCGAAGAATATCCGACTTTTGCCTGTTCAAGTTTTAATGATGTATTTGCATTTATCATCAGCGGCCCGGGAATTGTAAACCAGCCCGGTCTCAACGGCAAAAACATTGCCCTTTTGCCAAATGGACTTCCTGTAACCATCAATAACGTTAACAATCAAAGTTGTGGAGATGACACGTATTATGTCCACGGCCCTTTTCCATACATTGAACATGGGGGACGTACTACCGTACTTACTGCGGAATCAGAAGTTATTCCCGGGGAAACTTATCATATCCGTTTATTGGTTTCCGATATTTCTGATACATCGTACGATTCGGCTGTATTCTTGGAAGCCGGTTCTTTTAATTTAGGATCTACCATTACCGATATTGATGGAGTAGAATTAGGCGAAAACAAAACACTTTGTGATATAGAAAGTTATACTATTATTGCGAATGTGGAAGCACCGGATGCAACCTATCAATGGTATTTCAATGGAGAAATCATCCCCGATGCTACCAATCAAGAATATACTGCTACAGAAAGCGGTCTTTATACTGTGTATGTCTATGCGCAAACCTGTTCAACGGATGCGGATATCCAACTGACATTTTCGGAATCTCCCGAAGCTGTACCCTATAATGAATTCAAGTGTTCACCAGAGGGTACTTTAATATTTAATCTGACGGATTACAATCAATATATCAGTGATGTCTCTGGAAATGTTTTCACTTATTTTCATTCAGAAAACGGTGCGAACATGAATAACCCATTTGATGAGATTCAGAATTTCCTGAATTATCCGGTATCAGGCACAGAAATAATTTATGTCAGAATCAAAAATGAAGTAGGTTGTTTCACGGTAGTTCCATTGACAATTGAAGTTGGCGTCGGCCCGCAAACCATTCCACAGAATTATTCGAATTGCGATGACAACGGAGACGGGGTTGCACAGTTTGATTTGACTACACAAACGGTCAATTTAGTTACTTCCGACCCGACCGGACTGACTTATGAATATTATTTGGATGCGGATACAACCCAATTGATTCCAAATCCGCAAAACTTTAGCAATACAAGCAATCCACAAACAGTTTTTGTGAAAATTTACAATCCCGACATCGGTGATGATGCTTGTATATCTGTTGAAGCGCTAACACTGATTGTCAACGAGTTCCCAGAACTTCAACCTTATGAAATTACCATTTGTGATGACTTAAACGATCAGATGGAAACCATTGATTTAACTCCTTTTGCGGGCAATATAATTGTTACCCAAGGAATCAATATTGACTGGGAATTTTATGATGAAAACGGAAATTTAATCAATAATCCGACGAATTATCAAATCAATCATTCCCCAACAATTATAACACTAAAAGTAAATAATCCGGACAACAATTGCGACGGGGAAGAAACCTTGACCATTAACTTGACCCCGGCACCGATTGTGACGGATGAGGTCGTGCCTTTACTTGAATGCAGCATCGAAGATTTCGCTGTTTTCTATTTGCCGGATGCCAAGGGTGGATTGGTTACCAATCCTGCCGGATTGAATTTTACTTATCACCTGACATACAATGATGCGCTGAATGCAGCCAATTCATTGCCGGTAAATTATCAGAATACAAGTCAAAATCAAATCATATTCGCAAGAGTTGTCAATACAAACGGTTGCTTCAACATCGGTGAAGTCCGACTGACGACGGAAATGAAACACGAACAGATTGATGACCAACTGAGTATTTGTGATGACCCTTATTTTGCATCCGACGGAATTTCAGTTTTTGATTTGACACTCATGCACAATGACATCGAAAACATCATGGGCGGTGGTGAAGTTTACACAATTCAATATTACACTACCTTGCAAAACGCAATGAATGAAACCAATCCGATTGCAGACCCGACCCAATTTGAAAATACGACTTCTCCGCAGAAAATTTATTCCAGAGCCATCAGTGACACAGGTTCTTGTGGTGGAATTGTGGAATTTTGGGTGAATACAGTTCCGGTCCCGGAATTCGAACTGCCCTATTCCGTTACTTTCTGTAGTGAAGAAGAAAATAAAACTTACACATTTGATGAGAATTTCCAGGCTTATGCATGGTACGATCCTAACGGGCAGCTTGTTAGCAACCAGGCTACGGTGGAATTCGAGCAAGAAGGAATTTACAGCCTTGAAATCCTTGCATCCGGCATGGATTGTCCGGCGCGAAGAGATATTCATGTGATTTTCGAGGAATCTCCGGTAATTTTAGGAATTGAAATCAACGGAAGTTCTGTATCAGCTATTGTAAGCGGCGGAAACGGGCCGTATCAATTCAGTATCAACAACGGATTGACTTGGTCAGATCAGGGACAATTTGACAATCTTGTTCCCGGAGATTATGAAATGATTGTAAAAAGCATGAATGGCTGTTTTTCCACAGCGAAGTTATTTACTGTATTTATCATCCCGAATTTCATTTCTCCAAATGGTGACGGCATCAATGATTATTGGGAAATCAGAGGCATGGAACAATATGCGGATGCACGTATCAAAATTTTTGACCGTTACGGGAAATTATTTGTAGATCAACCCATGTCTTCCAATTATAAATGGGATGGGAAATACAGAGGTAACCCGGTTCCTTCCGGAGATTATTGGTTTATTTTAACATTTGATGAAGAAAATAAAATTACCGGACACATCAGCGTTAGAAATCAATAAACCACTGAAAATGATTAGAAATTTAATTCTCTTTATTAGTGTAATCTTTGCTGTTTCATTGAAAGGACAAGAAATGTCTATTTACGAACAATTCTTGGGTAAATATGATTTCACCATGATTGGGAACACCATGAACACTACTTTTAACGGTACAAGTGGTCCTTGTGTCATCAACACGAGTTCAAGTGCGAATCTCAATCTTCTGCCGGATCAGACCGTCGTGGCTGCTTATTTATATTGGGGTGGTTCCGGAAACAACTGGAGTTTTGATTTTGACATAAAACTCAACGGTACGCAAATTCCCTCTACGAGAAATTTCGCTTCAAATATTGCGGGAAGAGCGGTATCCGGAGGATTTGCGGATGTAACGGATTTGGTGATGGCTACCGGTAACGGCACTTATACCGTAACTGATTTTGATTTAACAAGTGTAATCTGGGAATATTGTGCCAATGGAACCAACTTTGGCGGATGGTCAATCTTGGTTGTTTATAGTTCCGAAGAATTGACCAACAACCTCGTAAATATTTATGATGGTTTTGCGCGGGTTGACTCAAGCAATACGACAGTGCAATTTGAACTTGAAAATCTGAATATCCTGCATCTCGTTGGAAACAAAATTGCATTTCTGGCGTATGAAGGAGATGCGAACATTCAGGTACAAGAAAGTCTGAGAGTCAACGGCAATATCATCGGAAATCCACCACTGAATCCTTTGAATAATGTTTTTAACGGCACTAATTCCTACACCAACAGCAATACACTGTACAATATGGACATCGATTTTTTCGACATTGGAGACGGTTATACGAATATCGGTGATGATTCCATGATTATCACGTTGGAAAGTCATCAGGATGCCGTTATTATCCACAATGTAGTGGTCGTACTGAATTCGGAAGTACCCGATGCAACTATCAATATACAGACACAAACCGGGATTTGTGACGAACGTGACGTGGATGTGGATTATACGGTTTACAATGAGATTGCCACGGACATACTTCCTGCCGGAACTGAAATTGCATTTTATGCCGATGATGTACTTGTGGGACAGTCCACCACGCAAAATGAGATTCCAATCGGAGGCTTTGAAACCGGAAATATAGTACTGACCATACCGGATTCAGTTCCCAACAATTTCATACTCACCGCCAGCGTAGATGACGACGGAACTGGCAACGGAGCTGTCATTGAATTCGATGAAGACAATAATACCGCTGAAATTAATATCCTGTTGGGAACTACACCGACAGCCAACGCTTACCCTACCGTAACGCAACTTTGTGATTCGGATTTCAACGGAACAGAAATTTTTGATTTAACGACAATTGGCGAGCAAATACTTGGCATACAACCTGATGTGTCAATTGCTTACTACGAAAATCAGGATGATGCCAATGCAGGCAATGCGAATACCATCACTAATCCCGAAAATTACAGTTGTCAGACCGGAATCAATACCATTTGGGTAAGACTTGCTGATCCGGCCGATTGCAATGCTGTGGTTTCTTTTGATGTCATTGTCAATGTCGGCGGCGAAATTGAACACAATATCCCCAATATCGAAGCTTGTTCTTTGGATGAGATTATTATTGGAATTACAACGGATTTAACCGTAAATGACAATGCCATTTTGGGCGGAAATGATCCTACGCTGTACACCATTACTTATCATCATTCCCAGCAGGACGCCGAAACCGGATCCAATCCCATTCCTGATCCTGAAAATTATCAGAATGTTTCTTCTCCTGAAACGATTTGGGTAAGGCTTGAAGGCGCGGATGACTGTGCGCAATATGGTTCTTTTGAATTAATTTATAATCCAACTCCCCAAGCGCATACGACAATTGTTGAAAAGTGTACATCTACACAAACTGTGGTTTTCATTTTACAGGAAATCAATCAATCCTTGGTGAATAACACTGCCGGATTGACCTTTACTTATTATGCAACCGAAGATAATGCTCAAAATCAAATAAATCCATTGCCCAACAATTATACACCAACAGAAACTCAAGTGGTGATTTATGCGAGAATTGAAAATGGAGAGGGATGTTTTTCCATTGTTCCGGTTACCTTGAAAATCGTATTGAATTATGCGGAAATGGATGATATTTTCCCGCAATGTGATTCGCCATACGAAACTTCAGATGGGTTTGCACAATTTGATTTAACTTCGCTTAATACACAGATTAACAACCTGTTGTCTTATTCCAATGCTGAGATTAAGTTTTACACTACTTTGGCCAATGCGGAATCTGAAACCAATCCCATTCCCAATCCTGAAGCTTATACCAATATGACCAATCCGCAAACCATTTTTGCAAGAGCTTATGAAGATGGAAACCAATGTGCGGGAACGGTTCGTTTCCAAATTCAGGTATTGCCGGTTCCGAGTTTTGAAATGGAAACTTCACTGAACTTCTGTTCTGAGGAAGCCGATAAATCATTTGTTTTTGAAGGATTTTTTGAAACTTATACTTGGTACAATCCAAGTGGTCAAATTATAAGCCAGCAACAAGAAGTGAATTTCGACAGTGCGGGCATTTATACTTTGGAAGTTACAGGTTCCGGGATGGATTGTCCCGCCAAAAGGGAAATTGAAGTTGTTTTTTATCCTACACCCGAAATCACCAATGTCCTCCTTTCTGATAATACGGCATCCGCACAGGTAGCCGGAGGAATTCCACCGCTTGAATACAGCATCAACAACGGACTCTCTTGGAACAATACCGGCATATTCCCCAACCTCCAACCCGGTGATTATGAAATGATTGTCAGAGGAGCCAATGGTTGTTATTCAGAAGTTAAGAAATTCTCGGTACTGGGAATCACCAATTTCCTCTCACCAAATGGTGACGGCATCAATGATTATTGGGAAATCAGAGGAATGGATGCTTATCCCAATGCAACCATCAAGATTTTTGACCGCTACGGTAAAATTTTTGTGGATAAGCCTCTGTATTCTGAATTTATTTGGGACGGAAAATACATGGGCAGAAATGTTCCTTCCGGCGATTACTGGTTTATCCTGACCATGGATGAAACTTACATGATTACCGGACACATCAGCGTTAGAAATCAATAAACCACTGAAAATGATTAGAAATTTAATTCTCTTTATTAATGTAATCTTTGCTGTTTCATTGAAAAGAAGTAACAAGCAGAAAAATGCATTCCAATATTTTTAATTTTAAATAAGATGGCAAGCTATTTCAGCGACTCAGCCTTGAAAATATCAGCGTGTCTATGAGAGGCGGCGGCATTCGCGTGGGTTTTCATTATTACAACGATGAAAATGACCTGCATAAATTGCTGAAAATTCTCAGAAATTAATTTCGGGGGTTTCAGAAAAAGAATATTATGTCTATTTTTGTTGGATGGTAAAACAAATCGCCTACATCATTTTTGGAGTATTATATACCACAATCGGGGTACTAATTCTGTGGACTAAATGGTTCATTATAGATTTGCAAAAAACGCCTTCCCTACTATTGGGGATATTATTTATTGTATATGGTTTATTCAGAATTTACAGAGCGGTCAGTGCGATTCGAGATGAAAATCAGTAAGATGATTATATTATGCATCCTTCTGTTTTCACTGATTTCTTGCAATAAAAACAAAAACCAGAAAGTTTTGAGTCATCGGGAAGGAGAAATGACCATCTATGTCGATCCATCCAATAAAAATCTTTTGGAGGCATTGACCGAAATTTACGTGATGAAATTCCCCGAAGTACAATTTGACTTTGTTTATAAACCTGAAAATCAGATTTTACAGGATTTATTGGATACTGTTGCCTATGCTGCCTTTATCAATACCCCGCTGAGCGAGCAGCAAACCAAATATCTGCAACAGAAATCTGATGTGACGCCACGTTCTACCTTGTTGGCTTACGACGCAGCAGTTTTCATTACGTCCATTGAAAACCCGAAAAATGAAATCTCAATGGATGAAATCAGAACCGGCATTTTGGAAGAAAATAACAAAATCATTTTTGACAATGGAAATTCAGGGAATTACAACACTGTCAAAGACAAATTAAACCTGAAAATCCCGGAAGGCAAAAGCGTTCAGGCACTGAACAATCCTGATGAAGTCATAGATTTTGTTCAAAAATCCAAAACTTCAATCGGAGTCATCGGTTTGGATGTCGTCAGCGAAGAAGACAGCCCAAAAGTAAAGGAACTATTGACAAAAATTAAAATACTTTCGGTTATAAACCCTGAAAATGAAGCCATCTCGCCATCGGCTAAAAATATTCTACAGATGAAATATCCTTTTTTCAAAGGTGTATATTTCATCGTTCGAGAACCGGGATTTGGGATTGGCAGCGGATTTTCGCGTTTTGCAGGCTCTCAGCAAGGGCAACTCATTGTCCGCAGAGCCGGCCTCCAACCTAACTATCTGTGGGAAAGACAGGTTCAAGTGAACTTGAAAGACATTCAATAAATGTTGAAAGTTCGTTAATAGTTTTTTCTTTTTATCATCTTATTTTCCTTAAATATTTTGTCTATTTAGCAAGAGAATTAATGATGAATGAAAAAGAAGATTTTTGTTTTAGACACCTCGGTGATATTGTATGATCACAACTCCATACTGAATTTTGAAGAACATGATTTGGTAGTACCCATCACGGTTTTGGAAGAATTGGACACAATGAAAAAGGGCGGCGACACAAAAAATTACGAAGCCCGGGAATTTATCCGTTTCCTTGACAAAATCACACAAGATCATTCTGTTCAAGATTGGATTCCCTTGCCGGGAGAAGGAAAAGGCGCATTCAAAGTGGTCATGGAAACCAATGGACTGACCCAATCTGCCGTGAAAATTTACGGTTCCGAATCCAATGACAACAAAATCCTGAATTCCTGCCTGATTACCGAAAAGATTGAGCCCAAACGGCAGGTGATTCTCGTTACCAAAGACGTCAATCTGCGGCTGAAAGCCAAAGCCATCGGCATCAAGGCCGAAGATTATGAAACCGGAAAAGTACAGATTGACGACAGTCTTTCCACGGGAATTTTGACTTACAACGATTTCGACCAAGACATCATTGACACCCTCTACCGGGATTTTTCAATTCCATTGGATGCCATTCAGGATAAAATGGAAATTTATCCCAATGCCAATTATATCCTTCAGGGATTGAAGTCCTCTTCCCTCGCCTACTATAATCCGTTTGAACAGCAACTTGAACGCGTTAACAAGCAAACTGTTTTCAACATCAAACCGAGAAATGCGGAACAGGCTTTTGCGATTCATGCCATCCTGAAAAATGAAATCAAATTGGTAGCACTGCATGGCGTAGCCGGAACCGGAAAAACATTGATTGCATTAGCCGCTGCGATTGCACAGAAAAGAGACTTCAAACAAATTTATCTTTCCCGACCCATCGTTCCTTTGAGCAACAAAGACATCGGCTATCTGCCGGGCGACATCAAGTCCAAAATCGACCCGTATATGCAGCCGCTTTGGGACAACCTGAAATTCATTCAGTACCAATATGATGAACAGGACAAAGAGTACAAACAAATCAATCTGATGGTGGAACAGGAAAAACTGCTGATTACCCCTTTGGCTTATATCCGGGGAAGAAGTTTGTCTGATGTGATTTTCATTGTCGATGAAGCCCAAAACCTTACGCCGCATGAAGTGAAAACCATCATTACACGTGCGGGACAAAACACCAAATTCATTTTCACAGGAGATATCCGACAGATTGATACGCCTTATTTGGATGAACAATCCAACGGACTTTCTTATTTGGTGGACAAAGTTCAAAAACAGAAATTATTCGCACATATTCAGTTAATTAAGGGTGAAAGAAGTGAATTAGCCAATCTGGCCAACGAACTTTTATAAACAATTGGTGATAACCTGTTTATTTTTTGTGAGTTTGACCGCTTATAATTTTGGTTAAGTTATTCAATACTTATATATTTGCCCGTCAAAAAAAATCTTAATTAAAGACATAATATGAAAGGGAACTGGCTTGTTATTGGCATCACCATAATTCTTAGTTTGTTATCAATCAGACAACTAAGCTATTCGTGGTACACCAATAAAGTTGAATCGGAAGCAAAACTTCTTGCAGCCGGAGATGAAATTAAAGAACAAATAATTCTGGACAGTTTAGGGAATGACACCTTGAATTTAGGAATCATCAAGTACAACTATCGGGATGCAAAACCCAAAGAAATCAAATTGGGCTTGGACTTGAAAGGAGGAATCAGCGTGATTCTTCAGGTTCAGGTACGCGACCTGCTTGAAAACATGGCTGATAATTCCAGAAATCCGATTTTCAACGAAGCACTTGATGCAGCAGATATTGCGCAGCGGTCACAGGGAGACAGAGCGTATGTGGATGTGTTTTTCGATGAATTTGAAAGGTTGAGAAATGAAAAAGGACAACCGGATTTGATGTTGTCTTCTCCGGATATCTTTGGAAATCGTCAGAACGCAGATCTCATTCCATTCAATTCCAGTGATGAAACTGTTAAATCCATTCTCAGAAAAGACATTGATTCCAAAGTGGAAACCGCCTTTCAGGTGATTTCTTCCCGTATCAACCGTTTTGGTGTAGTTGAACCCATCATCCAACGTTTGGGTGGTTCCGCCGACGGACGTATTCAGGTGGAAATGCCGGGTGAAAAAAATAAAGACCGAATCAAAAACCTATTGCAAAGTACCGCCAAATTAGAGTTTTGGAAAGTGGTAGCCAATAATCCACAGGTTAATACTTTCTTTGGTTCCATCAATCCGAGTGCCCTTGGTGTCGGTGACAGAGTGGACATGAGCGGTATTATTCATCCCGCTTATGAAGGCAATGCGCTGTTTTCTGTTGAACTCAAAGACACAGCATTTGTCAATCAAATCATGAATTCGGAAAATTTCAAGGCCAGCATGCCGCCGGCAATCCGAAATTTCAAATACGCATGGGCCAATAAACCTGCCCAAATCAAAGACCCAAGCATCGACGGCAGATTCTTGTCCATGTATGCACTGAGTGGAGACCAAAATAACAATCCACTGCTGCCGGGGGATGTTATCGAACAGGCTGCCGGAGAACGAAATGCCAACTCTATTTCCAATGAGCCAGTGGTAACAATGAAAATGAATGCTGAAGGCGCCAGAAGATGGGGTAAAATTACCGAAGAAAATGTTGGTAATTCCATTGCCATCGTATTGGATGACTTGGTTTATTCTGCACCCAATATCAATGAAAAAATTGCAGGCGGAAGTTCGCAGATTTCCGGAAACTTTACGCTGACTGAAGCACAAGATTTAGCCAATATTCTGCAAGCAGGAAGTTTGCCTGCTTCATCCAAAATCGTTCAATTGGAAGAGGTTGGTCCTTCCTTGGGACAGGAAGCAATTGACAGCTCTTTGGTATCTTTCATCGCTGTATTCCTATTGATTCTTACTTGGATGATTTTCTATTATAGCCGTGCCGGTGTTTACGCCGACATCGCTTTGGTGGTCAACCTTTTACTCCTGCTGGGATTGATGGTTGGATTATTCGGCGCAACACTTTCTTTGCCGGGTATTGCAGGGATCATCCTGACATTAGGGATGGCAATTGACGCCAACATTATTATTAATGAAAGGGTGAAAGATGAAATGCTTCACCATAATAAATCACTGAAAGAAGCCGTGAGAATCGCTTACACTTGGAAAGGAGCTATTTCCGCCATCGTGGACTCACACGTAACTTCAATGATTACAGCCGCCATCTTGTTGGCTATCGGAAAAGGACCGGTAAAAGGATTTGCCATCACCTTATTGATAGGGCTTACATTATCCTTGTTTACTGCGATTTTCCTTACTAAATATTTTACAGAAAGAAGATTTGCCAATAAAAAATCCACTTCCTTCTTTACCAACATCACTAAAAACTGGTTTCAGGGATTCAATGTGGATTTCATGTCCAAAAGAAAATTATTCTACAGCATTTCAACCATAGCTTGTGCATTGTGTTTAGTAGTGATTTTTGGGAGAGGATTTGACTTGGGGGTAGATTTCATGGGCGGTCGTACTTATACGGTTCGATTCGAACAACCTGTCAGTGCCACTGATGTCCGGCTTAGTCTTGAAAAAACATTAGTGGACGACGAAGGGGTATCCTCCGCTCCTACCGTTAAAATATTCGGACCTTCTAATCAGGTGAAAATTACCACCAAATTAAAAGCCAATCAGGAATCGACTGCCGTTGATGATGAAATCAAACATAAAGTATATGAGGGTGTAAAACCCTTCTTGCCCGATAATATGACTTATGATGATTTTGAAAGCGACAAAGTCGCCAATGGGTTGATGTCCGTTGTAAAAGTTGGGCCAACCATTGCAGACAGTACGACACGGGCATCCGTAATTGCAGTAATACTCGCCTTGCTTTCGGTGGGACTTTATATCCTGATTCGGTTCAAATGGCAATTTGGAGCTGGATTGGTTGTAGCCGCCATTCACGACGTCATAATTGTACTCGGAATCTTCGCTTTGCTACACGGGATTTTACCGTTTAACCTTGAAATTGACCAGGCCTTTATTGCGGCTATTCTGACCGTAATCGGGTATTCACTGAACGACACCGTGATTATCTTTGACCGGATTCGGGAATACCTTGGCCTCTATCCGAGGATGCCATTCTCAACACTGATTAACAAAGCGACTAACAGTACACTGACTCGGACGATGAATACATCCATCAGTTTGTTCCTCGTGGTATTAATCATCTTTATCTTCGGTGGAGAAACAATCAAAGGATTTATGTTTGCCATGATGATTGGGGTAGTTGTAGGTACTTATTCCTCCATTTTCATCGCATCACAGGTGATGTACGATTTGACAAAAAACAAGATTTCAAAGGAACAGGATGCTGTGAAAGGGCAGACTACAGCCAAAGTAGCGACAGCATAAAACCTGTAAACACATATCAAAAAAAACTCCGGATTCCTTTTTCGGAGTTTTTTTTATTTTAAGTTGTTATCTTTGTCCCGTGAATCTATCTGCTATTTTATCGGCATTTATAAGTTTTGAAGAATTGACAGTCATCATGCTGATTGCCATTGTTGTCTTTGGACCTAAGAGAATTCCCGAAATCGCTAGAGGTTTGGGTGAAGGTTTGCGGGCAATGAAAAAAGCGACAGACGACATCAAAAGGGAAATTCTGAACCCCGTCGAAGACATCAATCCGGTCAAAGACATCAAAGACAGCATCGAAAAAGCCAAAGACGATATCTCAAAACCTGTCACAGATGTGACAAAAGACATTGAAGAATCCATTGATGACGCAGTAGGCCCTATAAAAAGAAGTTAGTGGAACAAATCGTTGATTTAGACAAAGCACTTTTTTTGTACCTGAATAATCTGGGAACTTCCCAATGGGATGGATTTTGGCTTTTTGTAACAGAAAAAGAAGTTTGGATTCCACTTTATGGATTGTTTGCATATTTGCTCTTCAGAAAATTTGGCATCAAAAAAACATTGTTAATTTTCGTACTTACCGCCTTGCTCATCCTTTGTGTAGATCAAGTTTCCAATATTTTCAAATACGGCATCCAACGATTAAGACCTTGTTTCACGGATGAATTTGAAGGACTGATGCGGCCGGTCGCCTGTGAAGGACGCGGGAAATTCAGTTTCGTTTCCGCACATGCCTCCAATCATTTCGCCATCGCGGTTTTTCTGGGGATGCTTTACAGAAAATATTTTAAATGGATGATTTGGGTATTGTTGATTTGGGCATCAATGATTGCTTACAGTCGGATTTATTTGGGGGTGCATTTTCCTTTAGACATCGTTTGCGGCGGAGTCATCGGAATTCTTTTTGCCCTATTACTCTATTGGATTTTCAAAAAAATCCTGCAAATATTTCCCGGTTATTTTGAAGAAGGTTGAAACGGATTAAATTACTTTTTAAACCTTTTCTTCAGAATGATTAAAACATCCCTCAGTTTGAAACCTCTTGCATGAATCGCCATCAGGTAATAAAAAAACACATCCGCTGCTTCTTCCAGAAAATTTTCATCACTGTCCTGCTCAGAGGCAATGACCATTTCCACGGATTCTTCCCCCATTTTTTTCGCAATTTGGGAAGAACCTTTTGAATGAATTTTTCGGATTTTTTTATGAGAGGAATTAGGGCTTTTGCCATCGTCTATTTGCTGTTCCAGTTTTTTGAGAAACGGATAGCTTTTTTGTAATTTCATCTTTTTTGGCTCTTCCATATTCATTATAATAAGGGCAGCGAAATTTAATTCAAAATTATTTCACAGCAAATGTAAAAGTACAAATTTACCCGATTTTCAAAATCATTTTCAGAAAACATCAAAAAAACTTTATGAACCCTCAAATTTAAGGCGGTAGCAGATGTTTTTTAGGTGATTTCGTTTTTAATAAATCCGCAAGTTTCTTACATTTGACAATTCATTTACTTAAATCAATTCAATGGGAATCATTACACAAATTCATGCGAGACAAATTTTAGATTCAAGGGGAAATCCGACTGTTGAAGTCGATGTAATTACCGACACAGGATACATGGGAAGGGCTGCCGTGCCTTCCGGAGCTTCTACCGGAGAACACGAAGCCGTCGAACTCAGAGATGGTGGAAAAACCTATATGGGCAAAGGCGTTGGGAAAGCCGTGAAAAATGTCAATTCTAAAATTGCTCCTGAACTCGTCGGGTTCAATGTCCTCGAGCAAGTACTCATCGACAAAGTAATGATAGAATTGGATGGCACTGAAAATAAATCCAAATTGGGTGCCAACGCCATTCTCGGCGTTTCCTTGGCCGTTGCACATGCGGCAGCCAATGAATTGGGGCTGCCCCTTTTCAGATACGTAGGTGGAACCAATGCGAAAACCCTGCCCGTTCCGATGATGAACATCATCAATGGCGGTTCTCATTCCGATGCACCCATTGCATTTCAGGAATTTATGATCATGCCGGTCAAGGCTGAAACCTTTTCAAAAGCCATTCAGATGGGAACCGAAATTTTCCATAGCCTGAAGAATATCCTGCACGACCGCGGACTTTCTACTGCCGTCGGCGATGAAGGCGGATTTGCGCCAACTTTTAATGGCACGGAAGATGCCTTGGACACGGTTCTTAATGCAATTGAAAAAGCAGGTTATAAGCCTGATGATGAAGTGAAAATTGCCCTCGATTGTGCCGCTTCCGAATTTTATGTCAATAAAAAATATGATTACAGTAAATATGAAGGCAAAAAGGCTGCGGTTAGAACCCACGAAGAACAAGTGGCTTACCTTGAGAAATTGGTGAAAAAATATCCTATTATTTCCATCGAAGACGGCATGGATGAAAATGACTGGAAAGGCTGGAAATCACTGACGGATAAAATTGGTAATAAGGTGCAGTTGGTTGGAGATGATTTGCTGGTAACCAATGTAAAAAAACTGAAAAAAGCCATTGATGAAAATACTGCGAATTCGATTTTGATTAAAGTAAATCAAATCGGAACCCTGACTGAAACCATTGATGCCGTTCAGATGGCACAGAATGCTAATTACACCGCAGTAATGTCACACCGTTCCGGTGAAACCGAAGACAATACAATAGCCGATCTCGCCGTAGCACTGAATACCGGACAAATTAAAACCGGTTCCATGTCGCGTTCAGACCGTATGGCCAAATACAATCAACTGTTAAGAATAGAAGAAATGCTTGGCGAAACCGCTGTTTTCCCCGGAATATCGACTTTTAAATTCTAAAAATTTAATTTTAACTTACAATCAATACAAATGTCAAATCAATTCAAATTTAATTATAACGGCAGCGATTATTCGCTTCCGTCAGGCGTTGGAACTATGGATGAACACTATGTGGATATCTCTAAATTCCGCGCTGATACTGATGGATTAATCACATTGGATCCGGGTTATAAAAACACCGGTTCATGCCAAAGTGAAATTACTTTTCTTGACGGGGAAAAAGGCGTCCTGATGTACAGAGGTTATCCCATCGAGGAACTGGCAGAAAAGTCGAATTTCGTGGAAGTCATGTATCTCCTGTTACATGGTGAATTACCGACAGCAGCGCAATTGAATAAATTCAATGATGACATCAGCGAAAATGATATGGTTTCGGAAGACATCGGAAAAATTCTTTCCGCTTTCCCGAGTTCCGCACATCCAATGGGAATTCTGGCTACGCTGACCAGTGCTTTGACCGCATTCAACCCGAAAGCCGTCAATGTGAAATCAGAAGAAGACAAATACCAAGCAGCCGTAAAACTAATTGGAAAATTCGCTGTACTTGCAGCTTGGACACTCAGAAAAGTAAAAGGCCTTCCGCTGAATTATGCGGAGAGCGGTTTGGGATACGTAGAAAATCTGTACTACATGATGTTCAAAAAGACCAACCGTCCGTTTGAATTGGATCCGGAAATCATTGATTCTTTGGATAAATTATTGATTCTACATGCAGACCACGAACAAAACTGTTCGACTTCGACTGTACGCTTGGTGGGTTCTGCGCACACTGGACTTTTTGCGTCAGTATCTGCCGGGATTTCTGCATTGTGGGGACCCCTTCACGGAGGCGCAAATCAGGCGGTAGTGGAAATGCTCGACACCATCAAAGAAGACGGTGGAAATATTCAGAAATGGATAGATAAAGCCAAAGACAGAAATGATGAATTCCGATTGATGGGATTCGGACACCGTGTTTATAAAAACTTTGACCCAAGAGCCAGAATCATCAAAACTGCTGCTGACAAGGTTTTGGAGAAAATGGGAATCGATGATGAAAGCCTCGAAATTGCAAAAAAAATAGAAAGAGCCGCTTTGGAAGATGAATATTTCATCGAAAGAAAACTCTATCCGAACGTGGATTTCTATTCCGGATTGATTTACCGTGCTTTCGGAATTCCAACCGAAATGTTTACCGTGATGTTTGCAGTCGGACGACTTCCAGGGTGGATTGCCCAATACATGGAAATGCGTAAAAACAACGAACCGATTGGACGACCGCGACAAGTCTATGTCGGTCAACCGAAAAGATCTTTTGTCGATATTGAAAACAGATAAACAGATTTTTGCAACTGATAAATCAAGGTGGTTTTCAAAAATCACCTTTTTTCATTTTATGGTATGAGCAGAGGTTTTGTCAAGGAAGGCGATCAGGAAGAAGCGGTAATCATTCCACCGAGAGCGGTTTTGCCACCGGGAACTATCAATTATGTTACGCCGGTTGGACTTGAAGCTTTGAAAAATGAAAAAGAATCCTTGCTTGAAGAAAGGAGAAAACTTTCGCAAGATAATGAAAATGAATACCGTAGAGCAACTACTTTGATCGATGGGAAGATTTATTTGTTGGAAGAACGCCTTGCTTCAGCCAGATTGATTATTGGCAAAGAACAACCGGAAGATGAAGTCCGCTTTGGAGCCCGTGTGAAAATAAAGAAAGGTAAACATCTACAGGAATTCCGGATTGTAGGCGTCGATGAAGCTGATGTGAAAATGAAAAAGATTTCCTTCACCTCTCCCCTTGCCCGCGCAATTACCGGGAAAAAATTGAATGAAATCCTTGAATTCAAATTGGGCAATCATATCGAAGAAATTCAAATTCTGGAAATTGATTATTCGTATTAATTTTTAACCAAAATGAAAACAAGCATTTTATTTTTACTGTTTGCCTTAGGCTCCTTCGTCCATGCTCAAGATAAGGAAGCATCCTCCGTTCAAGAAGTAATCATTGAGATGTTTCAGAAGGTTTTTTCTGAATTCAATGCCGATAAAATCCAAGATTATTTCACAACTGATTTTGAGTTTTTTAAGGATGGAGAAATTTTTAATTCTGAAGAAACGGTGGTTTTGATTGAAAATTTAGGAATGCAGTATGAGGAAGAAGCAAAAAACGGAAGAATATTAGACCGAAAAAATGATTTCAATTTTCTGAATACCATCGTTGAAGAAAATTCCGCATTCATCTATTATCGAAATTCCGCCGAATTTACGCTGGATGGTACAATCATTGCACAAATCGAATGGTTAGAAAGTGCATATCTGATTTGGGAAAACCAGCAATGGAAAATCAGATTTCTACATTCCACACAAATCAAAAACAACGAAATAAACAGATAAATATGAAAGTCTATAAATTCAAAACCAATATCAATTGCAGTGGTTGCGTGGCGGGCGTCACGCCATTTCTCAACAGGGTTGAAAACATCCGGTGGGAAGTGGACACAAACAATCCCGATAAGATTCTGACCATTGAAACGGATACTGCTTCCGAAGATGAAATCATGCGTGTCGTCAAAAAAGCGGGCTTCGACATTGAAGAAGTTAAAAACTCCTGAGTTTGTAACAATTTGAGAAAATCTGTTACTTATTAAGCAAAATCAAACAATGAAAAATTTCTTATTTTCTTTAACCCTTTTATTGGTCGGAACCATTGGTATTGCCCAGAATAAACAGCAATACTTAGAAGTTGATTATCAGATGGAAGTTAAATTAGACGCTGAACAAGTCTTGAGCAATGTTCCTGCGCAATGGCGTGCCTCCGTTGGAGAGCAATTGAAACAGGAAATCAAAAACGGTATTTTCATTGATTACAAATTGAAAAGCAACGGTACGGAATCCGAATATAAATTAGTGGAAAGAATTGACAATTCTCAATCTTCTGCCGGGATGATTCTGCAACAAATCACAGCAATGGACAAAGAGCCACTATTTAAAGACATCAAAGAAAGATATTATCTGAAACCCTACGATTTCTTTGGACAATCCTATTTGATGAAAGATTCCCTTCAGGATTTCAAATGGAAAATCACCAAAGAAAAAATGCAGATTGCCGGATTTGATGCGCTAAAAGCAACCGGCGTTATGAACGATTCTGTAAATGTTATTGCCTGGTACAGCCCGAAACTGAATTTCAAAGACGGGCCGGATCGACTTTGGGGATTGCCCGGATTGATTCTCAAAACAGAATTTAACATGAACGATGCGGACATGGTGATTACGGCAATCAATGTCAATGTGAGAGAAAATGAATTGAAAATCAAAAAACCCAATAAAGGAAAAATCTTGACCGAGAAAGAATTTGAAGCAGAGATGAAAGCCTTGCAAGAAAAATACAAAGATATGTATGGCGGCGGTGTGGATGCTGAGTAAGGTTAATGCTGAATCAATAGAAAATCTAAAACCCCGAATGAATACCGGGGTTTTTTATTGCCTGATTTTATTCAAACTACGCTATAATAATTTTTATAATTTATGCCGTAAATTTGTTGAATGGCTTTTTGGAAAATGAAGCAAATATTAACTTTCGCCGCTGTCCTGTTGCTGTTTCAAAATTGTGACAGCCAGCAGAACAATGCGGAAATCAAAACAAATAATCAAAAAGAAATGGATTCAAATCAACTTGAAACGGCCGTATTTGGGGGCGGTTGTTATTGGTGTGTAGAAGCGGTTTTCGATCAGCTGCTCGGGGTGGAAAGCGTTACCAACGGTTATGCGGGTGGCCATGTTCCGAATCCGACTTATGAAGAAGTCAGCAAAGGAACTACCGGTCATGCAGAAGTGATTCGCGTGATTTTCAAGCCGGAAATTATTTCATACAGCGAACTTCTGGAAGTTTTTTGGACGGTTCACGACCCCACCCAACTCAACCGACAAGGAAATGATGTGGGAGAACAATACCGCTCTATCATTTTATACGACAGCGAAGAACAAAAGCTGATAGCACAACGCTCTCTCAAAGAGTTTGAAGCCTCAGACATGTATGACGGAACTTTCAAAACCCAGATTGTTCCATTGGATGAATTTTATAATGCTGAGGAATATATGCAGGATTATTACGAAAGAACCGGCGACAAAAATCCATATTGCACCTTGGTCATCAAACCCAAAGTCGATAAATTTTACCAAAAATTCTACGACAAATTGAAACCGGAATACAAATAATACAATCTATTTTCAGTTCAATTTCACACATCCGCTCAATTTCAGCCCGCCGTTTTGATTATTCCTAATAATATTTAAATTTGTGGAATAACAAATAATTGGTATTATACCTGATTTATATGCTGAAATTTCTGTCGGTTTGTTTTTTCTTGTTCTGTTCTGTCTTATTTGCACAAACAAAAATTACGGTTTTAGATGGATTTCTGGTGGATCAGCCACTTGAAAACGTTGTTGTCCTCGACACTCAAAATTTTGAGTTGGGTCAAACCAATGCCAATGGGATTTTTACAGTTCCCGATGGAATTGAGCAGGTCATATTAGTTTTTGAAGGTTACAAAGACCGGAAACTTTTTCTTTATGGAAAAGACATCACCGTTGAACTGCACCCCCACAGCGTGGAATTGCAGGAAACTTTGATTTCAAGCGATGATTCCGAGGCAAGAGCCTTGATTCGTGAAATCATTAAAAACAAAGACAAAAACAGCCTCGAAAATCTAAAAACCTACGAATTCAAAACTTATACAAAATTTCTTGCAACGGCATCTCCAGACTCCATGCCTTATATACTTTTTCCGAAAAATGAAAGAGATTCAGCTTATAATGACATGCGTAAACTATTGGACAAAAGCCATTTAATGCTTGGCGAACGCGCCATTGATCATAAGTTCTCAGACCAATACGGCAAAAAAAACATTGTTCGTACCACACGCATTTCCGGCATCACAACACCACTTTATGAGTTTGTAGCCATGCAACCTATTTCCACGAATTTTTACGATGAGAAACTCAGATTATTTACCCGGGAGTACATCAATCCGGTTTCTGAAAGAGGGTTGAAAGAATACCGTTACAGGATTTTGGACAAAGTTGAGCAGCATGATAAAACCACAATAGATATTTCCTTTTTCCCGAAAAAAAGAAAAAATGTGGAAAGACAAATCAAAGGTCGGGTCAGTATCGACAATGCGACCAAAGCCATCACTGGATTTCACATCGAAAACCTTTCCGATGAACGGGTTGCGGAATTAGATATGAATTGGATCCCATTCAAGGGCTACTGGATTCCGGATAGGCAACGGTTCAGAATGGATGCCGGACACATGAGCTATCCCGCTGTCAGAGATTCCATTTTACCGGACGGCACTTTGCAGCAAGACAGCATCAAAAAGAAAGAAAAAGTTTGGCTACATGTTAGCACAACCTTCCAGAAATTTGAATCACCTGTGGAATTTGATAAAAATGAATTCAAAGGCTACGAAAGTGAAATTGATTTCAAAGGAATGGACAATCCGGATGAAATCCTGAAAAATTACCGGGAAGAGGCTTTGACAGCCCGCGAAGAAAATACTTATGAAAAAATCGATTCCATCGGCAAAAAATACAAGATGGACAGAAATATCCGTTTGCTCCGGCTGATGAGTACCGGCGGGAATTATGAAATTGGAAAATACAACATAGACGTTACCAAATTAGTTCGTTACAATAAATATGAAGGATTTCGTCTTGGTTTCGGCGGCAGCACAAATTATAAATTCAGTGATGAATTTTCATTGAACGGGTATATCGCTTATGGGTTCAAAGACAAAAAACCAAAATTCGGATTCGGAGTTGACCGATTTGTCAACAAACCTTGGTCCGGAAGGATTTTCATGAATTTAACCAATGACGTGGAAGTTTCCGGAAGAAATCTGAATGTACATGAAAACAATTTCCAGAAATTCATCAACGGATTTCTAAACTATTCCAATGTCTTTTATTATCGCTACCGACAGATTCAGGGTGGTTACGAACAAGACCTATTCCAGAACATGACTTTCAGAATATCAGGGATTTATAATGAGCGAAAAGCTTTGTTCGATTATCGGTTTAAGGATTTTCGGTCGGATGAAAATTTTCTTTCTTTTGATACCCAGCTGGCATTGCGTTGGGCACCCAAAGAAAAATTTGTTCGTACGCCTTATGGCAAAGTTACCATTCAGGGCGGATACCCTGTATTTTATTTGACGGCCACACAGGGCTGGAATGTATTCAATTCAGATGGCACTCCCACGAAATTGGAACTTACATATAAAGATTATTTCAGAACATTTTTAGGCAGAACCCATCTTCAAATCAATTCCGGTTTGGTCATCGGTGAATCTCCAATTTTTAATCTTTTTGAAGGACACGGAAACGGCGCAAGTGGAGACAAAATATTGCAAAGGTTTGATTTGGCCGGAACAAACAGTTTTGAAACCATGCTGCCCGGAGAGTTTTATTCCGATCAATTCGCCATGTTAGAAGTTTCACAACGGATTTTTGGATTCAAATTATTCAAACAAAATATTTTCCCTGAATTCATTTACCGCGGGTTGATTGGAAATATGAAAAACCCCGAACACCATCAGTTCATCGAATTTGGTGTACCTTCAAAATATTATCAGGAGGCTGGTCTGGAATTCAATCAATTGATGCTCGGCATCGTTGGAATCGGTGCCTATTATCGGCTCGGAAATTATGCACACGGCTCAATTGACAAGGATCTTTTCCTGAAAGCAACGCTTAGTTTTTCTTTTTTATAACAAATTGATAATTAATTTTTTACAGAATAATTCTCGGTGAAAAATTTACCTGAATGGTTTTCTTAAATATTCATTTTTTAAAAAAAACATTGTTTTAAATTTAGATATTTGTTAAAAATTGATTACATTTATGCGATTTTTCTGCTAAAAAAGGACACCAACCTCCTACTTAGCCTCATTAACTAAAATTTAATAAATTAATGAATAACGCATCCAAATACCCCTATTATCATGAAAAATGCAATTATCACCTTACTTGGACTGTTTCTTTCAGTCGGAGTTTTTGCACAGTCAACTGATTATATTCAAATGGAAGGAAATATCGGGGACAATGCGGCCACGATGAGTCTTTTCAGGGTGAAATATCCTTACGAATCCACAACGGTTTATTCAGCATACTATTACTATCATTCCACAGGAATTCCGATGGAGCTGACACAATCCGAAAGCAAGGGAATACAACTGAAAATGACTTATGCAGTTACGAATCAGGAAGAAGAAACATTTGATGGCACCCTCTCCAATGGGGTTTACAAAGGAAACTGGACCAAAAGTGGAGCTACGCTTCCTTTTGAATTTAATGCCATCCGACCACACACAAAAATCACACACTTGAAAGCAAACCGCATTGCACCTATCAAAACCACAAAAACCAAAGAAAAAATTCAAGGAACCTATGACTTTGAATGGTTTGTGCCGGAAGATCGATTTTTCCAGAAAAGATTGGTTGAAAATTTTGAACCGAAATTTCAAAGTTTTGAAGACCACTCCAGAAAACTGATTTTAGGCTTTGAAAGAGAATATATCAGAGAAATCAATGACATTCTCAAGATGATGAATCCGGAAGAAATCATGCCGGGCATCATGAGCTATCAGCATTTTGACAGCCTCTTCCCGATTATCAATAATCCGGACTATTTTGTATTCAGACATTTGACTTATGCCTATACAGGCGGCGCACACGGCATTTCTTCCGAAGATTATTACACCTATAGTTTTGGTTTGAAAAAATGGCTTCAGAAAGAGGATGTATTCGACATGGCACAGCAAGCCCAAATCGTTAGAGTCATCAGAAATACCATCCGGGCAAAATACAATATCCCGGACAATATGGCATTAGATGAACCGGAAAATTCAATCTTCATCACAGCCGAGCCGGACTTTCCGGATAATTTCACACTTTCCAAAGAAAGCGTAGAATTTTATTACCGCCTGTATGAATTAACACCTTATGCTTACGGATTTTTTAGAATCAGTGTTCCTTACAGTGATTTACAAGCTTATATGAATCCGGAATTTAAATATTAGATTTTTTATTTATTTTATTAATCCGAAAGCTTTTGTGAATTTCATTCAAAGACCTTTTTGTGATGATATCATTTCAAAACTAATGGTTTTTGTCTAATTTCGCCGGATGATGAATAATGAAAGAAATTTAACATTAAATATACAACAAATCCGGGATGAATTTCCAATCCTGAATAGAATTGTCAATAATCAACCGCTGATTTATTTCGACAATGCAGCCTCTTCCCAAAAACCAAGAGTTGTGCTGAATGCAATTGAGAATTATTACAGCCAATTCAACGCCAACGTACATCGTGGCATCCACACCATCAGCCAGGAAGCCACCGAAATGATGGAACTTTCAAGACAGAAAATCAGTGGATTTATCAATGCTGATATGGAATCTGAAATTATTTTCACCCGCGGCACCACGGAAAGCATCAATTTGGTCGCTTATGCCATGACTGCTTTGCTAAAACCTTCGGATGAAATCATCATTACCGAAATGGAACATCATTCCAACATCGTTCCATGGCAGTTGCTTTGTCAAAGAACCGGTGCAAAATTGAAATTCATTCCAATGAAGGAAAATTGCACTTTAGACATCGAAAAATTAAGTGAATTATTGACAGAGAACACACGTTTAATCGCCGTAAATCAGATTTCCAATGCACTCGGTGTAATTAATCCTGTTGAAACAATTATCGAAAAAGCGCATCAGGTTGGTGCGTGGGTTTTCATCGATGCCGCCCAGTCCGCACCGCATACTGAAATTGATGTACAAAAAATGGATTGTGATTTCCTGGCATTTTCAGGGCATAAAATGTTTGCGCCGACCGGTGTTGGCATATTGTACGGAAAACAGGATATTTTGAATGAACTTCCTCCTTTTAACGGTGGTGGAGAGATGATTAAGGAAGTTTTCATGGAGCAATCAACTTATGAAGAATTGCCGTTCAAATTTGAAGCCGGCACCCCGAATATTGAAGCCAACATCATGTTGGGAGTGGCTGTGGATTACATACAATCCATTGGTATGAAAGCCATTGCGCAACATGAACATGAAATTCTGGAATATGCCAAAAACAAATTATTAGCACTTGAAGAAGTTACGGTTTATGCAAAAGACGCACCTACTTCGGGTGCAGTTTCCTTTAATTTGAATCTTCCTGATATCCATCCTTCTGACGTGGGAATGATTTTGGACAAAAAAGGAATCGCAGTCAGAACAGGGCATCATTGCACCCAACCCATCATGAGAAAATTAGGTGTGAAAGGAACCGTACGGGCTTCTTTCTCTGTATTTAATACCAAAGAAGAAGTGGATAAAATGATTGAAGCTGTTAAACTTTCAATTAAAATGTTGTCTTAAATACATTGTTAATCAAGGTTTTGAATTAACTAAATTATTCAGAAACCAAAATAAAATATTGCTTCTTACCTTTCTGTAGCAAGATATATTTGTTCGCAATCAAATCCGCAATAGTCAGATGGTAGTTCTCCCCTACCTTTTCTTTGTTTACAGAAATTGCATTTCCTTTTAAATCTCTTCTGGCTTCGCTTTTGGAAGTGAGAAATCCGGTTTTGTCGCTGAGTACATCTACAATATTTATTCCTACCTGCAACTCATTGAGGCGGATGGCTGCCTGCGGAACTCCTTCAAATACAGAAAGGAATGTGGAAGAATCCAAAGATTTCAAATCATCCGCCGTAGATTTTCCGAATAGTACTTCCGAAGCTTTGATTGCATTTTCGAGTTCTTCTTCTCCATGCACCATGCGCGTAACTTCTACCGCCAGTCTTTTCTGTAATTTCCTCTGATGCGGGGCTTCTTGATGTTCCGCAACCAAAGCATCTATTGTTTCGCGACTGAGAAATGTATAGATTTTAATATACTTTTCGGAGTCTTCATCTGACTGATTCAACCAAAATTGATAAAACTTATAGGGCGAAGTCAGGTTTTTATCTAACCAAACATTTTTTCCGCCTTCACTTTTTCCGAATTTCGTACCATCTGCTTTGGTGGTCAAAGGACAGGTAAACGCAAAGGCTTCGCCTTGTTTAACTCTGCGAATCAACTCTGTTCCGGTCGTAATATTCCCCCATTGATCGGAACCGCCAAATTGGAGTTTTGCATTGTATTTTTCATACAAATAAAGAAAGTCATAGCCTTGAATGAGTTGGTAAGTAAATTCTGTAAATGACATACCGACAGTGGAATCCGCACTCAGTCTTTTTTTGACCGAATCTTTTGCCATCATATAATTAACTGTAATATGCTTCCCGATATTTCTTGCAAAATCAATGAAACTTATGTTTTTCATCCAATCATAATTATTGACCAAAACTGCCGCATTGGGTTTGGATTTGTCGAAATCGAGAAATCTTTCCAATTGACTTCGGATGCCTTCAACATAGCGGTTCAGCGTTGTTTCATCGAGCAATGACCTTTCTGCCGCTTTTCCTGTTGGGTCGCCAATCATCCCTGTTGCACCACCTACCAAAGCTATCGGACGATGCCCGAACTGTTGCAAACGCATCAGTAATACAATCGGCACCAAACTCCCGACATGCAAAGAATCAGCAGTCGGATCAAAACCACAATAACCCGTAGTAATCTCTTTTTCAAGCTGTTCCTCGGTTCCCGGCATGATGTTATGAATCATACCTCTCCACTGCAATTCTTCGATAAGTCCTTTCATTTCCTAAATTTGGTTTGCAAATATAATAATCAGCACAGGATTTAGGAAAAGTGGCTGCCGCTTTCTTAAATTTGTAAAAGCTATCATCTTAAACCGACTTGACCAGTGGTCGCAATTGCAACCTTGTTATTTATGTGGCTCCGCCAAAAAATTCCTTTGCCCTCGTTTTTTCCTTATAAATAAAAGAATTAATTTGCCCGAAATGAGAAATTATGCGGTTCAAAAGGATAATTAATTTAGTCCGTACCCGAAAAGAATGGGAAACGCTGATTGCCAACACCAATGATTTGAGAGGAAAAGTGCTTCAAAACCTCAATTTTACGGAAGAGGAATTGGACTGGAATCAGTTTGAAGTAAAGGGTACTACTTTCTTAGCCTGTGATTTCAAAAAACAAGATGCAATCAGCATCATCAACAGGGGGGCAATCGTATATCCAAAATTCCGACATCTCCCCTACAATCCACATCGTACCGAACTTTACAATTGGCAGGAACTGCTTAAAAAATCAAATTCCGAAATGCTGACCGCCGATGAAAAAATTTACCGGCATTTTGTGCAGACCCGATACAATCCACCCATGGATGAAGCCATGGCGCAAAGAATCCACGATTATTCTATTGATGTTGCTTTGCGCAACATCATTGAATATGATGACAGTGGCATGACACAAAAGAAAATTGTTGGTTTCATGGGTGGTCATTCCACAAGACGAGGGTCAAAATATTACAGAAAAGTAGCTTACACCGCCAGAGAACTAAGTAGCCGCGGGTACTTTGTAGCTACCGGTGGCGGTCCCGGAATCATGGAAGCCGCCAACCTCGGAGCCTATTTCGGAGATTATTCCAAAGCCGATTTGAAAGAAGCCATCAACATCCTGTCTAACCTGAAGGATAAAGATAAATATCAATTGGATTATCACTGTCCCGATTATTTTGAAAAAGCGGAAGAAGTCGCACAAAAATTCCCGAACGGCAAAGAAAGCATGGCGATTCCTACTTGGTTCTATGGACATGAACCGTCGAATCTCTTCGCTTGTCATATCGCCAAATATTTTTCAAACAGTATCCGTGAAGATACCTTATTGTCTATTTGTTTGTATGGAATAATCTTTGCGCCCGGAAGCGCAGGAACGACGCAGGAGATTTTTCAGGAAGCAGCACAAAATCATTACGGAACCTCGGGTTATTACAGTCCGATGGTCTTTTTGGGCAAAAAAAGATATGTGGAAGACACGGCACTTTATTCTGTTTTGCATCAGATTTCAGTTGGACGAGTATATAAAAAACTACTGTATCTGACTGATGATCCGGGGCTTGCGGTAAATTTCATAGAAAACCATCCGCCAATTCCTATTTAAATTTTCTGATTCAGAAAAAGTTCGTATATTTGCAGTCCAAATCGCGGGATGGAGCAGTCGGTAGCTCGTCGGGCTCATAACCCGAAGGTCACAGGTTCGAGTCCTGTTCCCGCTACTAAATAGGAGAATCAAGAAATTGATTCTCTTTTTTTATTTCAGATAACTTAAAGTTTTTAAAGCAGCAAGAACATAATCTTAGTACTTGAGCAAGAAAATATTTCATCCTTAAACTCCGCTGAAATTGACTTTTCAAACAGCAATAAATCGATTTTTAAATCTGTAATAAAGCTTAACTTTGCGACGTGAAATTTTGTATAATTTCACACGCATTTGTATAGGTTCTTGATAGGAACGGCGGTTCTACCACAGTTCGAAAGCCTATAGCTACAAATGGAGTATAGGTACGATTCCCTACTTTCATTTGTGATTAATTAAAGATTTAAATTAAAATATGAATAAACGAATTTTTATTCAAAAGAAAGAGCAGTTCGATATTCACAGCCGAAAGGTAACCAAAGAGCTTCAAAATTTGGCGGCGGGAACTTCATGCAAGGTTTTAGTGATTTACGACATTTTCAATGCGCCCGAAAATCAGCTTGATAAAATTCTGAAAGAAGTTTTTGCTGACCCGGTTACAGACCTGATTTACCATGCATTGGAAGAAATTCCTTTGTTGCACCAAAACCCAGAAACGGCGTATTTCGCATCCGAACCATTGCCCGGACAACATGACCAACGTTCGGATTCGGCCGAGCAATGTTTGCAACTATTGGGGATCAGGGATGCACACGTGAAAACCGGTTTTCTTTATGTCTTTGAAAATAACGGAAAAACGGAATTAAACCCAATCAAATCTTATCTCATCAATCCACTTGAAGCCAAAGAAAAAGATTTGAACCAATTGAATTTCAGTGAAAAAACCACCGTTAAACCCGTAGATATCATCGATGGTTTCATTGGTTTCAATGAAAATCAACTGGCACAACTTCATGCAGAATTTGGTTTTTCAATGGGCATGGATGACTTGGAATTTATTCAAAAACACTTCCAATCCATGCAAAGGAATCCAACAGAAACTGAATTAAAAGTTCTCGACACTTATTGGTCAGATCACTGCCGACATACTACTTTTGAAACTGAAATTTCAGAAGTAAAATTTGAAAATAAATTCAAAGAAAAACTTCAAGAAACATTTGATTATTACCTGAATATCAGACAAAAACTAAATATAATCAAACCCATCCGGCTGATGGATATGGCCACCATCATGGGAAAGTATCTCAGCCGAATCGGACAGGTGAAAAACTTAGATATTTCAGAAGAAGTCAATGCTTGTTCCATCGTTGTTCCGATTGATGTGGACGGCATAGAAGAGGAATGGCTGCTTCAGTTCAAAAATGAAACCCATAATCATCCGACCGAGGTGGAACCTTTTGGCGGCGCATCGACTTGCGTCGGCGGTGCAATCCGTGATCCGCTTTCAGGAAGGGCTTATGTTTTTCAAGCCATGCGGGTTACCGGCTCCGGAAATCCTTTGGAGAAAATAGAAGATACTTTGCCCGGAAAATTACCCCAGCGAAAAATCACCAAAGAAGCCGCTTTAGGGTATAGTTCCTACGGAAATCAAATCGGATTGGCAACCACATTGGTACGTGAAATATACGATGAAGGCTACAAAGCCAAACGAATGGAGGTCGGCTTCGTGGCAGGAGCCGTGAGAAAAGACTGGGTCAGAAGAGAAGAACCATCTGCCGGCGATAAAGTGATTTTATTGGGCGGACGTACCGGTCGCGACGGCGTTGGAGGTGCCACCGGTTCTTCCAAAACACACGACGGACAAAAATTAGAAGAACTCAGTTCGGAGGTGCAAAAAGGAAATGCAATTGTGGAGAGAAAAATCCAGCGATTGTTTCGGCAACGGGAAGTTTTAGCATTAATCAAAAGATGCAATGATTTCGGAGCCGGCGGCGTTTCCGTGGCCGTAGGCGAAATCGCACGCGGTGTGAATATCAATTTGGATGTATTGCCATTAAAATACACAGGACTCAACGGAACGGAAATAGCACTTTCAGAATCGCAAGAACGTATGGCTGTGGTGGTTGAACAAAAAGATGTGGAAGATTTCATTCGTTTTGCACAAACTGAAAACTTAGAAGCTACGGTGGTTGCAGATGTGACCGATGATGAAACCATGACGATGTGGTGGAACAATGAAAAAATCGTTGAATTAGACCGCAAATTTTTAGATACCAACGGGGTCAGAAAGCAGGCCAAAGCCACAGTTGAAGAAGGTGAAAACCGCCATCCTTTCTCTGCAAAAAAATTGAATAAAACGGCTTTCATTCAGCAACTTGCGAAGTTGAATCACGCTTCTCAAAAAGGATTGGCGGAAATGTTTGACAACAATATCGGAAGAAGTACAGCACTGAATGCCTTTGGTGGAAAATTCATTGACAGCCCCGAAGATGTGAGCGTTCAGAAATTTCCGACAGACGGTTTCACTAATTCCGTGAGCATGGCAGGATTTGGATATAATCCGGAAATCAGCCGTTGGTCGCCCTATCACGGTGCGTATTTCGCAGTGATGGACAGTGTTTCTAAAATCGTTGCTGCCGGTGGAAATTATGAAGAAATCCGATTAACTTTTCAGGAATATTTTGAGAAATTGCATGATGAAGCTGCACGATGGGGCAAACCTTTGGCTGCTTTGCTCGGATCGATTGAAGCCCAGAAGCAGCTTGGCATTCCGGCCATTGGCGGCAAAGACAGCATGAGTGGAAGTTATCGGGATTTGGATGTGCCGCCTACGCTGATTTCATTTGCGGTTTGTCCGAATAAAATTACGAAAATCAAATCTGCTACGTTACAAAAATCAAATTCTAAGCTTTCAGTTTTCATTCCGGAAATGACCGACAATCAATTGTTAGATGAAGAAATATTGAAAATCATTTTTGAAAATATTCAAAAAAATAATGAAAATATCCTTGCTGCGTCAACCGTAAAATATGGAGGAATTGCGGAAACATTGGCTCTGATGGCGTTTGGAAATGAAATTGGTTTGGAAATCCAAACGGATTTGGAACTCATGAAATACTATCCGGCAGCCATTGTGATTGAACATGAAAGAGATTTGGACGTTTCAAATGAAATTCATAATTATTTCTTTGAAATCGGGAAAACCAATTCCATACAGTCTTTGCAATTCAACGATGTAAATATTTCGATTGCAGAAGCCAAACAATCTTGGAAAAGCACATTTTCAAAATTATTTCCTGAAAAAACTTTGCAATCGGAAACCCCGGTTTATGATTTGGAAATGAATCAAGAGGTTGACATATCGACAAAATCCATTGCATTGCATTTGAAAACCGCAAAACCCAAAGTGTTTATCACTGCATTTCCGGGAACCAACAGTGAATTTGACAGTGCCAAAGCTTTTGCAAGAGAAGGCGCAACAACGGAAATCGGAGTTTTCAGAAATCTGACGGAAAATGACATTGAAATTTCAGTGGATTATTACGCCAAAGCAATCGATGATGCCCAGATATTATTTCTTCCCGGCGGATTTTCAGCGGCAGATGAGCCGGACGGTTCCGGTAAATTCATTGCTTCTGTCCTGAGAAATGAGAAAATCAAAGAGAGCATTTATGGATTATTGGAAAGGGATGGATTGATTCTCGGAATTTGTAATGGTTTTCAGGGACTTATTAAATCCGGTTTGTTGCCTTATAGTCAGATTCGGGTTTTGGAAGAAGACACGCCGACTTTGACTTTTAATGAAATCGGTCGCCACAATGCGAGTTTGGTAAAAGTCAAAGTGAATCATTCGCATTCACCTTGGCTCAAAGATATGGCCGGAAAAACTTATTGGATTCCGGTTTCACATGGAGAAGGAAGATTTATGGCCGATGAAGAAAACCTGAAAATTCTGATTGCTCAAAATCAAATCGCAACGCAATATGTAGATTTAGAAGGCAATGTAGCGCATGAAATGCCGTACAATCCCAATGGCTCTGTATTTGGTGTGGAAGGCATCGTAAGCAAATGCGGGAAAATTTATGGCAGAATGTGTCATCCGGAAAGATTTGAAGAGGGTTTGTTTAAAAATATTCCCGACATCGAAGCAATGAATATTTTCAAAAACGGCGTGGCCTATTTTAAATAAAAAGAAATTCAATTTCAATTTCTATATTTGTTAGCTAAAATCAATTAAAATGTACAGCGAAAAATTTCAAAAACATTTGTCGGATTCTCTGACAGATTTGGAAAACCAAGGATTGTTCAAGAGAGAAAGAATCATTGCTTCCCATCAGGCAGCAGAAATCAAGCTCCAAGACGGAAGCAAATTGCTGAATTTCTGTGCCAACAATTATTTGGGACTTTCTGACCATCCTGAAGTCATCAAAGCTTCGCAGGACATGTTGGACAAAAGAGGTTACGGCATGTCTTCGGTTCGTTTTATCTGTGGCACACAGGACATTCACAAGGAGTTAGAGCAACGAATCGCACATTTTCTTGGGATGGAAGACGCCATTCTCTATGCAGCAGCATTTGATGCAAACGGCGGTGTTTTTGAACCTTTGTTTACCGAAGAGGATGCCATCATTTCTGATGAACTGAATCACGCATCCATCATTGACGGTGTTCGTTTGTGCAAAGCAGCCAGATACCGATACAAAAACAATGACATGGCTGATTTGGAAGAACAATTGAAAGCTGCTTCCGAAAAAAATCAAAGATTCAAAATCATCGTAACCGATGGTGTTTTTTCAATGGATGGCATTGTGGCCGATTTGAAAGGCGTTTGTGACTTGGCCGAAAAATACGATGCTTTGGTCATGGTGGATGATTCTCATGCCACCGGTTTCATTGGCAAAACCGGTCGTGGAACCCACGAATATTGCGATGTGATGGGCAGAGTGGATATCATCACCTCCACTTTAGGGAAAGCACTTGGCGGTGCGATGGGTGGATTTACCGCAGCCAAAAAGGAAGTCATCGAAATGCTCAGACAACGCTCCAGACCTTATTTGTTTTCCAATTCACTGGCTCCAGGCATAGTAGGCGCAGCATTGCATGTTTTTGATTTGTTGGAAAAAAATACTTCGCTTCGCGACAAAGTGATGGACAATGCAGAATATTTTAGAAATCAAATGAAAGTCGCAGGATTTGATATTCCCGACGGAGATTCAGCCATCGTTCCTGTGATGCTATACGATGCCAAACTTTCGCAAGTGATGGCAGACAAACTGTTGGATGAAGGAATTTATGTCATCGGGTTTTTCTTTCCGGTGGTACCGAGAGACAAAGCCAGAATCCGGGTGCAGCTCTCTGCGGCGCATTCCAAAGATCAATTGGACAAAGCCATCACAGGATTTACAAAAGTTGGTAAAGAATTGGGCGTGATCTGATTACTGGACTTCCACAAAATTCGACACCAAGCCGAATGGAAGGTGATAAGCTTGTAATTACATTCTTTTTCTGAGGAGGATAACGATTTCTGTGCCAGTAGATTTTTCAGATTTGGCAACAAATATTTTTCCTTTATGGTATTCTTCGATGATCCTTCTTGCCAAGGAAAGTCCCAATCCCCATCCGCGTTGTTTTGTAGTAAATCCGGGGTCAAAAATCTGTTTCTTTAGATTTTTGGGAATTCCCGGGCCGGTGTCATTGACAGAGATTTCCACTTTCTCCGCATTATCTTTGACATAAACATTGATTGCACCCACGTTTTGCATGGCATCCACGGCGTTTTTCACCAAATTCTCAATTACCCAGCTGTACAACGCAGCATTGAGTGGTATGCGGACTTCCTCTTTTTCGGTATTGAAGTTCAAATCCACTTTTTTGGAAATTCTGCCTTTCAGATAATTGACCGTAATTTCAGTTATTTGAACCACATTCTGAATTTTCAGTTCGGGCAAGGAACCAATTTTGGAAAATCTTTCCGTAATCTGACTGAGCCGCTGCACATCTTTTTCCATTTCCTGAAGTGGTTCTGAGTCTGCATCATCTAATTTCAAAATCTCAATCCAACCCAAAAGCGATGAAAGCGGTGTGCCAATTTGGTGTGCGGTTTCCTTGGCCATTCCCGCCCACAAGAAGCTTTGTTCCGTATTATTGAGCGTTTTGAAATACCAGTAACTGAAATAGACGAAAAGTATGATAATCAGTATCAAAATAATCGGATAATACTGCAACCGGGTCAATAATTTGGAATTTTCATAAAATACATACTGCTTGCCGAATTCGCCCAAATCCACAATGATCGGGGTTTTTCCTTCCTGTATTTTTTGCACTTTGTTCGCCAAACGGACTTCGTCTTTTTCGATTTCTTCGTTGATGTTGTTCACATACACGATTTCCCCTGCTTCATCCAACAACACAACCGGAATGGTGGTATTGGCATTGGTGATATCGACCAAGTATTCCTGTACTTTGGAATTGAGGATTTCAGAAGAACCCAGCAATTGAACCGCATGGGCATAATGTTCAATTTTGGTTTTTTCTTCCTTCCTCAGTTGTTGAACAAACTGAGTAGAAAACCATACTGTCAGCCCAAAAACCAGAAATGCGAAAAGGAATCCAATCCATTTACTTATATTTCGGCTTTTCAGAAGTGTGAAGCGGTTCATAATATCCTTTCAGGGCAGTAAATTTATGAATATTTTCTAATGAACCTTGGTCGGAATTCCATTCCAAGTTTACAAACGAATTTTCCCATCAGTTTCTAACACTGATATGGCCTACAAATTTTTGAGGTTTAATGATTTCATTGCCCGGAATTTCGATGATGAACCAATAATCTCCCGAAGGAACAGGTCTTCCCAAGTATTTTCCATTCCACTGATAGTCGCCGGCAAAATGGGTGTCCACAAACAATTTGCCGTATCGGTCAAATATTTTGAGCGTGGCATCTGATGTAACTTCAATTCCACGAACTTCCCAATCGTCATTTTGACCATCTCCATTGGGAGAAACGAAATTGGTAATTGAAAGCAGCGTAACCTCGTAACCGCTGATCATACAGCCGCCCGAACGGACATAAATCATATAGGTTTCACCGGGAATCAAATGATCGAATTTCGGACTGCTCTGCCAGAAAATCTGATCTAAGGAATATTCCAAATTCCCATCGCCTGTGGCTGATACAATGATGTAATCCGGCCCGGTTTCAATCCCGATAATCTGTGGTTCTGCTGGTGCCATCACCGTGATGAAATCCTGATTTTCACAACCGCCTTGACCGGTAACAATCACTGTGTAAGTACCTTGTGTGGTAATGAGTAGACTGCTCCCCTCGCCTACTTGTACGTCGTCCAACAGCCATACAAAAACCGCATTCGGGTCATCACTGCTGACCGTGGCTTCAAAAGTTTCACCCGGACAAATCTCCGCTACCGACTGATTGAGTTCAATACTCGGAATCGGATAATATTTGAATTGAATTTCAGCAATAACCGAACAGCGTTCGGGTTTTTCTATTTTCACAAATACGGAATTGTCACCATTCGGAATGAATGTGGTGTAATTTCCGATGGGATTGTTGTTGTTTTGCGCATCAATCAGGGAATTGAAATAAGTGAATACAGCTGTTTCATTGGTCAGTTGGATTTCAAAATCCGTGAGATTCAAGACTTCTCCTTCGCAATATTCAATCGGCCCGAGGGACGTGGTCAACATTTCAATTGTATTCCCTAATTGAAATTCAACCTTTACAGGAACAGAACGGCAGGAAGCACCTGTAGCCGCAACTACCCATAATTCCGTCGGCAGGTTGTTAAACGCATAATTATTCCATTGATTCTGGGGTATCGGATTCTGATTGTCCAGCGCATTTTGTTCATTCAAATAATAACTGAAAATCAATCCGGTAGGATTTCCGATTAGCAGTGCATTCAGATTCGTCAGATTATAATTGTAAACACCGTTGAAATCCTCATCACATAAACCGAGGACTAACCCTGTCGTCAATTCTACTGTATTACCGGGTTGCAAAGTCAGCACCGTAATCTGGAAACAGTCTGAACCGTTTGTTTCTATCCGCACATAAATATTGGCTTCTACTCCTACATTGATGAGATAAGCCGTTGGGTTCGTGATCGGATTTTGAGCCGATTCCGCATCCTGCTGCGTTTGATGGTAAGAAAATTGAAATTCTGATGGATTATTTACCCATTCATTTTCATGTTGTGTCAAATCATACGGCAATTGTCCACCGATTTGTTCTGTGCAAAATTCCTGAACCGGCAAATCCGTCACTAAAGGATTGGAATGAATAATGACTTTAAATTGTCCGACTGAAACACAGCCATCGGATTCCACCCGCACATAAATTGTAACTTCCGTATTCAAAGGCATCGGATATGCATCGGGGTTGTCGATGGGATTCAGTCCGTTTTGTGCATCATTGAATGAAAGGTAATAGCTGATTTCATAATTTTCCGGATTATCCACAATTTGCGGCGCGTGCTGTGTCAAATCATAATTCACCGTGCCGGCCTGCTGATCGACGCAAATTGCCGTATCCGCCACATCCTGAAGTGCCGGACCACCGGCAGTGATGTAATTCAAGCGGCTCACACTAAAACAGTCGTCTTCGGAAGATTGAATTCTTACGTAAATGCTTGTATTCCCGGGAACTGGAATTTCATACGCAGACGGATTGGGAATCGCATTCATCGCATTGTCCGCATCTGCCTGGCTTGTATGAAATGAAATCTCATAATCCTCAGAATTGGGAACGATTTGAATGACATCCTCTGTTAAATCTACCGTCAGCATGCCTTCATCCACATTTCCACAAAGCGGTCCAATATCTATGCTTTGCGCTTGCACATTAAAATCAGAAACTTTCAGATGAATCAGCCCAATCCGAAAACATCCGGCACTATTACCATCTAACGGCTCCGTATCAATGCGCACATAAACGGTTGCAGTACCTGAAATATAATTGTTGGGCTGTGTAATCACATTCGCATTGCCGGCTTGTGCATCCGATTCATTTTCATAATATTTGAGATGAAACAATTCCGGATTGTTCAGAAACATGCTTTCAGACTGAATCAAATCAAATGCTGCCAGACCGTCGCCATCATCATCACAAACCGTTGGCAGATAGACTTCATCTGTTAGAATTTCGGGCAATTTATTGACATACAAAAATATTTTCAACACCCTAACGAAGCCGCCGGTAGCGGTCTCTATCCGCACATAAATCTCAGTGGCTTCACCGTCATTGTAATCAACAGTAACGGGAAATGAAATGTAATTGGTATTTCCCGCTTCCGCATCCGCTTGCTGCCCATAGAATTTATAAATATTACCGGGAAAATCATTCGTCAGATCTTCCAGAAAATCAGCTTCATAAAATTCTTCCGTATCATTTTCATCCACATCGCATTTGCCGTAAGAATTTCCAAGAATGGTGCAATCCAACACCGCATCGCCGCCAAATTCAATTGTATAGCCCAAAGTAGTTGAACTCCAGCGATCGATTGCAATTAGGATTTCATCACCCGATTGCACGGAAAAATATTTGACCATCCCGGGTTCGGGATAACCGGTTGAACCGCCGGTTTCACAAAGATCCGTTGCTGTCAGTGACAAACCAAGGGTGTAAATTCCGGTTTGGTTCGGGTCATTTTGTGAACCTCTTTTGTTGGCCACCGGCGTTGCAGCAATATTGTTCCAATTCGGATTCAGCCATGCACCAAAATCGTAATCATCAAAACCAACCGGTGTGACTTTGAATGTAAAAGTCGTGCCCGACATGATTTTGATGTAATATAAATCCAAATAAGGAGAAAGTGGCATCCATTCATTACAAGGAATGGTCAGATTATAAATCCCCGAATTCTCGGGAGCGCCCACCGAGATGGACTGTCCGTCGCAAATCGGGATTATTTCATCATCCGGAATAATCTGTGCGGAAACAGATGGAGAGATTCCGAAACAAATAGCGAGTAACAATAGAAGTCTTTTCATCGGTGGTTTTGATTCAATTGATTGAGATTTAATTATCTAACAATCTATTCGTATTATTTTAAGCATCCGGCATTTGCGACATAAAAAGTTCAATCTCCGTAAACGCCGCAATTGCTTGTTCAATGTGTGTTTTTTCAGTATGCATCACCTATTTTTAAATTTGATACATGAATCAAATGTAAAACATTTACTTAAAAATTTCAAAAATATCTTTCACGTTTACCCAAAACTCATTCATTTTCATCAGATTTTCTTTCAGAAATGTGATAATCTCCGGCCAGGTCTTTTCGTTGAAAACACTAATATTTTCCAGTCTTTTTTCGATTCTGCAAACCGGTTTTCCGTTATCATCAAATATTGCCTGAAGCCAAATCCAATCGTCTCCGGTTGCTGCTTCAAAATACGCTTTCAACTCCATAAATTGTTCAAATATAAGTGCCTGAATTTCCAAATCTCTGTGATTGATTTCCACGCGGACGACCGCAGACTTGTTGTCCACATCGGTTTTGAATTCCAAACCGGGAATGCCAGTTTTATAATTGATCCAGTTCACTTTGCCTTCTCCGTCCAAAGGTTGCAGCTTCATGTATTGCCCGAAGGAAGTCCAGAATTTTCGGCGGATTTGTGAGGCTTCTTCTTTTGAAAACATTCGGTAAATTAATTGTTTTTATTTGAATTCGTTCCCAATTCCTCCCATTCATTTTTTTCCACATCCCAAAATGGAAATTTGTGCTTGTTTTTTACAATCAACAACAAAAGCACCCCATAAATCCCGAACCAAATCACATATTTGGAAATCCGGAAATACATATTCAAATCATTGTGTGCGTAATAAGTATTGAAATTATCAAAATAGGATTCCACACGAAAAACGGAAACCAAATACTGAATGAGAAATCCCGGAATTTCCAAAATCACAGCGATGCCAAACAGGGAATACATCAGATTCAGTCCTGAAATTTTATTTCTTTGCAAAACCCGGAGCAAAGCATAAAATGCGATTACAAATCCCAATACATAAAACAAGCTTGTCAGCAAAAAAATCACCATAGGATGTATTCCGTTCACCTGAAAAAGCAATTCACGCACAAAAATCTCCAATGTCTTGGCGAAATTATTTGCTCCCCAATAAAAGAAAATCCCGATTCCAATCAAAATGAGTACATTATGCTTTTGCGGCTTTGTCATTATTCGTTTTCTATCCTATGCTTTTTAATGCTTGTAAAATTAGGATTTTAATTTATTTTTGAAAATCGTCCGATGAGGAACCGGATTATTTTGTACTTTTAACTCGATATACACAATTTTTAAACATAAAACCATGAGAATGAAAAGTTTACAACTTTTATTTTTAACTATCATTTTTGTCACGGCAGGATGTGCATCCACCGGAAAACATTCGCTTGAAAAAGGAGATTACTATCAGGCGGCATTGGAAGCTTCCCAGCATTTAGTCAAAAATCCATCCAACCACAAATCAAAAGACGTCCTGAAAAGTGCTTATGGATTGGCAGTAGATGCTGTCATGACCAAAATTAGCATCATCAAAAACACAACTACCATCAGTAAAAACACACAAATCGCTGAAGAATATCTGAAACTCAATTTATTATCCAACACCATCCGCAGCAGTCATGCCGCATTGGAAGTGGTTCCCAATCCCGAAAGATATGATGAACAGCTGAAGGAATTTCTGCCACCGGCTGCCGAAGAACAATACAACGAAGGCATCCGCCTGATGGCCAATAACAAACTCCGAGATGCTCGCGATGCTTATTATGCTTTTTCCAAAGCCAATGATTTTGTGCCGGGATACAAGGATGTGCAAAATAAAATTGGAGAAGCGAAAACAGCTGCCACGCTGCGCGTGGAAATCCAAAAGCCGATTGCCCCTAACCGCTATCAGGTTTCTTCAGATTATTTTTACGCCCACTTGCTCAAAGAAGCTTCCAAACTTTCTGAAAAACACTTCATTGAATTTTATTCTTCCGAAGACGTGAACCGCAATCCATCCGTCAATCCGCATCAATTGATTGAGCTGAGTTTTGATGATTTTCAGGTCGGAATCATGCATGAAACCAAAGATACCCGCGAAATCAAAAAAGACAATGTGAAAATCCGGGACAAACAACCCAACGGCGAGGACAAACCGGTTTACGGCACCGTCAAAGCACAATTCACAAAATACCGAAGAGAAGTCATTTCTCAGGGAACACTTTTGGTGCGGGTATTCGATATGGCGTCCAATTCACAATTGGATAACAAACATTTTCCGGGACAATTCGTGTGGTTCAATGAATGGGCGACTTTCAGCGGCGATGAACGCGCACTCAGCGACGAACAAAAATCCATGACCAAAGTAAGACCGATGATGCCGCCCTCCGAACAAGATTTGTTTTTGGAGTTCACCAAACCCATCCTCGACCAGACCACTCGTTACATCCGAAATCAGTACGATTTTTATTAATGAAATCCATTACCATGCCTATTCTTTCCATCAAAAATATGGTTTGCAGACGCTGTATCATGGCCGTGGAAAATGTATTGGAAGAAATGGGGATTCAAGCAGTAGAAGTCCGTTTGGGGGAAGTGCTCCTGCAACAGGATTTAACGGACAATGAAAGAAATGAACTGAATGAAAACTTAAAGAAAATCGGATTTGAATTGCTCGATGATAAAAACGCCGCGCTGATTCAAAAAATTAAAAACATCATCATCAAGCAAATTCAGAATGAACAAAATAGCAACGTGAAATTGTCTGATTTAATTGCCGAAAAACTGAATAAGGAATATTCACAACTCAGCAAACTGTTTTCTTCCATCAACGGCATCACCATTGAGCAATTCACAATTTTACAAAAGATTGAAAAGGCGAAAGAACTTTTGATTTATGATGAAATGAGTTTGAAGGAAATTGCTTTTCGATTGAATTACAGCAGTTCGGCACACCTTTCGGCGCAATTCAAGAAAATCACAGGATTGACTCCCAGTCGGTTTCGGGAATTGGGGATGCGTGGTAGAAATGAAATTGATAAGATTTAAAACCTTTTTATAAAACTAATTTATTTTGAAAAATGGAAGGCAACGATATTAAAAATCAATTAATTACCTGTGAAAACTGTGGAAATCATTTTACAGGAAATTATTGCAATCAATGCGGTCAGACTGCACATTCCGGCAGAATTGATTTCAATTTTGTGTTGCACCAGATTCAGTCTTCTGTTTTCAAATTTGACCATGGTATTTTTTATAACATTCGTAAATTTTTTATCAGGCCGGGCTATTCCATTCGAGAATACCTGGAGGGCAAGCGGATTCACTTCATGAAACCCTTTACTTTCCTGCTTTTCCTTTCGATTATTTATTTCTTGATTTCTAAGATTCTTCCTTTGGAAACCCCCTTTGAGGAATTTGTTTCCGGTTTCAGAGAAGGTCTTTTGGAAACCAATGAAAAGTTGAGTACAGCAGCGGTGGACTGGATGATTGTGAACTATACTTATGCGATTTTAATTATGGTGCCGTTGTTCTCATTTTCTTCTGCTTTCGTGTTTTATAAAGCAAAATTAAATTTATTTGAACACTTGGTAATCAACACCTTTACTTTCGGTCAAATCACCTTTTACTTTATCATCTTTTTTCCCTTGCGTTTTTTTGTTTCTCAGGATTTTTATTCGGCTGTTTCCCTAATCATTGGGTTGCTTTTTTTGATAATCACCTATTATCAGGTTTTCAAAAAATCCAAATTGTTTTATCTCATTCTGAACATCATCATCTGTTTAATACTGTTCATGCTATTTTTATTGATTTTCATGTCCGTACTTGTAGCTGTTTCCACAATTTTTAATAGGCTGTGAAAAGGTTCTAATTTTTTTTGCTTGCAAATATCGCCCAGTCTTTATGGGCAAAACCTTTGTCAATCCATTCGTCCATTTCCTGTGCAATCACGGGAATAATCATCATGGGCTTCCCGCCTTTTTCAGCTTCATCCATCATCAGCTTTGCATCTTTTCTGGCCATCGTCAGTTCCCAAGTTGGCTCGTTGTGCGGATGTTGGGTGATTTTATTGAATCCACCCCTGACCACGCCGTTGGCAGCGATGGTCGGTAGTTTGGCGAGATCTGATTCCGGTATATTCAAGGATTTTGCCAAGGTCAAAGCATCTGATATCCCGGCATTGACCGCCATCAAAAGAAGATTTGAAATTAATTTCAGACCAGCGGCTTTACCGGTTTCTTCTCCAAAATTCATCAATGCTCCAGTCATGGATTCCAACTCCGGTGTCAACATTTGAATGATTTCCTGATGACCGGAAACAAAAATATTTCCGGTTGCATTCAACGCATTTTGCGGTCCCATCATCACCGGCGCATGCTGATATACAAAGCCTTTGGCACTCCAGTCTTGTGTCCGTCGAATGGCACCTTCCACCGAAGTCGTTGTGTGATCGATAATCACCGCACCCGGAGTCAAATGGGTTTCCACTTTGGACAAAACTTCATCCACGGATACATCATCCCGCAATACCAAATGAATGCGTTGGGAATCTTTGACCGCTTCTTCCGGAGTTGCAAACACTTTGGCACCATGCGCTTCTAATTTTTGTGCTTTGGAAAATGTTCTGTTCCAGACTTTTACTTCCACACCTCTGTTTAACCAAGCTCTGACGAATCCTGAACCCAACATGCCTGTTCCGATGAATGTTCTCATTTTGAAATTGATTTTTTCAAAGATATAAATTCAGAGTGGTTCATTACAAGTTGAATTTGAATATGAATTTCTCAATCTTTTCAAATTAAAAAAGGGTTCCCCATTGGTGAAACCCTTTCAGAAATTATTATATCAGATGAAATCAAATTTGCTTCACCACTGCGTTCAGCGTTTGTGAAGGCCGCATGGCGATGTAAGTTTTCTCTTCATTTTGTTTGTAATATCCACCGATGTCCTGTGGTAGATTTTGTGCGCCAATCAATTCTTCATTGATTTTCGCTTCTTCATTTTGCATGGCTTTTGCAAGGGACGCAAATTGAATGGCTAATTCCTCATCTTTGGTTTGAGCCGCCAAGGCTTCTGCCCAGTACATGGCCAAATAATAATGTGAGCCGCGGTTGTCAATCGTCCCTAATTTTCTGCCCGGAGATTTGTCATTTTCAAGGAATTTGGCATTGGCCTCATCCAAAGCATCAGCCAGAATCTGTGCTTTTGGATTGTTTTGGGTTTGCGCCAAATGCTCGAAAGAAGCTTGCAAAGCCAAAAATTCGCCGAGGGAATCCCAACGCAAATAACCTTCTTCCAAAAACTGTTCAATATGTTTGGGGGCAGAACCTCCGGCACCGGTTTCAAACAATCCACCGCCCGCCATCAAGGGAACGATGGAAAGCATTTTCGCAGAAGTTCCTAATTCCAAAATCGGGAACAAATCGGTCAAATAATCTCGCAATACGTTACCGGTAACGGAAATCGTGTCTTGTCCGGCACGGATTCTTTTCATAGTTTCTTTCGCGGCATCTTTCACATCCATGATTCGGATGTCTAATCCGTCTGTATCGAATTCCTTCAGGTATTTTTCAACTTTTAGTATCATTTCCCGGTCGTGCGCTCTTGATTTGTCCAACCAGAAAATGGCCGGTGTATCAGAAAGTCTGGCACGGTTTACAGCCAATTTCACCCAATCTTTGATGGGCGCATCTTTCACCTGACACATTCTAAAAATATCACCTTTTTGAACTACTTGTTCCAAAAGCACATTGCCGGAGGCATCTTCAACTTTCACGGTACCGGCAGCAGTCATTTGGAAAGTTTTGTCGTGCGAACCATATTCTTCGGCTTTTTGCGCCATCAATCCCACATTGGGAACAGTTCCAATTGTTGTCGGATCCAATGCGCCGTTGGTTTTCATATCATCAATCACCGCTTCATACAACAAAGCATAAGAACGGTCGGGAACTATCGCCACGGTATCTTCTTCATGCCCGTCTTTGTTCCACATTTTTCCGCCGTTTCTGATCAAGGCCGCCATGGAGGCATCCACAATAATATCGGAAGGAACATGGAAATTGGTAATGCCTTTGTCCGAATTTACCATCGCGATTCTCGGACCATTTGCAATCAATTCCGCAATGTCATTTCTAATGGCTTCTTCCTGTGGATTTCCTGAAATTTTTGTGTATAAATTAGCCAATCCGTCATTGGGATTGACATCTAATTCGTCAAATAAATCCGCATATTTTTCAAAAACCGTTTTGAAATAAGTTTCCACTATGGCTCCAAACATAATCGGGTCGGAAACTTTCATCATCGTAGCTTTCAAATGCGCAGAAAGCAGCACATTCTTGTCTTTGGCCTCTTGAATTGCTTTTTCCGTAAATGATTTCAAGGCAGCGATATTCATAACAGCTGTATCAATCACTTCACCTTTTTGAATCGGAGACAAATCTTTCAAAATCTTTGAACTACCGTCATTTCCATAAAAAACAATTTTATATTCGGCAGCCTGACTGAGCGTCATCGAATTTTCAGTTGCATAATAATCATGGTCGTCCATATATGCCACTTTGGTTTTGCTGTCTTTCGCCCAAGCCCCCATTCTATGCGGATGACTTTTGGCGTATTCTTTAACTGCTTTGGGAGCGCGACGGTCAGAATTCCCCTGACGGAGTACCGGATTTACAGCACTTCCCAAAACTTTGGCATAGCTTAGTTTGATGGATTTTTCTTCTTCATTTTTAGGTTCTGCCGGATAATCCGGCACAGCAAAACCTTTGCTTTGCAATTCCTTGATGGCAGCCGTCAACTGCGGAACTGAAGCTGAAATATTCGGAAGTTTGATGATATTCGCATTTGGGTCTTTGGTCATTTCTCCCAATTGCCCCAACCAGTCAGGAACGCGTTGGTCTTCTTTCAGATATTCAGGAAAAGTCGCCAGAATTCTTCCGGCCAGAGAAATATCGGCAACTTCAATTTCAATATCCGCATGCTTTGCAAATGCCTTTACAACAGGCAGAAAGGAATGAGTAGCCAGCATCGGCGCTTCATCGGTAAGGGTGTAATAAATTTTTAATTGTGACATCTGTGATTCTATTTATGATTAATCGTTTAATTCTATGCAACGCTGTGAAAGCCTTATTTTTCAGCTTGCAAAATTAAGAAAATTATGGGGATTCAGGTCAGTGATAACCCATGATAAATTCCCGTAACATAGAATAAATTTCAAGCTGAGCAATTAGGATACAGTTCAACCATAAATACAAACCCGAATCGAAAGTTTTTTAATACTTTTGAAGTCATTTAGAAAATTAATCAATTCCAACTTTTAATTTGGAAAATCAATATTTAAACAATGAAAGAAGCTTACATCATAGATTACATCAGAACTCCGATTTCAAAGCTAAATGGCGGACTTTCACAAGTCAGAGCCGACGATTTGGCGGCTATTCCCATTCGTGAAATCGTCAGAAGAAATCCTGAAATCCCCACAGAAGCCATCGAAGACGTATTTTTGGGCTGTGCCAATCAGGCCGGAGAAGACAACAGAAATGTGGCAAGAATGGCGTTGCTGCTGGCGGGTCTTCCTTGGACTGTAGGTGGAGAAACCATCAACAGATTATGTTCCTCGGGCATGGCTGCCATCGCCAACGCATACAGAGCTATTGCCGTAAATGAAGGCGATATTTATATTGCGGGCGGTGTGGAACACATGACCCGCGGACCATTTGTGATTTCCAAGCCGAGTTCCGGATTTGGTCGCGACAGTCAAATGGAAGATTCCACATTCGGCTGGCGTTTTGTCAATCCGAAAATGGAAGCCTTGTACGGTGTTGATGGCATGGGACAAACCGCTGAAAATTTAGTGGATAAATTCCACATCAGTCGTGAAGATCAGGATAAATTTTCTGTCTGGTCACAAGAAAAAGCCGCCAAAGCCCAGAAAACCGGAAGATTAGCGGAAGAAATTGTGGAAGTTTCTATTCCCCAAAGAAAAGGCGACCCCATTATTTTCAAAGAAGATGAATTCATCAAACCGGGTACGACCATGGAAATTCTTTCCAAATTACGTCCGGCTTTCCGAAAAGATGGCTCGGTAACAGCTGGAAATTCTTCGGGATTAAATGACGGAGCTGTTGCGCTAATCATCGCAAGCGGTGAAGCTGTAAAAAAATATAAACTAAAGCCCAAAGCAAAAATCCTATCAGCGGCTTCTGCGGGAGTTGAACCCAAAATCATGGGCATCGGCCCGATTCGGGCGACAGAGAAAGCACTGCAAAGAGCCGGATTACAATTGGAAGACATCGGCATCATTGAACTCAACGAAGCTTTTGCGGCTCAAGCCTTGTCCGTAACCCGCGGATTAGGAATGCGAGATGATGACCCTCGGCTAAATCCCAACGGCGGCGCAATTGCACTCGGGCATCCACTCGGGGTGACCGGAGCCAGAATTGTTGGTACGGCAATGTTGGAATTGCACCATCAAAACCAAAAATACGCACTTTGTACCCTTTGCGTCGGTGTCGGACAAGGTTATGCAATGGTCATTGAGAAAGTTTAATTTTTGCTGAAAAACACCAAAACCATAACCTGAGATAAATCTCTTTAAATTATTAATTTACAAAGTATTGAATAAATTACAATAACAACATGCATACATATTCTTATCATGGTATTCGTCCGGTCATCAGCCCATTGGCTTATGTACATCCGCAGGCGGTAATTATCGGAAATGTTGAAATCGGAAAAGAAGTTTATATCGGTCCGGGTGCTGTGCTGCGCGGAGATTTCGGAAAAATCATCGTCAAAGACGGGGCAAATGTTCAAGAGAATTGTGTCATTCACGTTTTTCCGAAGATTGAAACCATCTTGGAAGAGTCCGCACATATCGGGCATGGTGCCATCATTCATTCGGGGCATATCGGGAAAAATTGTTTGGTAGGCATGAATGCGGTCGTAATGGACAAAGCGGAAATTGGAGACGAATGCATCATCGGGGCATTGAGTTTTGTGCCTGCGAATTTCAAATGTGAACCGAGGAAATTAATTGTTGGAAGCCCCGCCCGAATCATCAAAGATGTTTCTGATGAAATGATTCAATGGAAAACCAAAGGAACGGGAATTTATCAGACATTGGCAAGAGAAGCCCGAGAAGCCATTCAACCCTGTGAACCTTTTTCTGAATTTGTGGAACAAAAACCGAATAAAGATTTAAATTACGATATTTGGGATGATTTGAAATGAGATTTTTAAATTATACTTATCTTTGATGAAATTCAATTCATTATGAATTCTACCATTGAATTAAAAAATAGGATTATCCATTTAGTTGATAATGCGGATGATAGACTTTTACGAATGTTGAATGCATGGATTGAAAGTTATCAATCAAACGAATCTTCGATTCCCGAATGGCATTATGAAGAATTGGATAAAAGAAGAGAAAAACATTTGAATGGCTCATCGAAATCCTATACTTGGGAGGAAGCCCAAAATAAGATTCAAAAGGCTGTTAGGAAATGAAATTTGAACTTCTAATTAAGGAGGAAGCAATTTTTGAAATGACTGAGGCCTTTCTCTATTATGAAGAAAAATCAAATGGATTTGGCGAAAGATTTTTGGATCAGGTGAATGACTTTTTGAAGAAAATTCAGGAATCGCCATTATCTTTTCAAATCAAAAGAAATCCTTATCGAGAAATTTCTATCAGGAAATTCCCATTCGTATCATTTACGAATTAACCGAAAGCGAAATCGTGGTTTATTCTGTTTTCAATACCTACCGAAATCCCAATATCAAACCTTATAATTCTAAAAAAAAATTATTTTTTTCTGAAATTCATCGCTAATTTTTATTCTGAACAATTTTCTTAATTTTGAAGATTGATTTTTTAATGAAAAATAAAATTTCTCAATGGAAATTAAATTCAAAGACCAATTTTTTGGAAACTTATGTTAAGAAGTAATGATATAAAGAGAAGTCGTAGTTTATATATAGACGCGGTTTTTACTTATGCTATTTTGAGAGAATTTTTGCTCATTAAGGATTTAAAATCTAAACTTGTTTTGATGAATGCTGTTAAAAATGATATAGATTTATTGTATGAACTTAAAATTTCTAATGTTAACAAAAAATTAGAATTTCTTGTTGATATTGGGTATTTAATAGAAAACACCAATCCAAGATTTATTAGTACTTCAGATTTAGGTTTGAAAAAATCACAAGCCAATGAACTTCAAAATGAAATAGTGAAATTGAGTATAGGTATTCAAAATATTTATCTTCAAAGATGGATTTTTGGAATTGGGTTTAATTAGGTATAATGTTGCAGATTGGTAAATTTTTAAGATAATATTTTAAATTAATTCCTTTTTTATTTCTTGAAAACGAATGTAAAAAAAAGTAAATAAGTAACACACAATGAGAAAACTAAAGAACTTTATCCACGGAGAATGGATTGAAGGCCAAGGAAACGGAACGATTTTGTACAATGCGGTCAACGGCAATGAAGTCGCTATTTGCGATACGCAAGGACTGGATTTGAAAAGTGCATTAGACTATGGTCGTACTGTGGGATACAAAAACCTTTCAGCCATGACTTTTTATGATCGTGGTGAAATGTTGAAGAAAGTCGCGCTTTACCTGATTAAAAACAAACAGAAATATTACGATTTATCCTATATGACCGGCGCGACGAAGCTCGACAGCTGGATAGATATTGAAGGTGGATTCGGCACTTTTTTCAGTTATTCAGGATTGGCCAAACGGATGTTACCGAACACGCCATTCTGGGCAGAGGGCGGCGTGATAAAAACTTCCGCCAACGGAACACACCTTGGGACGCATATCATGACGCCGAGCGAAGGGATTTCCGTGCATATCAATGCTTATAATTTTCCGGTTTGGGGCATGATGGAAAAACTCTCCACTTCCCTGCTTGCCGGCGTTCCCGCCATTGTGAAACCCGCCACACCGGGGAGTTATTTGACAGAAGCCGTTTTTCAGGATATGATTGAAAGCGGTCATCTGCCGGAAGGTGCCATCCAATTGGTTTGTGGCTCGGCGAGGACGATTCTCGATGATTTGCAGGATGGTGATTCTGTTGCATTTACGGGGTCTGCCATTACCGGAAAAAGACTGAAGTCCTCCCCTTCCGTAGCCGGAAATGCAGTGCGTTTCAATATGGAATCAGACTCCCTGAACGCTTCCATACTTGGGCTTGATGCGAAAAAAGGAACACCGGAGTATGATTTGTTTATCCGCGAAGTGAAAAATGAATTGACCTGCAAAGCCGGACAACGATGTACCGCCATCCGCAGGATTATCGTTCCCGAAAATTTATTAGCTCAGATTCAGGAAGATATGATTTCAGCTTTGGACAAAGTGAAATTAGGGAATCCGTTGAACAAGGAATCGCAAATGGGTTCATTGGTTGGAAAAGAGCAGTATGATGAAGTGGTAAAACAATTGAACAAACTCAAAGAAGAAACAGAGTTAGTGTATGATGGTCAACATGAACTGACAGAAGCTTCTTTTGAATCCGGGGCATTCATGACTCCAAAATTATTATTGAATAACAAACCCTTCGAGAAAAACATTTCACATGAAGTGGAAGCTTTTGGTCCGGTTTCCACATTGATGCCCTATCATGACCCTGAAGAAGCCGCCGCATTGGCGAAACTTGGGAAAGGAAGTTTAGTTGGCTCCATCATTTCCCATGATGCTGATTTTATTGCTAAGACTTCTTGGAAAATGGCGAATACGCATGGTCGGATTTACGTTTTGAACCGCGACAACGCCAAAGAAGCAACCGGACATGGTTCTCCACTACCTACATTGATGCACGGCGGACCGGGCAGAGCCGGCGGTGGTGAAGAAATGGGCGGATTGAGTGGTTTGCATTTCTATCTGCAAAAAACAGCAATTCAAGGTTCACCGGATGTGCTGACCGCAATTACAAAAATCTATACCGAAGGCGCGCATAAGAAGTATTCCGACAAACATCCGTTCAGAAAATATTTTGAGGAAATCGAAATCGGCGATGCTTTGGAAACAGCTGGGAGAACGGTTACCGAAGCGGATATCGTGGATTTTGCCAATGTTTCCTGGGATCATTTCTATGCACATACCGATAAAACTTCCCTGAACGGGACTATTTTTGAACGTGTGGTAGCGCATGGATATTTTGTGCTTTCCGCAGCCGCAGGGCTGTTTGTAGAAGGGAAAAAAGGACCTGTCATTGCAAATTATGGTTTGGAAGAAGCCAATTTTTTCAAACCTGTTTATGCCGGAGATACAATTACCGTTTATCTGACCGCCAAAGAAAAAATCAACCGAGGCGTGAAAGGAAGAAACATTCCGAGTGGAGTTGTCAAATGGTTGGTGGAAGTAGTGAATCAAAGAGAAGAAGTTGTTTGCATTGCAACGATTCTGACATTGGTAGCCAAGCGTTCGCCTTTTATTGAATTGAAGAAAGAGCAAATTGAAAAAGCATTGAATGCTTTGACCGAAAAAACAGAACCCAAATGGGGGAAAATGAATCCGCAGCAAATGATAGAACACGTAGAAATGGGAATGCTCCACAGTTTGGGAGAACCCGAAGCAGAACAATTGCTCATTCCGGAAGAACATTTAGAAGCTTATCAGGATTTTCTATACACCCACAAAAAGATGCCTAAAAACTATGAAGCCCCCTTCCTCCCCGCTGACGGTAGTTTGCCGCCATTGAGACACAAAAATTTACAGGAAGCAAAAGAAGCTTTATTGGAAACTTTGCACCGATTTTTGATATATTACAAAACCTTTCCGGAAGCCCAACACATGAATTATGTGTATGGCATGATGGACAAAGACATGGCTGAATTGTTGCACAGAAAACATTTGACCCATCATTTTGAACAATTCGGGTTGATATAAAACAAAACCTCACGGATTTCATCGCATTCGTGAGGTTTTTTTATGCTTTTAAATTACTTTAATTCCTTGAAAATCTGTGCTTTCCTGTTTTTGGTTTTTTTGATAAACAAGTACAGCAAACCACCCAAAATAAGTACCGGCCAAATATAAAGCAGACCGAGAAGAATGTTTTCAAACAATCTCAAGCCTCCTTTTAAGGAATTCAAGGCGTTGTCCCAAAATCCTGTCCGGTATTTGTTGTCATAAGTTTCCAAATTGACGATGCGGGATTCAAACACTTTGGGTTGTTCGGTTATGAGCAAGTCAACTGTACTGAATTCAACTTTGTCATGCATCGTCAGATGTCCGGATGTCAAAGCATTCTTCTCTTGCTCTTTTTCATCCATGCTTACTATGACCTCTTTTTTATCTGGAATTTTTCCAGTTTGGCGGGACAGATTATCTAATTTCTGGTTCGTATCATCGATTCGTTGTTTTTCCATTTGCTGAACGATGAAATCAATGCTCACATCATCCGCAGCTATATTTCTGTAATTCAGAAATTGAATTTGATCCCCCAATGAAATTAGAAAGTTACCCAATTCCTTTTGCGGAACCCGAATGGTCATTCGGTTGCTAACCTGGTATTTCTTCACCATTTTCGCCGTGTCCGAACTGATGGGATAAATCGCATTGGACAGGATTCGGGATTCGAGATTGCTTTGGGTAACAAATCCATTCAACGCCGCAACTCCTGCCTCAATCTGCGTTGTTGAACGATAGACATTTTCAACTTCTATCGATAAATCGGCGGTTCGGATAAATTTTCTTTTTTCATCCTGATAAGTCGCAGCTGTGGAATTCAGCGGATGATTGGCGTTATCCGTGTTTTCAACCTGAATATCACCCAAAGTTTCTGATACATACTCTTCTGTAGATAAAGTTTCACCTACATAATCAGTTCCGCCTTCATGACAAGATACGAATCCTATCAAGAGGATTGACAAAATGATTAAATTTGATTTTCCCATGATTTAAAAATTTAAAGGTTTTTAACTGTTCCAAAATTGTTGATAGTCTTTCGATTAAATTTGTAAATCCTTTGAAATATAAATTTTCAAATTACAACCCGTTGAATAAAAGCTATTTGTAGAATGATTTACAATTGATTTTATGAGTTTCAATAAATCTTTGATAGAGATGAATGTGATTGGAAAATCGACCTTGGCTTTTGTTCCGAGCTATATTTCAAAAGCCGGAGAGAATCAATTTAGATTTTCTCTGGAATATTTCTCGACCATCAATATCGCAAAAGTTGCATATTGGGTTCCTGAGAAAAACAGAAACCCAAATGAGATGCTCTCGTTTTCGATGAGTGACACTAAAGCCCAATAATACAACAAATTATTGATGGAAAGATTTATTTCAATGCTCGGGATAAACCCCAAACTTGAAAAATCTGCAAAAACATCTTTCTTTTTTATGAACTCTATTACTTATATATTTGTGTAATCACTAATAGATAGTGCATTTATGAGTAATGAAGTAAGCATTGGAAATCGTATCATATTAAAAAGCTGGTCTCAGATTGAACTATCTAAACAAATTAATTCGTCAAGGGAGTTCATAATTAGATACGAACGCAATGAGTCTATATCTTTTATTGATATGGTCATTAAATTGGAAGAATTTTTCGGCGTTAATGTCGATTTTCTCGTAGGTAAAAGTTATAGTACTTCTTTTGACAAAGAAACAGTGGAGCGCATCATCGATATTCAAATAATGGATGGCGACACCAAAGCGGTGTTATTCAACCACATTGATACTTACATCCAAAATTTTAAAACTAAAAAACTTTCTATAAGTAATGTTTAACATTATAAATATGTTGATTAACCTTTTCCTATTAAAAAAGGTAGAAAAGAGGCAGGGTAAAGTTGGTTGGTTTTGGGTTATCTTCCCTCCAACCACAATAATTGCCGTAATATTAGCTTTAATTATCATTCTTTTATTTGTTTTATTTAGGTGGATTCGCTCTTAATTCTTCGTACAATTCTTCAAATCCTTTCAGACCTTTATTATTATGATTTTTTTTCTCATGAATTTTTTGATTCCTGAATAGAATCGTATTAAATTTATTTATATCAATGATTTAATTAATTTTATAAGCTGAATTATAAGAAGGAAAGTAAAACATTTTGTTGTACCATAATACAAAAGAATGTGCCGGTAATAAAAACAGATGTGGAGTGATATCACCAAATTTTCTGTCCGGGAAGTTTCTTCATACGAAAAGTTTGCCTTTCGAAGATTTATTCTCGTCCCAAGCGATTCATATTTTTGGAAAAATTATTACACCTGCCTTGAACTTTTTAGAGAAGATGGTAAAGAAATCCTTATTGGAACGAGAAAACCGGAAGAAGTCAGAAAGTTTATAAGAAGTCTGAATTTAGAGAAGGTGAAAGAGTCTCCGCTAAGATAGTTTGGATTTATTATTTTTTAGCTGAATAATTTTTCGAGCAATCAGAAGTCAAAGAAAACCGTTCTAAAAGACAGTAAATCATCCCAAAATATTTTTGTTTCTTTTTGTAATTAGTTCAATATAACTGATTTGCGTTTCTTTTGATAAAAAACTTTGTTGAATAAACGAAACCCATTTGGGTAAGACTTTATGGAAACGCTTATAAATGGCTTGCAATGATTTTTCATTTATTTTCAAAGATTCCGCCAGCGCGTTAAAATCTTTTAATTGTAATCTGTTCTTTTTGCCGTTGATCGTCAATGCCGATTCTTCCCGATCACTGTGGATTACCAAAGCTGTACTCAATAAATCATAGGCTGGGGATAGTTCATATTCACCTAAATTATTTTCAATCAATGAAAAATTTTTCAGGTGCATATCCGTATTTCCCGTTAAATAACTGAACAGCACCAATTCAAACAAGCGTTGTATTTCAAAACCTTTGTTGGTTGTAAACTGATTTGTGAGTTTTCCAATCTTTTCAATAGAACCCCTGTATTTATGTTCGGTTAGGTTTCCGCTCAATTGACAAAAATCTTCCACTGCAATTTTGGTTTTGTTTTTTCTGTCGAATCGTTTGGTCAAATAGGCCAGTTCGCCTGAATGTAAACGAATAAGCGTATGTTGGGCTGTTTTTATTTTTACCAATTCCGCCAAGTGCATTGTCAAGTCTTCGTTTTCAGGAAGTTCTGCATATTCTTTTGAAGATGGTTTCAAAATATAATCACCATTTAATCCTACTATAGTCAATCGGGAAGGTTCGCCTTTTTGTTTTTCCAAATCCAATGACAATTTGGGTTGAACCCCGGTGATTGCTATACTTTTAACAATGATTTTTTTGGCTAATTCTTCCAACTGTTTGATGTCAAAATCTATGACAGGCGGAGTAGTTGTACCAAACATTTTTTTGACACAAGACGAATGAAAATCAATTTCGTTTTCATTTAAAGACTGATAACAATACAAACATTTTTCCATTTGTCAACTCTTTATTGGGAAAACAGATACACAACCGATACAATCTTTGCACAAAGTAAGCAACAAACCAAACCGGTCTCTTGGATTGATTTTCCAATTACTCACCGCAACATTCAGCAACCAGCCTTCGGGAATCAATCCGTCAAAAAAAGGAAATAAAATTTTGCTTTCGTAGTGTGCTTCCCGGATTGGCAAGGTCAAACTGATAGCTTTTGGATTTTCCCGATTCAAATAATTTTTGTCATATTGAAACGAATATCCTTCATCATTTTCGGAAAGGATTCCTGCTAAAATTTCTTTGTAAAAAACCTGCGCCTTTCTCATTCTTCAAATTCCTTTTTAATTACCCCAATTTCACTGCCAAACAAATCCAATACCTGATTCACTTTGTCTAAGCGAACCGTTTGCTTTCCCTGTTCCAATTCGCGAACAAAACGCAGTCCGACTCCTGCCCGTTCGGCCAATTCCGGCTGTGTCAGGTTGAGCTGTTTTCTTTTTTCTTTGATAAAATCAGCTATCGAAAGATTCATATCTATACCCTTTAGGGTACAAATATAATTATTTTACTTAAATTATACCTCATCGGGTATAAAATAATTTATTTGACTGAAATTATACCTGAGAGGGTGTAATATGTTTTTTTGCTGAGAAATTATTTAATGACTTTAACTCTTCCAAAATTTGGAACTTTGGAAGAGTAAATCTCAATTAATCAGTATAATTTTCACAACTTTGTATTATGGCAAAAATTAATGTAAAGGATACGGAAATAACGGTTATATCGGTTGAAGAGCAAGATTATATTTCGCTCACAGATATGGCAAATGCCAAAGAAAGCAAAAGTCGAGCTGCCGATATTATTAAAAATTGGATAAGAACCCGTTATACCCTTGAGTTTTTGGGAACTTGGGAGCAAATCAACAACCCCAATTTTAAAGTGGTGGAATTTGACCACTTTAAAACGCAGGCAGGTTTACCAAGCTTCGTATTAAGCGTTTCAGAATGGGTTGATAAAACGAGTGCCATTGGGATAATTGTAAGAAAAGGGAAATATGGGGGAACTTATGCTCAAAAAGACATTGCTTTTGAGTTTGGTTCAGCAATAAGCGTTCCGTTTAAACTTTATCTGATTACCGAATTTCAACGCTTAAAAGAAGAAGAACAAAAGCAATTAGGTTGGACAGCTAAAAGAGAATTGGCTAAACTCAATTATCATATTCATACAGATGCTATTAAACACAACTTAATTCCCCAGGAACTTTCGCCTGCACAAACTTCAATCATTTATGCCAATGAAGCTGATGTTTTGAATGTTGCTCTGTTTGGAATAACTGCGAAACAATGGCGTGAAGCAAATCCGGATTTGAAAGGAAACATTCGTGACTACGCAACAATCAATGAACTCATTTGTTTGTCTAATATGGAAAGCCTAAACGCCGTTTTCATTAATGAGAAAATTACACAAAAAGATCGATTGATAAAACTGAACAAAATAGCTATTCAACAAATGAGCATATTAGAAGATGTTGAAAAGCGGAAATTGTTAAAATAATTCATGCTTTTGTTTGTAAACAGAGGACAAATCGTAATCATCTAAATATACCTCATCGGCTATAAAATAATTTATTTGACTGAAATTATACCCGAAAGGGTGTAGTAAACTTTCCAATTCTAATTTTTCACCTTCTAATTAGAATCGTATTAAATTTATTTATATCAATGATTTTATTAATTTTATAAGCTGATTTTAATATAGATTAGCTGAATTATAAGAAGAAAAGTAAAGCATTTTGTTGTACCATAATACAAAAGAATGCGCCGGTAATAAAAACAGATGTGGAGTGCAAAGCAGTAACGATTTTGATTTAAATTTAATTTCCAATGAAAAAAACTAATTAACAATATAAGCAAGATTCCTATGAAAAACCGATTGTTAATCATTCTGTTTGTTATTTCTACTGCAATTTTCAGCTGCAAAGAAAACCACAAATTCACTGAAGTAAAAAATCTTTCAGCATTCGATAACACCTTATTTATTCCAACCTTGGAACATCAAATTTCAGGAAATGAAAACTCGGTTTATTGTGCGACTTTGCTTTTTGCCTGGGATGAAATCAGAAATCAGATTCATTCGCCTTTGACAATTTCAAATGAGTATTCTGATTTGATTTTATTGAATGATTCTCAATCTTTTATCGGGGTTTTGAAACCGGATGAATACAACGCAAGCGGCGAAGTAGATGGCGATATGATAAAAGCAAGAGCGGAATTCAGCAAATCCTTGCCATTTGAAATCAAACTGAAAAATTTTGAGGGTGGATTGAGTTTCAAAGATCAGAAGGTTTCAGCTTTTGGGGTGAATGGATTTGATGAATCGGAAATGCTCAGGGCTGTACGAATTGTTTATTACAAGGACGATAATAATTTCATTATCAAATTATTACCCAAAGACAAAGAACACGAAATCATTTTGTTCAAAACCGATGAAAATTTCGGTTCAATGGCTGAAATGAATCAAAAAATCATTGAACTGACAGAAATCGGAAATTCAGAAAGGCAAAACGAAAGAATTAACTGGAGATATCGTTGGAACTATGAAGATGAATTGATCATTCCAAAATTCAATTTCAATATTGAAACCGATTATTCGACTTTGGAAGGCACTCATTTCAGTGCCGACAATCAAATTTTCACAATTGAAAAAGCATGGCAGCGAACCGCTTTCATCCTTGACGAAAGCGGTGCAGAAATAGAAAGTGAGGCAGCTATGGATGCTGTGGCAGAAGCGGCAGAAGAAGAGACAGAAGAACCCAAACCTAAAAAGATGATATTTGACAAAGATTTCCTACTTTTATTGAAAAGAACCGATGCGGAACATCCGTATTTTGGGTTGTGGACAACGAATACCGAATTGATGATTAAAAATTAAAAGACATAATAAACTATGCCAGCAACACAAACAAATACAGCGACCAAAATAAATGATTTTGTCATCCGCTTTGCCAATGTGAACGGAACCGGTTCAGCCAGTGCGAATTTCCTTTTTGCAAAGTCGATTTTCAGGATGGGCATTCCGGTGACGCCCAAAAACATTTTTCCGTCCAATATTCAGGGACTTCCCACCTGGTACGAAGTTCGGGTAAGCGAAGAAGGTTGGCTTGGCAGACGGGACGGAATCGATTTTATGGTGTGCGTCAATCCACAAAGCATGAAAGAAGATATTGCCGGCGTACGACCGGGCGGCTATTTTATGTACGACAGCACCAAAATGCTCTACGAGGAATACATCCGTCCGGATATTCATTACATCGGAGTACCGATGATGGAATTGAGTGTTCGTGCGTTTACGGATGCCCGACAACGACAATTGTTCAAAAATGTGATTTATGTTGGTGCGTTGGCAGAACTGCTCGGGATTGAATTTGATGTTTTGGTCGATGTGCTGAACAGTCAATTTAAAGGCAAAGAAAGGCTGATTGAACCCAATATCAAAGCCCTGCAAATGGGCATTGATTTTGTAAAAGAACATTATCCAGAACCAATTGATATCCAATTGGAAAGAAGGGATTTGCTCGGTGATTCCATCCTGATTGACGGCAATACCGCTTGCGGTTTGGGAGCCGTTTACGGTGGCGCAACGGTTTGTACTTGGTATCCGATTACGCCTTCGACTTCGGTGGCCGAGGCTTTCAATAAATATTGTTCCCAATACCGAATGGACCCGGAAACCGGCAGAAAGAATTTTGCGTTTTTACAGTCCGAAGATGAATTAGCGGCGGTAGGCATGGCGATTGGTGCCGGTTGGAACGGAGCCAGGGCTTTTACGGCAACCAGCGGCCCCGGACTTTCTTTGATGAACGAATTTTTGGGATTGGCTTATTTCGCAGAAATCCCGGTGGTGCTGTTCGACATTCAGCGGACAGGTCCTTCGACCGGAATGCCAACCCGAACCCAGCAGAGCGATGTGTTTGAAGCGGCTTATGCTTCCCATGGCGATACCAAACAAATCGTACTCTTCCCTTCTACTCCCAACGACTGTTTTGAAATGAGTGCACAAGCCTTTGACTTGGCCGAACAATTGCAAACGCCGGTCATCATTCTTTCGGATTTGGATTTGGGAATGAATGACCATATCTCAGAACCCTTGGCTTGGGATGACGACCAAAAATACAAACGCGGAAAAGTGCTTTCGGCTGAAATTTTGGAAGAAATGGAGAGTTTTGGTAGATATTTGGATGTGGACGACGACGGCATTCCGTACAGAACTTATCCGGGAACACATCCCGAAAAAGGAGCTTATTTCACCCGTGGTTCTTCAAAAGATGAATTTGCAAGATATACAGAAGATGGGGAGGATTACAAACGAAATATGGACAGATTGCTCAAAAAGTTCAATACCGCCAAGGACTTGGTTCCCGCACCGGAATTGTATCAGGAAACCAATCAGTCCAAAGAAGGAATTCTGTTTTTCGGAACATCAAAATATGCGGCAGAAGAAGCTTTGCATTTGCTGAAAAAAGAAGGGAAAATATTGGATGCGATTCAAATCAAGGCTTTTCCGTTCAACCAAACGGTGGAAGATTTTATTCATTCACATGACAAAGTTTTTGTTGTAGAGCAAAACCGGGATGCACAATTGCGCAGCCTGCTGATGATAGAATTGGAAATTGACCCTAAGAAATTGATCAAAGTATTGAATTATAACGGGATGCCGATTACAGCACAAGATATTTTGAGAAAGATGAATAATTAAGTTTAGATTAAAGTTGATTGCTATTCCTTAATTTATAAAAAATAGTTTATCCGCTCACTATATTGTATTTTTGTGATGAGTATAGTACACATACTTTACAGTAACAATTGGTTGTTAAACCTTAAAAATGAATACTATGATTTTTTATAATGTATCTATTCCGGAAAGCAAAGAATCTTTCTTTCAAGAGTTTCTTGAGCTGATTGGAGCTCAATATAAAAAAGAAGAAGAAACTGATTTTTTGTTTACTGATGAGCAAAAAAAAGTATTATTGGACCAGAGGAATATTTCTTTAGATGATTGTAAAGATGCTGATGATTTCTATGAAGAAATGAAAAAGAAATATGACTTATGAAATTGTAATTACTCCTGTTGCCCAAAATCACATAGAAGACGCAATTAATTATTATAAAAACAAAGCTTCTAATAAAGTAGCTGCTATGTTTGTAGATGATTATAAGAAAACATTTAGGGACATACAAAAAGTGCTTTATTTTAAAATATTTTTTGAAAACTTCAGAGGCAAACCTATGAAAAAGTTTCCGTTTATAGTTTTTTATACACTTGATGAACAACAAAAAATAATTTTTATCAAAGCTGTATTCAACACACACCAAGACACAAATAAATATCCTAAATCTTGACTCCGTCCACTGAAGTGGACGGCAATGTTTTCTTGCTTTTTGATTTTATTGCAAACAGAGCATCAAACTATTGCCGTTGGCTTTAGCCAACGGATTAAATGAATCAAATCAATTCGGCTTTAGCCTCTATAAAACCTTTAAATCTAAAGCATTCACTTAATTCAATTTAAAACAAAGCTTTCTTTAACCGAAAGCTTTGTTTTTTCAGAGAAGATTTATCACTTCTTCATCAGTTTTTTTGTCGTTATGATTTCGTTGGGAGCATTCAGTAGATGCATAAGATAAACTCCGGATTTCAAATGAGAAAAATCGATTTCTTTCTTGTCCGTCAGCGTTTTTGAAACAAGCAATTTACCGTTCATATGTATCCGCCCTATGAACTACATCTATTTTTGTTTGGCTAAATTCTTATAATTCTGCGGATATAGCGTGCGGACATTTTTGTGGTTGATTGTGTTGATGTTTTGCAGGGCGTGTTTCAACCATTCAAA